>JAMOVV010000025.1 GCA_027067385.1 Desulfarculaceae bacterium
GCCACCAACATCGGCTCCCCGCCTCCCCCAAAGTAGGTGACCCGCAACTCCAGCCCGCCCGGTAGCAAAGCGGCCACTACCAGCGTAAGCCCCAACCCGGCCAGCGCCACCAGCGCCAGCCGGGCCGGGAAGTTTAGCTTCATGATTAAACGTTTACTTGGGCAGCAACCTGGCCGGGACCTGTATCCCCATCTCCTTGAGCAGCTTCACCGCGCCGGGATGCAAGGGGATGGGCGACTTGCTCACCGCGTTGGCCGGCGTGGTGTAACGGGCAAAGGGATGGATTTTCTGCATGTAGGCGTTCTTGGCGAACAGGACCTTGAGCAGCTTGTAGACCAGGTCTTCGGGCAGGTCCTTCTTGACGATGATCACGTTCCACACGCTGATGGTGGGCACCGGCTTGTCCACCCCGCGGTAGATTCCGCCGTCGAGGTTCCAGGCCGAGTAGAAGCCGTAGGCGTCGGTGACCTTCTTCTGCTGCTCGGGGGTGAAGGGCACGATGGCGATGTTGTGGGTGGTGGCCAGGTCCATGATGGAGCTGGTGCCCGGGGCGACCACCCAGAAGCCGGCGTCGATGGTGCCGTCGCGCAGGGCGTTGGCCGTCTCGTTGAAGGACAGGCGCCGCACCTTGAAGGACTTGAGGTCCACTCCGCAGGCCTTGAGCACCAGCTCGGCCATGAAGGCGGTGCCGCTGCCCGGCGCGCCGATGCTGATGGTCTTGCCCTTGAAGTCGGTGACGTTGCGGATGCCCGATCCCTTGAGGGTGACGATCTGCAAGATGTTGGGGTACATGCAGGCCATGGCCAGGATGCCCTGCTTCTTGCCCTTGAACTTGCCCTCACCATAGTAGGCCTGGTAGGCCACGTCGCCCATCACCTCGCCTATGACCGTCTCGCCCTTGTTGGCCAGTTTCACGTTTTCCACGCTGGCCCCGGTGACCTCGGCCACGGCGCGCACGCCGGGAACGTTCTTGGACCATATCTCGGCCAGGCCGCCGCCGTAGGGATAGTAGACCCCGCCGGTGCCGCCGGTGCCGATGCTGATAAAGATAGTGCCGGCCATGACCGGAACGGCCAGGGCCACCGCGGCGCATAGCGCTATTATAAAGCTTAGGCGTTTCATGCTAATTGCCTCCTTTGGCTCTCTACTTGCCCATGGTCTTGACGATGAGGGTCACACCGGTCGGCGGCGTGGCCAAGCCCTTGACCGGGTAGGTGAACGAGGCCTCGGCCCCCGGCTTGATCAGGCCCTTCTTGGTCTTGCGCGGCACCAAACCGCCCACCGCCCGTCCGTCGGCCAGGAAGATATTGACCCGAAAACGCTGCGGCTGGTCGCTGACGTTGCGCAGCTTGACCATGAAGTGCAGGCTCTTGACCTTCTTGTACGGCTTGAAGAAGCACTTGAAGGCCACCAGCTTGGCGTCCGGGGTGATGGCCCGCACCAGCTTGCCCTTGGGCGCGCAAGCCACCGTGGCCTTGGTCTTGGCCGGCTTCTTCACCGCCACCTCGGTAGCGGCGACCATGCAACCGGTCAGCACCAGGCAGGCCGCGGCCAGCAGGGCCAGGCCGATGAACACCCATCTTACTCGTTTCATGTCTTCCTCCCTATTCCTTGTAGATGTCTCGCCAATCTCCCAAAGCCCGCGAGCCGGGCCGTTTATCCTCTAACTGATCTCCCGGCCGCCGGCCGCCGGTGCGGCCGCCTCCGGGTTGACGTCCACCCGGATGCCCATCTTGTTGTAGCGCTGGTGCAACTGTTCCAGGTCCTGGGCCGTGAGCCGGCGGGCGTCCTCGGCCCGGCGCTCCAGCAGGGCCCCCACGATGTGGTGGTGATACTCCAGCACCCGGCGGCTCAGCTCCACGTTGAGCCGGCCCTGCAGGCTCTTGACCAAGATGGCCAAGACCGTCTCGCACAGCGAGGAGAGCAAGGGATTGCCGGCCAGGGCCACCAGGCGACGGTGAAACTCCAGGTTGGCCGCCCGCAGGGCCTCGGAGTCATCGGCCAGGTCATCGGCCTGCTCCACGACGCGGGCCAGGTCCTCGATATCGGCGCGCCGGCCGCGCACCGCGGCCATGGCCGCGGCCGGGGCCTCCAGCATCAGGCGCAGCTCAAAAAGATTGTCCAGGGTGATGGCCCCGCCGGCCAGCAGGTTGTTGATGGAAGCTCCCAGGGGCTTGTCGAAATCGTGGGTGACAAACGAGCCGCCCCCGGCCCCCGGCCGCACCTGCAACAGGCCGTCGGACTCCAGGGCGCGAATGGCCTCGCGCACCACCATCCGCGAAACGCCGAAGGCGTCGGCCAACTCCCGCTCCGGCGGCAGGCGCTCGCCCTTGGCCAGACCGCCGGTTAGCACCTGGCGGCGGATGGATTGGGCCACCTGGGCGTAGGCCTTGGGACGCTTGCCCCGGGAGTCGCCCGCCGCCTGCAGCGAGAGATTCACCGGTTGATAATTCCCAGAGCGTCCGGTTTCCCCCTGGGCAGGCTTTTTGTCTTGGATTTGGCTCATATTGTCCGAATATATATAATGGTTAGACCAAAGGTTAGACCTTTAATATAGTGCCCAAGTAACCCCAGGTTTGTCAAGGCAGATTTACACACAAGATGTGCCAGATAACTTAATGTTATTAGTGACAATTCACAGCCCGACTTCGGGTGGCCCCAAATTGCGGCTCAAATTTACGGGCTAACCTTTATGATCACCCAGCGGCCATGTTCCGGTTCCGGGGTATCGGCGTCGCCACGCCTGGCCGGCGGCCAACCCAGGGCCGACACCTGGACTTGCTCGCGCCGCACCCCGCGAGCCACCAGGGAGCGGGCCACGAACAGGGCCCGGCGCATGGCCAGCCCCAGGTTGTCGCCAAAGCGGGCCCGGTTGTGGGGGCTCAGGGGTTGGGGGTCGGCGTGGGCCACGACCGTCACCTTGGCCCGGGGCAGAGACGCGGCGTAGCGCGCCGCCTGGGCCATGATGGCGGCGGCCGCGGCGTTGGGGCGCACCCGGCCCGGCCCGAAGATGATGGGGCCGAAGCTCTTGCTGCGGCCCCGGCGGCGGGTGGCGGCCAGGCGTCCGGCCTCCTGGTCCGAGGCCAGGGCGGCCAACTGGCGGCGCAGGTCGGACAGCTCCTGGCCCAGCTTGGCCGTCTGCAGGGTCTTGGCCTGCAGGGAGCGTTCGGCCTCGGCCAGTTGCGAGCGCAGGTGGGCCGCCTGTTGGGCCTGGGCCCGCAGGACCTGCACCTGGCGGCTGAGGGTGGCCTCCAGCGGGGTAAGCCCCTGCTTCATCTCACCGGCGGCCAAGCGGCGGCCGGCCTGGTCGTCGGAGGACCAATGCTGCACCAGGCCCACCACCAAGATGACCCCCAAGACCATCAGGCCCCACCGCAACACGCCCAGCACGGGTATCCTCATAGCGCCTCCCGCCCAGCCGAAGCTTTTGGACAATACAACACCATTTTAGCACAGCCCAACCGGTAGGGGCTTGACCGGCCGGCCGGCCGGCGTTAGGTTGGCCCCATGTCCAGCCACCCCACCACCACGGCCCACCCGCCCTGGCGCGGGGCCTTGGGCCAAGGATTGCGACGCGTAGCCTCCCTGGCCGGCTTTTTGCTCCGGTGGGTGCTACCGTTGTACGTGGCCACCGAAATCCTGGTGCGCACCGGCGCCCTGCACTGGCTCTCCGGCTTCCTGGAGCCGGTGATGGGGCTGTTCAAGCTGCCGCCCGAGGCGGCGGTGGTGGTCTGCGCCGGCATGCTGGTTAACCTCTACGCCGCGGCGGCGGTGGCCGCGCCGCTGAACCTCACCCCGGAGCAGGTCACCGTGCTGGGGCTCATGCTGGGCATCGCCCACAACCTCGTCCTGGAGGGGGCCATCGTGCGGCAGCTCAGCGACCGCTACCGCCGGCTCACCCTGCTGCGCATCGGCCTGGGCCTGGCGGCCGGATTGGCGGTGGCATGGATGCTCTGAGCCAGTGGGGACCGGCGCTCTGGGGCGCGGCCGGCGAGGGGCTTATCCTCTGCGCCAAGATCCTGGCCATCCTGGCGCCGCTGATGATCGGCTACGAGCTGGCCAAGGCCTACGGCGTGTTCCAGCGCCCTTGGCCGCGCCTGCGGCCGGCCCTGGGGTGGATCGGCCTGGGCCCGGGGTCCCTGGTGCCGCTTTTGGCCGGGTTGTTCCTGGGGCTGTTGTACGGGGCCGGCATCCTCATCGCCATGAGCGACGACCAGGGTCTTGGCCGGCGGGAGCGCCTGGCCTTGGCCGTGTTCTTGGTCACCTGTCACGCGGTGGTGGAAGATACGGCCATCTTCGTGCTCTTGGGCGGGTCGGCCCTGTGGATGCTGGGCTCGCGCCTGGTGTTGGCCGTGGGGCTCACGGTGGTGCTGGCCCGCTGGTGGAAGCGTCCCGGCGGATAGGTCAAGGCCGCGCCGGCAGCATGCTTGGTGCGGTTGTAGGCGGCGTGCAGCACGGTGCAGGCGATGGTCTCCAGACGCGTGCGCCAAGCGCCGGTGATACCTTGCAGCCGCAAGACCAGCTCAGGCCGGCTCGCCTTTTCCCGGCCAGCGGCGTTGATGGCGCTAAAGGCCCGCTTACAAAACTCCACGAAGCTCCGGCCAACCGTTTGGTCCAGCACCGCTCCGCCGGCCAGGCGACTGGCGGCCGCGTTGGGGTCGGGGTGTAAGGCAGCCAAGCCGGGGAGGTCGGCGGCCAGGCCGTTGATGGTTAGTATCTCGCCGGTGTCGCGGGCCACCTCGGTCACCATGTCGACCAGCAGTTCCTTGACCACCTCGGTGCGCTCGGCGGTTATACGTGCCAATTCAGCCCGGACACGGATTTGCCACCCGTGATCGGCCAGGATGAAACCGCCGCCCTGGTGTTCGGGTAATTGCCGGCGTAGCGTTTTAAGGCAATCGTCGGCCACCGAGCCCAAGGCGTGGGTGATCCCAGGTTCCCATTGGCCTTGAACATAATAACGCTGCGTGGCGATACCCATCTTAATCGACTCGATATAATATTTTTCCAGTGCGTGTTTGCCCATCTTATTTACCCGACCTTAATGAATATCAAACTAATGATCATGGTGCAAAATCGCACACGACTGCCATACCGTAGACAAACATTACCGGGTAGAACAACACTATCAGGGCGGATGGCCATACCCAACATAGGTATCTGAGTTTGCGCCTGCGCCTTACCATCATCATGATGATAATAATAAGCCAAGTAGCAGGCACCATGACGACACCCAACAGCATTTGGTATTCCACTTCAGGCAAAAAGCGTAATATTGCCACGTGAATTGCTACTACCCACGCCAGTAGCCCCAAATAAATATCTACGTCAGGCCTCATACCGTTTCTTTCTTTGGCAGTTGGCAAGATACAGCTACTTGCCAATAATCTCTCCAGCCAGTTTTATTAAAAACACCGCGGCCTCACGGCCTTCCTCGAGCCAACCATAAAAAACAATAGGGGCAGAAGCCCAGACAAACCATAACATTCGGGGCTTCGATTTAGATAAATTTACCAGGATAGCGGCGCAGCATAACCAAAGCAATGGCAACAGGTAAAGACCTATGACAAACTTATCGGCATGGAATGGCAAGCTTTCTCGGCAGATACTTATTAAAGCCACCAGCCACGAAAATGCGCCAACGACTACAACGAATGTCCTTTTTTTTGCAACCATATTTCCAACCAAAGTATTACGGCATTATTTGAATTTCGTGTTCCAGAGACTCGCGCATAGCCTTTGGCAAATCGTGAGCTCTAACAAAGCGACGAAACAACCAAATAGCATGTTTCCGATATCTCCTCGCATACGCAATATCATATTCAGTTGCCGGTGGGTTTCGCCACATTCTGGGGTCATCGGCCAAGCCCTCCAACTCCTTAACCAGTTGGCGGTCGCATTCAACTTCTTCAAACATATCATAGCATCTGTCATGCTGAGCAAAGATAGCGTCCATGTCGTCTTCAGGGTCAGGTGGTCTATCTGGAGGAGGTTCTCCATCGCTAAGGTCTCTCCCATAACTCCACTGTTTTCCACCATATCTACCATAAATCGGGCCTTTTAAAAGTGCATTGTGGCGCCATATCAACTTCATGAATCCAATATAAGCCACTCCCTCCATGTACGGCTTAATCTGCTGTTCAACGCAATCGGTCCTACTTTCTTTATCCCCTTCATACACCTGGGGTTCTGCATGGAGCGCCGCAGGAGTAAACTCTACCATCTCCACCCTGGTGCAGCGGCAGTTGGGATGCAGGGGTGGGGCGGGCATGTCCGCCACCGACCTTTGGCCATCTTGGGGATGAAAAAAGAATTCTTGGCCATCCAGGGATGAACATTCAGGGCAGGCGCGGGAGGGCCGGCTGCTCACCCACCGATATCCTATCACCTTGACCATGGACCGATTCAACATGCTTTACCTCCCCCGGCCGGTGATGCACCCCGTGGCTCCACGGTGCGATGCGCACCACTATGCCACCGGCGGCCGGAGCCGCGGTAGCGCTTCGTTTCGCAAATCAATCGCCGGGGGCCAACCGCCGGGCCGGTTGAACATTGCCCGTCCGGGCGATATAGTTGGCTCACCCAATTTTTTCCAAACTACAGGGACCAACTATGCCGCGCTTTAGTCACCGGTTTGTGGAAGACTACGACGGCCTGGTGGGCTTTGGCCTGGACCGCCAGACCGACGAAGCCACCGTGAGCGCCTATTTACAGATGTTTTCGGACGACGATTGCATGGGGACCCTGGTCCCGCGCATGAGCCAGTCCGAGTTGGAGGAGCTCTTTGACCTGCTCAGCGGCCTGCTGCGGCGGCACTTCAACGAACAGGAGTACCACCGCCTGTTCTTGAAGGAGGAGCACCACCATGACTGACCCGCCGGCCGGCGTTGGCTCCCTGGACCAGGTCGCCCTGTTGGAGGGGGTGCTCACCGGGGCCTTTTTCTCCCCCCTGCACCTCACCGATCTCTTCGGCTTCTTCTGGGGGCAGGAGGGGCTCTTGGGCCTGGAGCGCGAGGAGGTCTTCGACCTGTTCGTGCGCGGGGCCATCGCGGCCGAGACCATCGACCCCGAGGGGGCCGAGGGGCGCGATCCCCTGGCCTGGCTGTTGGGCATCGAGGAGCCCTCGGCGGTGGGGGCCCACGCCCTGGCCAGTCTGCGCCACGACCGGCCCTTCCTCTTTCACCGCCTGCTCTACTTTCTGCCGGCGGTGCGCGAGGGCCGGCTGGATCCGGACGAGTTCGAGCTGGTGGAGGACTTTCTCAAGCAGGCCATGCGCGACAACCTGGAGCTGCGCCTGGCGGCCGAGACCGAGATCGCGGGGGTGCGGGCCAGCGGGTTCATCATCTCCGGGATGGAGCAAGACGATCCCCCGCCCGAGGTGATCCAGGCGGCCGAGCACATCCTAGCCACGGTGGACCCGGCCCACGGCGGCACCGACGTGGACCTGGTGCTGTGGATGAGCCGGGAAAACGGGCTGGGGGACCTGCCGTCCGAGCTGGCCGGCCCGGTGATGGTGGAGGTGTGGAGCCGCTGGGTGGGGGCGGTGGTGGGCAGCCGGCCCGACCTGGACCTTTTGCGCCGCCTCATGCCCGAGCTGGACCTCACGGCCGACCAACTGGCCCAATACGTGCCGCCCGAGATGGCCGGCCACGTCATCGGCGCCCAGTGCCCCTACTGCGGCACCCGGGTGGCCCTGGAGCTGGGGGAAACGGTGGCGGCCCGCAACGAGTGCCCCCACCTGGTCTTTGTGGGCACCAGCGACGAGCTGCACCTGATGCAGGCCCTGCGCCGGGCCGATTTGGGCAGCGACTTCGTGGAGCTAATGACCAGCTACTACCACTCGCCGCCCGACCTGGACCTCTTCTCCCAGATCGCCAACGACCTGTTCGAGATGCTGAGCCAGCAGGGCCGGGTGCGCACCGCGCCCATCGAGTGCCCCACCGCAGGCCAGGGTTTTTATTTTCTCAAGGCCTACTTCGCCGAGGCCGGCGACCCCCAGGCCACCCGCCACTAGCCAGACCCGGGCCGCGGCTGCCGCGCGGGGCGGATTCGTGCTATATAGCCTTAGACCGAGCCGGAAGGCTCTCACCCATCCACCCCAGCGAGGAAGCGGCCATGGACTTGGCAACCCTTTTGGATAAGCTATGCCCTCCCCTGGGTCCGCCGGGGCGCGAGGACGAGGTGCGCCGGGTGCTTGAGGAGCTCTGCCGGCCCTGGGCCGGCCGCATAGAGACCGACCGCATGGGCAACCTGCAGGTGTATCTCAATCCCGAGGCGCGGCCCCGGGTGATGCTGGACGCCCACATGGACGAGGTGGCCCTGGTGGTGCAGGCCATCGACGAGGGCGGCATGGTAAAGGTGGCCCCCTTGGGCGGGCTGGACCAGCGGCTGCTGCCCGGCTCGCGAATGGTCCTGCAGCCCCGGCCGGGGGTGCACCTGCCGGCGGTGGTGGGGCTCACCCCGCCGCACGTGGAGGAAAAGGGCGCGGCCGACAAGGCGGTGCCCTTTCACAAGACCTTTGTGGACACCGGCTTGGGCTCGGCCGAGGCGGTGGCCGAGGTCGGGGTGGAGATCGGCACCCCCGGGGTGCTGGTGGCCCAGGCCGGCCGCCTGGGACCGGCCGGCTACGTGGCCCGCAACTTGGACGACCGGGCCGGCTGCGCCCTGCTGGTGGCCGCCGGCCGCCGCCTGGCCGAGGCCGGCAGCCCCCCGGGGCTGGTGCTGAACTTCGCGGTGGCCGAGGAGGTGGGGCTGCGCGGGGCGGCCACCGCCGCCTACGCCCTGGCCCCGGATATCGCCTTGGCCCTGGAGACCACGGTGGGCGACACCCCCGGGGTGGAGGCCGCCCGGCAGCCCTCGCGCCTGGGCGGTGGCCCGGCCATCACCGTGGCCGACGGCCGCATGGTAGTGCCTTGGTCCCTGGTGGAGTCGCTGGAGGCTGCGGCGGCCCGGGTGGGGGTGGCCACCCAGCGCAAGCGGCCGCCCTTTGGCGGCACCGACGCCGGGGCCATCGCCCAGAGCCGGGGCGGGGTGCCGTCGGCGGTGCTCAGCGTGCCGGTGCGCTACATCCACAGCCCGGTGTCGCTACTGGACCTCGGGGACTTAGATGACACCCTCAAGGTGCTCCTGGCCTGGCTGGAGCGGGTGGACGAGCTGCTATGAGCCTGAGTTTTCCTCCCGGTTACGAGCTGGTGCCGGTGGCGGTGCTGCGCGCGCGCCACCAGCGCCTGGGCCGCATGTGCCGCCGCCTGGGGCTCGACGGCCTGCTGCTCACCCACAGCGCTGATACCTACTACGCCTCGGGCACCGGGCAACAGGGGGTGGTGCTGGTGGACGCCGACGGCGGGGCCCGGGTGTTCATGCGGCGCAACGCCGCCCGGGCCGCGGCCGAGAGCCCCCTGCCGGTGGAGCCGGTGAGCGGCCTGTCCCGGCCGGCCCAGGCCGTCCTGGAGCACCTGGAGGCCGGGGCGCGCCTGGGCCTCACCCTGGACGTCATGGGGGTCAATACCTGGCGCGGCTGGCAAAAGCGCCTGGCCGGGCTGGAGCTGGTGGACGCCTCGGCCGAGCTGCTCAAGCTCAAGGCGGTGAAAGACGCCTGGGAGCTGGCGCTCATGGCCCGGGTGGGGCGGCTGGCCGCCGAGCTATACGACCTGGCCGCCGGGCTCATGGCCCCGGGGGTGAACGAGCTGTGGCTGGCCGGCCAGCTCATGGCCCGGGCCCTGGAGCGCGGCTCCATCCCCCTGATCAACTCCCGCGGCGAGTCGTTCGTCTACTCCTGGCACCTGGTCAGCGGACCCGAGGGGGCCACCCGCAGCGTCATCGACGCGCCCTTTGGCGGCTATGGCCTGTCGCCGGCCTTTCCCCAGGGCCCCTGCGACAAACCCCTGCGCCCCGGCGAGCCGATCATCGTGGACCTGGGGGTATCGCTGCAGGGCTACCAGACCGACCAGACCCGCACCTACTGCCTGGGCCCGGCCCCGGCCGAGGTGCGGCGGGCCCACGACTGCCTGCTGGCGGTGCAGGCGGCCATCTACGACCACCTGCGCCCCGGCGCGATCAGCGGCGACATCTTCGACCTGGCCGTGGCGGTGGCCACCGAGCATGGCATGGCCGACGGCTTCCTGGGAACCGCCGAGCAGCGCATCAGCTTCGTGGGCCACGGGGTGGGCTTCGAGCTGGGCGCGCCGCCGTACCTGCTGCGCGGCTCGCGGGAGGTCGTGCGTGCCGGCGAGACCTACGCCCTGGAGTTGAAGATAGTGCTGGAGCAGGGACCGGTGGGTCTGGAGAATACGGTGGCCGTAAGCGAGCAGGGCCCGCCCAGCGTACTGAGCGTAATCGAGGACCGGCTCTTTGAGCTGTGAGACCGGCTGACCCCGGCCATCACCGGCCCCGGCCAAGCCGCGCAGGGACGACGCCCGCCGGCTCGGCCGCCGGCTAGTGGTTGAAGTCGATGGCCTCGAACTGCTCGCCGGTGAGGCCGCGCCGGATGCGGCAGCGCTGGCCGCTGAAGCCCACCAGCAGGGCCCCGACGATCTTGCGCCCCCGGCGCAACGGGCTGCATACCACCCACAACTGCGAGCCGTCTTGCATGTAGAGCCGGGCGCTGGTGATCCGGCCCTGGCGCAGGGCGTCGCTCACCACCTTGGGGATGCGCACCCGGTTGGCCTGGAGCATGGCGATGTAGCTCTTGAGCAGGGGGTCGCCGCCGGGGGCCTCCACCGCCAGGATGGTGCCGCCGGCATCCATCAGGGCCAGGCCGTAAACACTGGGCGCCTGCTCCCGCTTGCCGGCGGCCACCAGGGCGGCGATCCTCTGGCGGGCGGCCTGGCGGTCCGAGGCGGCCGCCAGCCGCCCCAACTCCCGGCGATTGGTATTGATCAGGCGCAGCACCTCGCGTTTAAACGAGGCGGCCGCCTGGTCCAGCCGGGCCGGCCCGGGAAAGCCGTAGTACAACCCGGCCATGACCAGGGCCAAGACCGCCAGCCCCGCCAGGAGAATCCACCGGGATGCTTTGGCCGCTGCGCGGGAATTCACCAAGACCTCCCTCCCCTTTAGTCGCCGGGGGTCGTCACCGGCCGTTGGCCTCGCCTCACCCCGGCCGACAGGCGCTTAAACGACAGACTATTTATAGATGACCAGGTTCTGCCCCACCTTGATCACCGTGCCGGGGCGCAGGTTGTTCCAGCGCCGCAGGTCACTGGTCTTGACCCGGTAGCGCTGGGCCACCACCCACAGGGTGTCTCCCCGCTGAACCTTGTATACATGCTTCTTGAGCTGCGGCGGATCAGCGGCCGGGGCCGCGGCGGTCGGCTTGGTCGCGGCCAGCTTGGTCGCGGCCGCCCGCGGCGCCGGCGCGGGGCGCCCTTTTTCCATGGCCCTGATGCGATCTTGCAGGGCCGCCAGCTTGGCCGCCAACTCGGTCAGCTTGGTTACCGCCCCGGCCCGGCCGCGCATGGAGTAGAGCTGTTTCTCCAAGGAGGTCATCTGTTTCTTGATGGCCAGCACCTCCAGGATGAGGTCGCGCACGTCCTTGTCCAGCTTGGCCACCCGCTCGGCGGTGGCCCCGGGCACCACCCCCGGACCCGGCGGGGGCTGGGGTATCGGCTCCGGCGCGGTCATCAGGTTGAAACCCACCAGCCCCAGGGCGAACAGGGACAACACCAGGGCCAGCACCGCCAGCCCGGTGGCCGCCCGCCCGCCCGAGGCCGGACGGCCCGACGGCCCCACGGCGCTACGCGCCCGCCGCCGGGCCGAGCTCAGGTGGTCCTCCTCCGTCTCCGGGCCCAGGTCGATACGAGGCCCCATGTCGTCATACCCACGGTTGGTCATGTCTTCCCTTCCGCACTTGGGTGGTCAATGGTTTATAACATTACCACCGGCCGGGCTCAAGACGACCGCCAACCCCAAAAACAGGTGCTTCCGGCCGCCGGGCATGGCAGAATAAATTTATCCTCGCTAATTTGGTAATGTTAATTACCACTTGCCAAAGGAGCTTTTCATGATTCACCTGGTCGCCGCGGCCCCGGCAACCCCGTGTCCCGGGGCCTACCACCGGCGGCCGGTATCACGCGGCCGGATACGCTATATATCTTGATTGACCGCCCCTTTCCAGACGAGCGCCGGCCGCGTCTCTTACCGCCCGGCGCCCGGCCGCCCCAGCCCCCGGACGGAGTATCGATGGACCACCGCGGTGACCAAATCCTGCAAAAGATTCTGGCCAAGGACTTCCTGCCCAGCCTCTCGGCCCTGACCGTGCGCCTGGTCTCCATGGCCGCCGACGACCAGACCCGCTTAGACGAGCTCACCGCCGTGATCGAGCAGAGCCCCGGACTCACCACCCGCCTGCTGCGCCTGGTCAACAGCGCCGCTTACAAGCATTCAGACCAGGAGGTGACCAGCGTGGGCCGCGCCGTGGCCTTGCTGGGCCTGCGCCAGGTGCGCCTCATGGCCCTGTCGCTGAGCCTGCGCGACACCCTGCCCACCCGGGCGGGCCTGTTGGACTATGGCCTGTACTGGCGCGCCAGCCTGCACCGCGCCGTGCTGGCCCGCCGCACCGCCATGGTCCTGGGCCGCCGCGATACCGAGGAGGCCTTTGTGGCCGGCCTGATCCAGGAGGTGGGCCTGCCCCTGCTGCTCAAGGCCATCGACCCCGAGCAGGCCGCCGCCTTCCCCGGCCTGGCCTGTACCCTGGAGGACCAACTGGCCTGGGAGCGCTCCCACCTGGGGCTGGACCACCGCCGGGTGGGACGCGAGGTCATGACCCGCTGGGGCCTGCCCCGGGTGCTGGTGGCGTGCCAAGAACCCGTGGACCCCGACCAGGACGGCCCGCCCTCCCTGGCCGCGGTGGCCGATTTCGCCCGCCGCGGCACCGAGGCCTTTTTCGCCCCGGGTGTGGAGTTAAGCGATATCCACCGCTTGGCCCTGCGCCGCTTTGGGCTGGACCCCGACACCGTCAGCCAGATGTTGGTGGATTCCCTGGCCGACGCCGCCGAGGCCGCCGAAGCCCTGGAGGTCGACCTGGACCACCAGGCCGACCTGCTGGCGGTGATGGAAAAGGCCAACCAGGCCATCTTGCGCCTGAACCAAAGCGTAGAGCCCTATGTCCAGCGCATCATGCGGCCGGACCACGACGACCTGGAGGCCCGCGAGCAGGCCGTGGTCAACACCCTGGAAGCGGTGGTGCACGAGATTCGCAACCCGCTCATGAGCGTTGGCGGTTTTGCCCGCCGCCTGGCCGCCAAGATGACCCAGGGCGGCGAGGTGAGCCGCTACGCCGAGGCCATCGTCTCCGAGGCCGCCCGCCTCGATGACGTCCTGGCCGAGATGGCCCGCCTGGTCACTCCTCCCCAACCCGACCTCCGGCCCCTGGAGCTGGGCCAAGCCGTGCAGGAGGCCGCCCAGGGCCTGGCCCACGATCCGCCGGCCCACATGCCCGAGGCCGAGGTCGCCCTACAAACCAACATCGAACCCGGCCTGTGGGTGTTAGCCGACCGTGACTTGCTGGCCGGCGCCCTGCGCGACCTTTTGGCCTACGCCGCCCACCTGTGGGACCAGGCCGGCCGCCGGGGCCCCATGGCCATCGCCGCCCGGGCCGACGGCGGACACGCCCTGGTGGAGATATCCGGTCGCGGCGTCCTACCCGATGAAGAACAGGCCCCCTTGGCCCAGCTCAGTTTCGGGCCGGAGCTCAACCTGGTGCGCGCCCGCCGCATCTTCAGCGCCCACGGCGCCGAGTTGCGACAATCATTCAATAGCCAGGAGAAAAGTTTTGTTTTTAAGATACAAATCCCCCGGGAAATGAATGGGAATAAACTAGGGGAAAGTACTATTGGCAATCATTAAGAGTAAATATCACCTTCCCATCGTTTTGTTGCATTACCCCCCAATTCCGTTGCATAATGGACTAACTATCCCGCTCTTCACCCTCTGGCGTCCGTGATCGGGAGGCTGCAATATGAATGAAACCGCCGTGGCCGCTTCGCAAAACACTGGCTCCTTGGCCGAACGCGTCGCTGGTAAATACCTCACCTTTGACTTGGCCGAGGAAGAATACGGGCTGGAAATCCTGCGAGTCCGCGAGATTATTGGGATGATGGAAATCACCCCCGTACCCCGCACCCCGGAATTCGTTCTCGGAGTCGTCAACCTGCGGGGCAAGGTAATCCCGGTGGCCGACTTGCGGTTGAAATTCGGACTGCCCTACAAGGAACCCGATGAGCGCACTTGCGTGATCGTGGTGGAGGTGCAAAGCACCGGCTCCACCTTACAGATGGGTATCGTGGTCGACCGGGTCAACGAAGTCGTCGACGTACGCTCCGAGGACGTTGAACCTACCCCCAGCTTTGGGGCCAACCTAGATACCGCCTTTATACTCGGCATGGCCAAGGTCGGCGACAAGGTCAAGATTCTTTTGGATATCGACCGGGTGCTCACCGGCTCTGAACTCGACGTCATGTCCTCCTTCTAAAGGGGGCTGGATTCCGGGGCTGGACCAGGGGCCAAGGGGGCGAGACGGGGCCAAAGGGGCCAGAGAAACGATAAACCAGCCACCCAGCCGGGGCCAAGGGGGCGAGATCGCCGGGGCCAAGGGGGCCAGACGGGGCCAAGGGGGCCAGAGAGACGATAAACCAGCCACCCAGCCGGGGCCAAGGGGGCGAGACGGGGCCAAGGGGGCGAGACGGGGCCAAAGGCGATGAACCAGCCC
>JAMOVV010000026.1 GCA_027067385.1 Desulfarculaceae bacterium
CGACCTGCACCTGCACCTGGGGGCCACGGTTGAGCAGATCCAGGGCGATCCCGACAGCGGGGTCACCGGGGTGAAGGTCGACGGCGAGGTGCTGGCGGCCGAGTTGGTGATCATGGCCACCGGGGTGCGGCCCAACGGGGAGCTGGCCCGCGCGGCCGGGATGGAGCTGGCGGACAACGGGGCCATCGCGGTGGACCGGCACATGCGCACCAGCGACCCGGACATCTTCGCGGCCGGCGACTGTGTAAGCCTCACCTGCGCCCTCACCGGCCGGCCCCGCTACCTGCCCTCCGGCTCCCTGGCCAACCGGGCCGGGCGGGTGGCCGGCAGCAACGTCTGCGGCGCCGGCGACACCTTCGGCCCGGTGGTGGGCTCGTTTTGCATCAAGCTCTATGGCCTGAGCCTGGCGGCCACCGGGCTCAACCAGCCGGCGGCCCAGGCGGCCGGGCTCGATACCGTGGACGCCCTGGTGGTGCAGGCCGACCGGGCCCACTTCCACCCGGACATGGGCCTGATGTACGTCAAGCTGGTGGTGGAGCGCGGCACCCGCCGCCTCATCGGCTTCAGCGCCCTGGGCGAAAACGGCGACGCGGTGGTGGGACGGGTCAACGCGGTGGCCGCCCTGCTGCAGGCCGGGGCCAAGCTGGAGGCCCTGTCCAACCTGGAGCTAGCCTACAGCCCGCCCCTGGGCGCGGCCTTGGATATCGTCAACGCGGCGGCCAACACGGCCGAAAACCTCCTGGCCGGCAAGCTGCGCCCCATGGGACCGGCCGAGTTCAGCCGCCGCCTGGCCGAGCGTGACAGCGGCCGCACCGTGTTTTTAGACATGCGGGCCATGGATAACGCCGCGCCCTACCTGGAGGCCCTGGCCCCGGCCTGGGTGCACCTGCCCCAGGAGACCCTGGCCGATCACCTGGACCAGGTGCCGCGCCAGGCCGACGTGGTGCTCATCTGCAATTCCGGCGTGCGCTCCTACGAGGCCCAGGTCACCCTGGACGCGGCCGGCATCACCAATACCTACAACCTGGCCGGCGGGGTGGCCGCGGTGAAGCGCTGGGGCGAACCGATCATCCCGCCTGCGGAACCGGAGGGCTGAGCGTGGAATATCAAAACATGCTGGTTCAGATCGACGACGACCATATCGGCACCATCACCCTCAACCGGCCCGAGAGCATGAACACCTTCACCACCACCACCGCGGTGGAGCTGTACCAGGCCCTGCTGGAGCTGGAGGCCGAGCCCCGGGCGCGGGTCATCGTGCTGGCGGCCAAGGGCAAGGCCTTTTGCGCCGGCATCGACGTGAGCGAGATAAAGGGCAAGAGCGCCCACGAGCTGAAGCAGTGGGTGGAGGTAATGGAGCGGCCTCTCTTCACCATGAGTCAATTGGGCAAGCCGGTCATCGCCTCGGTGGGTGGCATCGCCGCGGCCAACGGGGCCGGCCTGGCCGCCGCCGCCGACCTGGCCATCATGGCCAAGAGCGCCCGCCTGGGCTACACCGCGGTGAACGTGGGGCTCTTCTGCCTGGGCCCGGCCGTGCCCTTGGTGCGCATGGTGGGGCGCAAGCGGGCCCACGAGCTATTGTTCTACGGCCGGCTCATCAAGGCCCGGCAGGCCCTGGAGTGGGGGATGGTCAACGCGGTGGTCGACGACGACCAACTGGAAAAGGAGACCCACCGCTGGGCCGTGCAACTGGCCAGAAAGAGCCCCCTGGCCCTGCAGCTTTCCAAGAAGGCCCTAAACGGCATGGCCGACCTGGAGTATCACAAGGCCTTTGACTACATGAACGAGGCCTTTGCCCGGCTTTGTTCCACCGAGGACGCCGACGAAGGCGTGGCCGCGTTTTTGGAGAAACGTCAACCGGAGTGGAAGGGACGCTAGCGGTAATGACCACCTACACCATCGACCCCATCGTCACCGGGCTCAACGCCACTGACCAGGGGATAATGACCTACCAGCGGCATTACGGCCAGGCCATCCACATCCCCATCTACGTCTTCTACCTGCAAGGCGACGACCGCAAGATACTCATCGACACCGGCCTGGAAGACTTCATGGTGCCCGAGGGGCTGGAGGACGAACTGGGGCTCAAGTGCGAGTACCTGGAGGACGGGTTGGCCCGCCTGGGAGTGGAGCCCGGGGAGATCGACACCATCGTGCACACCCACCTGCACAACGACCACTGCGAGAACGACGCCCTGTTCCCCCAGGCCAAGGTATACGCTCAGAAGGCCGAGCTGGAGTTCATGCGCCAGCCCCATCCCCTGGACCACCGCTACGACGCCGACTACCTGGAGGGCTGCGACCTGGCGGTCCTGGAGGGCGACGCCGAGATAGCGCCCGGCCTGCGGGTGGTCTTCACCCCGGGGCACACCCCGGGCGGGCAGTCGGTGGTGGTGGACACCGCCGGCAGCGGCAAGGTGCTCATCACCGGCTTTTGCTGCAACGACAAGAATTTTCCCAGCGCCGGGCCGGCGGTCTGCCCCGGGGTGCACACCGACGCCATCCAGGGCTGGGAGAGCGCCAACCGCGTCAAGGCCATGCTGGCTGACGGCGAGATCGACCTCATCGTGCCCTGCCATTCGCTGGAGCCGGGCCGCCGGGGGCGTATTGCCTAGGGCGGCGGGACAGGAGCGTTCAGACTAGTGACCGACAAAGCAGACAACAACCCGGCCCCGCTCAGACCAGGCTCGGTGAAGTTCCAGGTGGAGGGCGAGGAGATGCTGCAAAAGCAGGTTAAGCAAAGCGGCAACTCCGGGCGCATCTACCTGCCGCCCACCTGGGTGGGCAAGCGGGTGAAGATCATCCGCCTGGGCTAGGCCGTGGCCGCGCCGCCGCCGGGGCGGGGTGCGGGAGGTAATCGCTTGGCAACCAAGGTAACCATCATAGGCGCCGGTCCGGCCGGCTACCAGGCCGCCATCCGGGCGGCCCAGCTCGGCGGCCGGGTCACCCTGGTGGAGCGCGCCGCGGTGGGCGGCACCTGCCTGCACCGGGGCTGCATCCCCACCAAGGCCCTCAAGGCCACCGCCGAGGCCCTGGCCCGGGCCAAGGACCTGGAGCAGTACGGCATCCGCGGCGGTGGCGACTGCGCGGTGGACATGACCGCCGTGCTAGAGCGCCAGGCGCGCATAGTGGACACTCTCACCCAGGGCATCGAGAAGCTCCTGCAGGCCCACGGGGTCCAGGTGCTACAGGGCCACGGCCGCCTGGAGGGGCCGGGGCGGGTGAGCCTGGCCGGCGAGGGCGGCACCCAGGTCATCGAGAGCGACGCGGTGATCCTGGCCAGCGGCTCCCGGCCCGGCGACCTGCCCGGGTTAGCCGCCGACGGCGAGTTGGTCCTCAACTCCGACCACGCCCTGGCGCTGTCGCAGGTGCCCGAGTCCCTGGCCGTGGTGGGCGGCGGGGTGGTGGGCTGCGAGTTCGCCATGATCATGGCCGGCCTGGGCTGCCGGGTGACGGTGATCGAGGCCCTGGAGCGCCTGCTGCCCCTGCCCAACATCGACCCGGACCTCTCCAAGGTGCTGGCCCGCGAGATGAAGAAACGCCGCATCGCGGTGCACACGGCCAAGGTGGTAACCAAGCTGGAGCGCACCGGCGACGGCGCCCGGCTCACCCTGGGGCCCTCACCCCTGGTGCCGGGGGCCAAGTCCAAAGAGGCGGTGGTCGAGGCCGCCCGGGTGCTGGTCTCGGTGGGACGCCGGCTGGCTGACGACGAGTTGGGCCTGGAGCGGGCCGGGGTGGCCCGGGGCGAGGACGGCGCGGTGGCGGTGGACTCCTTTTTGCGCACCAACCTGCCGGGGGTCTGGGCGGTGGGCGACCTGCTGGGACCCCGGCGGCCCATGCTGGCCCACGTGGCCGGGGCCGAGGGGGTGGCCGCGGCGGCCGGGGCCCTGGGACTAGCCGAAACCGTCAGTTACCAGGTGGTGCCCAGCGCCATCTTCACCTCGCCCGAGGTGGCCGCGGTGGGCCTGGGCCAGGCCCAGGCGGCCGAGCTGGGCTACCAGGCGCGCGCCAACGTCTTCCAGATGCGCACCCTGGGCCGGGCCCAGGCCGGCGGCGAGATCGCCGGTTTCTGCAAGCTGGTGAGCGACCAAGACGGCCGCCTGCTGGGGGCCCAGATCATCGGGGCGCGGGCCACCGACCTCGTCGCCGAGTGCGCCCTGGCCCTCAAGCTGGGAGCCACGGTGGCCGACCTGGCCGGTACCATGCACGCCCACCCCACCCTGGCCGAGGCGGTGCACGAGGCGGCCGAAGACGCCCTGGGCCTGGGCCTGCACTCCATGCCCCCCCGGCGGAAATAGCCATGCGCTACCTCACCCTGGCCAACCGCGAGATAGACACCGACCGGCAACTGGCCGAGGCCGAGCGCCACGTGGTGATGAAGCTGATGCTCTGGGCCAGCCTGGGCCTGGAGCAGAACGACTTCGCCCGCCGGCGGGCCGAGGCCCTGCGCAAGGGCTGGAACAACCAGGGGGCGCTTAGCGAGTCGCCGGCGCTCAAGGAGCTGGGCGACGACCTGGCCCGCCGCCTGGCCATTAAGCGCGGCGCACCCGGGCCGGGCTGGCTGCGGTCCCAGGTCTTCACCGAGAACTTCCGCGGCGGCGGGCTGCGCCCGATCGACGGCCAGGGCGCGGCGCCGCGCTGGGAAGTAATCGACGCCGCCGACGTGGTGCGCGGCGTGCTGGAGGCGCCCGCCGGCGACTCCGAGGCCGCCCTGGCCGAGTTCACCCGGGGACAAGGTGAGCTGGCCGATAAGGTGCGGGCCCTGGGCCTGGAGCTGCGCTTGGCCTAACGGCGTCGGGGCTGGTGCGGGCAACCACGGCCGCGGCGGTGGCCGGACGGGTGGTTGCCGCGGCGGGCAACACGGCTAAACGGTATACAATGCTAGGACTTTTTTCTTGGGCTGGGGACCAACCCTCGTATAATGAGGGTTAACAAATCAACCAAAGCTGCCAACGCGCAACGGGGACCTGAAACGTGAATATTCGCTTTGAGCCTTTTGGGGTGGAGATAGAAGTTGAACCCGGCACCACGGTGCTGGAAGCGGCCCTGGAGGCCGGGGTGCACATCAACGCCTCCTGCGGCGGCGAGGGCGTCTGCGGCAAGTGTCGGGTGATCATCGAAGAGGGCGAGGTGACCGGCGGCATCAGCGAGAAGCTGAGCCAGGAGGACCGCGACAAGGGACTGCGCCTGGCCTGCGGCTCGCTGCCCGAGGGCGACCTGGTGGTGCGGGTGCCGGTGGAGTCGTCCCGGGACAAGGTGGCGCTCAAGGCCCTGGTGGCCGGCACCGCCAAGCTGGCCGAGCCCATCGGGGCCGAGGACCTTAAGAAGGAAGGCCGCTTCGACCCCGCCCTGGCCAAGGTCAAGGTGTCGGCCCCGCCGCCTTCCCTGGATGACAACCGCAACGACGTCAACCGCCTGCTGGGCGCGCTCAAGGAGACCGGCGAGCGCAAGTTCGTCTTCGAGTTCGAGGCCATCCGCGACCTGCCAGACGCCTGGCGCGACGGCGACTGGACCGTAACCACCACCATCATGCGCCCGGTGGACCGGGCGGGCTCGCGCAACCACGTGATCCGGGTGGAGCCGGGCGACACCTCCGACCGCAACCTGGCCGTGGCCATCGACCTGGGCACCACCACCATCTGGGCCCAGATCATCGATTTAAACAGCGGCGAGGTCCTGGGCCAGGAGGGCGAGTTCAACGGCCAGATCGGCTACGGCGAAGACGTCATCAGCCGCATCGTCTACGCCGGCAAACCCGGCGGCCTGGCCCGGCTGCAGGAGGCGGCCGCCTCGGCCATCAACGAGGTGATCAAGCTGGCCGTGCGCAAGGCCAAGGTGGAGCTCACCGACATCGGTCTGGCCACCATGGCCGGCAACACCACCATGACCCAACTGTTTCTGGGGGTGGAGCCCAAGTACATCCGCCTGGAGCCCTACGTGCCGGCGGCGGCCTACTACCCTCCCCTGCCGGCCAGCGAGTTCGGCCTGTCCCTGGCCGACCACGTGCAATTGCTGCTGTTCCCCTCGGTGGCCTCCTACGTCGGTGGCGACGTGGTGGCCGGGGTGATGGGTTGCGGCATGCACAAGGACCCCCGCCTCACCCTGTTCATCGACCTGGGCACCAACGGCGAGGTGGTGGTGGGCAACCAGGACTGGATGGCCTGCGCCGCGGCCAGCGCCGGACCGGCCTTTGAGGGTGGCGGCATCAAGTTCGGCATGCGGGCTTCCAAGGGAGCCATCGAGAACTTTAGCGTCAACCCGGTCTCCGGCGAACCGGCCATCATCACCGTGGGCCGCTCCCAGCCGCGCGGCATCTGCGGCTCGGGGCTCATCGCCACCGTGGCCTCCCTGCTCATGGCCGGCATCATCGACGAGGCCGGCAAGTTCAACCTGGACCACCCCAGCGACCGGGTGCGCCAGGGCGAGGATGGCGCCGAGTACGTCATGGTCTGGGCCGAGAACACCGCCATCGACCGGGACATCACCATCACCGAGATCGACATCGACAACCTGATGCGGGCCAAGGGAGCCATGTACGCCGCCTACATGACCCTGCTGGAAGGGGTGGGCCTGGGCATCCACGACCTGGAGCGGGTGGTGCTGGCCGGCGGCTTCGGCCAGTCCATCAACATCGAACGCGCCCAGGTCATAGGCCTCATGCCCGAGCTGGACCCGGAGCGCTTCAGCTTCGTGGGCAACGGCTCGCTGCTGGGTTGCCGCCTGGTGGCCCTGTCCAACGACCTGCGCACCGAGGTGGGCGGCATCGTGGACAAGATGACCAACTTCGAGCTCTCGGTGGCCCCGGGCTACATGGACAACTACACCTCCAGCCTCTTCTTGCCCCACACCGAGGGCAAGCGGCTCTTCCCCAAGACCTGGGGCCAGCTACAAGAGGCCCGCAGCGCCATGAAGGAAATCCGCCAGGACGACTAAACCAAACGCCCGGCCGGCGGCCGTCAGCGGCCCCGGCGGGCGTATGCCAACCTCTCGCCCCGGGTGCCCGGGGTCAGTCCATGCCCAGGTAGGATTTGCGCACCCGGGGGTCTTGCAACAGGTCTCCGCCCGGGCCGGAGAGTACCACCCGGCCGTTTTGCAACACGTATCCCCGGTCGGCCGCCCGCAGGGCCTGGGCCGCGTTCTGCTCGATGAGCAGCACGGTCACGCCTTGCTGGTGGATGCGCCGGATCATGCCGAAGACCTCGCGCACCAAAAGGGGGCTGAGCCCCAGGCTGGGCTCGTCCATCATCAGCAGCCGCGGCCGCCCCATGAGGGCGCGGCCCAGGGCCAGCATCTGGCGCTCGCCGCCCGAGAGGGTGCCGGCCGCCTGCCCCAGGCGCTCGGCCAGGCGGGGGAACAGCTCCAAGACGCCCGCGAGGTCGCGCTGGAACTGCGGGTTGTGGGCGCGGTGGTAGCCGCCCAGGATGAGGTTTTCGCGCACGCTCAAGTTGGCGAAGACCTTGCGGCCCTCGGGCACCAGGATGAGCCCGGCCCGGGCCTGTAGGAAGGCCCGGCGGCCGGTGACCTCGCGGCTCTGGAACCACACCTGGCCGGCGCGGGGCCTCACCAGGCCGCTCACCGCGGCCAGCAGGGTGCTCTTGCCGGCCCCGTTGGCCCCGATGAGGGTGACGATCTCGCCGGCGGCCACCTCCAGGTCCACCCCGCGCAGGGCCTGGATGCCGCCGTAGGACACGCTGAGTCCCCGTACTTTAAGCATGGCCGGCCTCCCCGGCGGCCTGGTCCACCCCCAGGTAGGCCTCGATCACCTGGGGATGGTTCTGCACCTGGTGCGGGGCGCCCCGGGCGATCACCGCGCCGTGGTCCAGCACGGTCAGCTCCTCGCAGAGGTTCATGACAAAGCGCATGTCGTGCTCGATGAGCAGGATGGTGAGCCCCATCTGGTCGCGCAGCCGCGACACCAGCCGGGCCAGGGCCGCGCTCTCCTGGGGGTTCATGCCGGCGGCCGGCTCGTCCAGGAGCAACAGGCGGGGATCGGTGGCCAGGGCGCGGGCGATCTCCAGCAGGCGCTGCTGGCCATAGGCCAGGTTCTCGGCCTTCTCCTGGGACAGATGGTCCAGTTCCACCAGGCGCAACAAGTCCTCGGCCCGGGCGCGGTTGCGCTCCTCCTCCCGGCAATAGCCCGGCAGGCGCAGCACGGCCGACACGAAGCCGGCCCGCAGGCGGCCGTGAAACCCCACCAACACGTTGTCCAGCACGCTTAGCTGGTTAAAGAGGCGGATGTTCTGAAAGGTGCGGGCCAGGCCCAGCTTGTTTATACGGTCGGGCCTTAGCCGCGCGCCGTTGCCGGCGATGGTCCGGCCGTCCAAAAGCACCTGCCCGGCGCTGGGGCGCACCCGGCCGGTGAGCAGGTTGAAGACGGTGGTCTTGCCGGCCCCGTTGGGACCGATGAGCCCGGCCAGGCGGCCGGCGTGCAGCTCCAGGTCCAGGCGGTCCACCGCCACCAGGCCGCCGAAGCGCACCGTGAGTCCCCGTACCTGCAGCAAGGGTCGGCTCATGGCCGCCTCCGGGGTTTGAACACCGCCGCCAGCCAGCGCCAGGAAAACTCGTTGCGCCCCAGGAGCCCCTGGCGGGCGAAGATCATGAAGGTGACCAGGATGAGGCTGAAGATGACCATGCGCATGCCGGGGATGCCCGGGATGTGCAGCCCCAGGATGGTCATCGGCTCCTCCACCACCCGCAGCCACTCGCCGCCGAAGGTGAAGAGCATGGCCCCCAGCACCGCGCCGGTGGTGGAGCCCAGGCCGCCCACCACGATCATGATCAGCAGGTTGAAGGTGAGGAAAAAGGTGAACAGGGTGGGGCTGATGGTGGTGATGAGGTGGGCCAGCAGCCCGCCGGCCACGCCTTCGAAAAAGGCGCTGAGGGTAAAGGCCAGCATCTTGTGCCAAAAGGCGTTGATGCCCATGGCCTCGGCCGCGGTCTCGTCCTCGCGGATGGCCATCATGGCCAGGCCGTAGGAGGAGTGCACCAGGCGCACCAGCACGAACAGGGTCACCGCCAACAGGCCCCAGGCCCACCACAAGTTGGTGAGCTGGGTGATGCCCTTGAGCCCCAGGGGACCGTTGGTGATGGACTGGGCGTTGTTGGCCACCACCCGGATCACCTCGCCGAAGCCCAGGGTGACGATGGCCAGGTAGTCGCCGCGCACCCGAAACACCGGGAAGCCCATCAAGAAGGCCATGAAGGCGGTGACCAGCCCGGCGATGACAAGAGCGGGCAACAGCGGGATGGAGATGACCGACAGCGGCCAGATCAGCGGCTCCAGGATAAAGGAGGCCTCCTTCTCCAGGGGCGAGAGGGTGAGCAGGGCGGTGACATAGGCCCCGCAGGCCACGAAGGCGTTGGGCTCCAGGCTGAACTGGCCGGTGACCCCGTTGATGAGGTTGTAGCTGGCCGCCAGGGTGGCGTAGATGGCCGCCACGCAGAGCATGTGCACCACGTAGCCGCCGGCGAACTCCTGGGCCAGCCACAGCAGCCCGGCCACCCCCAACCCGGCCGCCGCGGTGAGCAGGCTGTCGCGCCGCCGGGTCTGGTGGGCCGGGGCCAGGTGACCCGGGTTGAGCCTGGCCGGCAACCGCAACCTCATTCCGGCAGCTCCTCGCCGATGATGCCGGTGGGCCGCAGCAGCAGGATGGCGATGAGCAGCACAAAGGCCAGGGCGTCACGGTAGCCGGCCATCTCGGGCAACAGGGCCACCAGCAGAATCTCGGCCAGGCCCAGGATCATGCCGCCCAGCATGGCCCCCACCACGTTGCCGATGCCGCCCAACACCGCGGCCACAAAGGCCTTGAGCCCGGGCAACACGCCCATCAGGGGGTTGATCTGGGGATACTTCATGGCCCAGAAGACCCCGCCGGCCGCGGCCAGGGCCGAGCCCAGGGCAAAGGTGAGGGCCACGACGCGGTTGGTGTCAATGCCCATTAACTGCACGGTGCTCATGTCCCGGCTCACCGCCCGCATGGCCATGCCGGTGCGGGTGCGGTAGATGACAAAGACCAGGCCGGCCAGGATGACCGCGGTGATCACCGGCACCCAGACGCTTAGCGAAAGCACCCGCAGCTCGCCCCACTGGTAGATGTGGTTGAAGACCTCGGGCCGCACAAAGGCCTTGGGCCGGCCGCCGAAGACCACCAGCCCCAGGTTCTCCAGCAGGAAGCTGATGCCGATGGCGGTGATCAGCGCGCTGATGCGCGGCGCCTGGCGCAGGGGGCGGTAGGCCCCCTGGTCGATGAGCACCCCCAAAAGCGCCGCCAGGGCCATGGCCCCGGCCAGGGCGGCCCACCACGGCAGGTGGAACATCACCACCCCGTACCAGGCGATGTAGCAACCGGCCATGAGCACGTCGCCGTGGGCGAAGTTGATCAGGCGCAGGATGCCGTAGACCATGGTGTAGCCGATGGCTATGAGCGCGTAGAGGCTGCCCAGGGTGAGGCCGTTGATGAGCTGTTGTAAAAACTCCGGGCCGGTCATAGGGTGTTATCGCCTTGTTGGTTTGACTGCTGGCCGGGACCCATGGTGCACCCCCGGCCGCCGGGGCTATCCTCCGGCCGGGGGCAAAGCGGCCGCCGCCGGGTGGCGGCCACGAGGCCTTTAGGGCTCTACCGTGGTTACGTACACGTATTTACCATCTTTGACCTTGAGGATCACCGCCGGCTTCACCGCGTCGTGGCCGTGGATGTTGGTCATGCCGCACACCCCGGCAAAGCCCTGGGTGGCCTCCAGGGCGGCCACGATCTTGTCGGCCTGCAGGGAGCCGGCCTTGGCGATGGCCGCCAGCACGATCATGTAGGTGTCATAGCCCAGGGCGCCCATAGCGTCAGGGGCCTTTTTATGCTTGGCGCGGTAGGCGGCGGCGTAGCGCTTACCGGCCGCGGTGGTGGCCCCGCTTTCGTCAAAGTGGGTGGTGAGCATCAACCCCTCCACCGCTTGCCCGCCGATCTTCAGCACCTCGTCGGCCTGGGCCGCGTCGCCGCCTAAAAAGGGCTGCTTCAGGCCCATCTCGCGGGCCTGGCGGATGATCAGGGGCAGTTGGGGGAAGTAGCCGGGCAGGTAGATGACGTCGGGGTTCTTGGACTTGATGGCCCCCAGTTGGGCGCTGAAGTCCTGGTCGTGGGCGCCGTAGAGGCTCTTGATGACGATCTTGCCGCCGCCGGCCACAAAGGCCCTTTGGAAAAAGGCGGCCAGACCCACCGAGTAGTCGCGGCTGTTGTCGATGAGCATGGCCGCGGTCTTGGCCCCCAGGTCGCGCAGGGCGAAGTTGGCCGCCACCCGACCCTGGAAGGGATCGATGAAGCAGGTGCGGAACACGTACTTCTTACCCCGGGTGACCACCGGGTTGGTGGCCCAGCCGGTGACCAGGGGCACCCCGGCCTTCTCGGCCACCGGCCCGGCGGCCATGGTGGTGGAGCTGGACAGGGGACCTATGATCACCGCCACCTTGTCACGCTGGATGAGCCGGTTGGCCGCGCTGGAAGACTCGATTTTGTCGGAACGGTTGTCGGCCACCAGGAGCTTCACCGGGCGGCCCAGCACGGTGGGTTGGTGTTCATGGGCCAGGCGGATGCCCTGCAGGGCCGCCTCGCCGTAGGGGGCGGCCGGCCCGGTGATGGGCAGGATCACGCCGATTTTCACCGGCCCGGCAACCGTGGCCGCCGGGACGGCCGGGGCAGCCAGCAACAGGACCGTAATTATTAGCAAGATGCGTCGCATGGTTTACTCCCGCTTTGCCTATGGCTCGATGGTGGTGACGTACACGAACTTGCCGCCGCTGACCTTGAGGATCACCGCGCTCTTGACCGCGTTACCGTCGGCCCCGATGCTGATGCGCCCGCTGACGCCCTGGAAACCCTTGGTGCTGGCCAGGGCGGTGCGCAGCTTGGCCCCCCCGGTGGTCCCGGCCCGGGCGATGGCGTCCAGGAGCACCAGGTAGCTATCGGCCCCCAGCACGTGGAAACCGGTGAGGTCCTCGGTCACCTGGCCCTTTTGCCGGGCCTGTTGATACCGGGCGATGAACTGCTTGGCCACCTGGCTGGTGGCCGAGCGGGGGTGGAAGTGGGCGGTAAAGGCAAAGCCCTCCACCGCCGACCCGCCGATCTTGACCAACTCCGGGGCCTGGGCCCCGTCACCGCTGAGCATGGGTACCTCTAGCCCCAGCTCCCGGGCCTGGCGGGCCACCAGGGCGTCCTCGGTGTAGTAGTTGGGCAGGTACAGGATGTCCGGCCGGGCCGCCTTGATGGCCCCCAACTGGGCGCTGAAGTCCTGGTCGCGGGTGTTGCACTTGGACACCGCCACGATCTTGCCGCCCAGGCGCTTGAACTCGCGGATGAAGTATTGCCCCAGGCCCACGCAGTAGTCCTGGGCCACGTCGATGAGCACCGCCGCCCGGCGCGCCTTCAGCACCTGGTAGGCGTAGCGGGCGGCCACCTTGCCCTGGAAGGGATCGATGAAACACACCCTAAAGGCGTAGCGCCGGCCCTGGGTCACCGCCGGGTTGGTGGCGGTGGGCGAGATGAGCGGTATGCCGGCCTTCTCGGCCACCGGCACCGCCGAGAGGGTGCGGGTGCTGGTGGCCGGCCCTAAGATGGCCACCGCCCGTTCCTTTTGGATCAGGCGGCTGGCCGCGTTGGCCGCCTCCACCGCGTCGCTCTTGTTGTCCGCCAACACCAGTTTCACCGGCCGCCCCAAAACCGTGGGACGCATCTGGTGAGCCAGCTTGATGCCGACCCAGGCCATCTGGCCATAGGCGGCCACGTCGCCGGTGGTGGGCATTATCACCCCCACCACAATGGGACGACCGGCGGCGACTCCCACGGCCGGAGAGGCCGCCACCGGGACCATCACCACCAGGGCCACTACGATAAGCAGTCTAACCCATCTGAAACAATGCATTACCCACCATCTCCATCCTGATCAACGGAAAATTCAACACGGCCACCGACCGGCGGCCACCGGGATTGAACTCCAGAACCACTATTAATCGGGCCGGGGTGCGCTGTCAAGACGCGCCAGGCAACCCGCGGCGCGTAGGCGCGCCCGCGAAAAACCGGCCGCGGCGCGCCGGGCAAAAAAGTAGAACCCCGGCGCCACCGGGTTGAGCGCACTGTCCCAGGCCAGGTGGTAGGCCCACGCCGCGGCCAGGCACAGGGCCCAGGCCGGGCCCAGCCACCACCACAGGAGCAAGCCGGCCGGCAGGGGCCACTCCCAACCGTGCATCAACAAAAGCAAACGGTCCACCTGGTGCCGGTGGTTGGTCTCAAAAAAATCGCCCAGGCCGCGCCAACCGCCACGCCAGTATATATAGTCGGGCAAGTGGTCCAGGTCCAGCAACACGCTGAACACCGCGGCCACACCGGCCGCCGGCCAGTTGCCGGTGAACCAGCCCAGGGCGCCGGCCAGGGGAACCGCGGCCAGGGCGTGTCCGGTCATTCGCATAGTCGGTAGATCTCCGGCCCGGTAAGGGCGCGGGCGGTCCCGGCTGCCGGCCGGGGATCACCCCAAACATTATTTAACTTGATCACCCACTAAACATTATATATATCAAGTAACCAGGTCCGCATCCGCCGGTAAACGCCGCGCCGCCCCCGCCCTTTCGGCATTTTACCGGCGGGTGGCGGATAGCCTGGACGTTGTGGTCCGTCCGGCGCCCGGGTGCCAAAATACCATGCAAGGCAAAGTACCATTATGATAGTCTGGCCCACGAAGACAATTGCGACAAGGATACCACCTTGCAACAACCCAACGATCATAGCCCCCTCGAGGAACTGAGGAAAAAGCAAGCCGCCCTCCTGGGTATCGCCTCGGCCCTGTCCCGGCGCAGCGACCCCAACGTGGACCTCTTCTTCGAGGAAACCATGCGGCACGTGGCCCAGGTCAGCTCGGCCCCTATGGTCTGCATACACCTGGCCGAGGGGAAACCGGGACACCTCAACATGGTGGCCGGCCTGGGCCTGGACCCGGTGTGGGCCCGCGCCTGGTCGCGGCTGAAAATCAGCGGCACCACTCCGCCGGCCCTGGCCATGCGTCGGGGTCAGGCTTGCCACTTGTCCGGTTCCCAGGCCCCGGCGGGGCTCAGCGGGGTCTTTGTGGTGCCCATCACCGGGGTGGAGGTGGCCGTGGGCACCTTGAGCCTGCTCTGGCCCGGGCAACACGCCATGCCGGCCGACGCCGACCTGGAACCCTTCTTGGAGACCACCGGCAACCTACTGGGCATCGCCATTGAACACGCCGGCATGGTCTCGCACATGGTCGACCGCTACAACGAGGTGCTGGACCTCAAGCACCACCTGGAGGAGCGCAACAAGGAGCTGGCCGACCTCAACTACCGCCTGTCGGAACTCTCGGTAACCGACAGCCTCACCGGGCTCTACAACCGCCGCTACCTCCAGGAAAGGCTCTCCCAGGAGGTCGACCGCTCGATTCGCCTGGGCCAGCCCCTGACCCTTATCATGGCCGACCTGGACCACTTCAAACGGATCAACGACGAGCTGGGACATCAGCAGGGTGACGAGGCGCTGGTGCGCTTCGCCAGCTGGTTCCGCTCGGGGGTGCGCCGGGTCGATACCGTGGGGCGCTACGGCGGCGAGGAGTTCCTGGCCCTGTTGGTCAATTGCAATGGTGAGAACGGAGAGC
>JAMOVV010000027.1 GCA_027067385.1 Desulfarculaceae bacterium
CGCCATATCCACGGCGGCGGCCATCGTCATGACCCCGCTGAACCTAGCCCTGTGGGGCGGTCTCAATCCCCGCACCGCCGAGATTCTGCGCGAGGTGCACCTTAGCCCCACCGACGTATTCTTCACCATCTTCATGATCCTGGGCATACCCCTGGCCGCCGGCATCACCGCCGGCCGCCTGTGGCCCCGTCTGGTGGAAAAGGTGCGCCGGCCCTTCAAGATCGTGGCGGTGATCGTCTTCATGCTCTTCGTGGCCGGGGCCCTGGCGGCCAACTGGTCCATCTTCCTCAAGGTCATCGGCCTGGTGATCCTGGTGGTGATGCTGCACAACGCCGTGGCCCTGGGTCTGGGCTACGGCTCGGGCCGTCTGCTTAGCCTGGAGCCGCGCGACGTGCGGGCGGTGACCATCGAGGTGGGCATCCAGAACTCGGCCCTGGGGCTTATCCTTATATTCAACTTCTTCGACGGCCTCGGCGGCATGGCCATCATCGCCTCCTGGTGGGGGGTGTGGCACATCATCGCCGGACTCCTGCTGGCCTGGTTCTGGTCGCGCCGGCCCCTGGCGGTCGCCGAGGCGGCGGAGGTCTGCGAGCTATGACCACCGTCGATTCACCGGTCACCTCGGTGCTGATCACCGGGGCCCTGGGCTATATCGGCCGTCTCACGGTGGCCGCCCTGGCCGCCGAGCGGCGGAGCCTGGAGCACATCGTGGCCGTGGACATTCGCGAGCCGGGGCCCGGCGAGCGCACCGCCGGGGTGGAGTATGTGCAGGCCGACATCCGCGACCCCGACCTGGCCCGGGTGATGCGGCGCTTCGGGGTGCAGGTGGTGGTGCACCTGGCGGCGGTGGTGAACCCGGGCAAGGACGCCGACCGCGACTTCCTGCACGACGTGGAGGTGGGCGGCACCGAGAACCTGCTTGACTGCTGCCTGGCCGCCGGGGTGGACAAGATCATCGTGGCCTCCAGCGGCGCGGCCTACGGCTACTGGCCCGACAACCCCGAGTGGCTTAGCGAAGACGATCCCCTGCGCGGCAACCGCGAGTTCGCCTACAGCGACCACAAGCGCCAGGTGGAAGAGATGCTGGCCCGCTGGCGCCAAGACCATCCCGAGCTGACCCAGCTCATCCTGCGCCCGGGGACCATCCTCGGCCGCAACGCCCGCAACCAGATCACCGACCTGTTTGACCGGCCGGTGGTGATGGGCCTGGCCGGCTGCCGTATCCCCTTTGTGCTCATCTGGGACCAGGACGTGGTGGGGGTGATCGTCCGGGGAATCTTCCGGCCCGGCGGCGGCATCTACAACCTGGCCGGCGACGGGGTGATCACCATGCGCCAGATGGCCGCCGCCCTGGGCAAGCCCTACCTACCCCTGCCGGTGGGGCTGGTAAAGGCCGTCCTGTGGCTGATGAAAAAACTGGGGGTGACCCAGTACGGTCCGGAGCAGGTGGGCTTTTTGCGCTACCGGCCGGTGCTGAGCAACCGGCGGCTCAAGGAGGAATTCGGCTACCGGCCCCGCAAGAGCACCCGCGAGGTGTTCCAGTTGTTCGTGGAGGCCCGTCGTGGGGGCTAGGCGCGACTTTGCCGGGAAGGTGGTGGTGATCACCGGGGCGGCCGGCGGCCTGGGCCGGGCCCTGGCCGGGCGTTGGGCCGCCGCCGGTAGCCGCCTGGCCCTGGTGGACCAGGACGCCGGCGGGGTGGTGAGCCTGGCCGCCGAGCTGCGGCGGCAGGAGGTCGACTGCCTGGGCCTGGGCTGCGACATCACCGACCCGGACCAGGTCCACGCGGCCATGGGCCAGGTGACCAGCCGCTGGGGCGGGGTGGACCTGCTGATCAACAACGCCGGCATCACCCAGCGCAGCGCCTTTGCCGCCACCGGGGCGGCGGTGTTTCGCCGGGTGATGGAGGTGAACTTCTTCGGCTCGCTCTACTGCACCCAGGCCGCCCTGGAGAGCCTGGTGCAGCGCCGGGGGGTCATCGTGGTCATCAGCTCGGTGGCCGGCTTCGCCCCGCTGCTGGGACGCAGCGGCTACTGCGCCTCCAAGCACGCCCTACACGGCCTGTTTGACAGCCTGCGGGCCGAGCTGGCCGGTAGCGGGGTGGACGTGTGCCTGGTGTGCCCCTCTTTCGTGGACACCGGCATCGCCCACCGCGCCTTAGACGGCGACGGCTCGCTCACCGAGCATCCCCAGTCCACCACCGGGCCGGTGGCCTCGCCGCGGGAGGCGGCCGAGCGGATTTTCGCCGCCGCCACGCGCCGCCGGCGCCTGTTGGTCATGGGCTGGGTGGGCAAGACCACCCACCTGCTAACCAAGCTCTGGCCCGCCCTGTACCAGCGGCTCATGGTGCGCTCTTTGGCCGGCGAGCTGCAACGATGATTCGGCCGGGCCGTGGCCGCCTTGGACGGCGGACCGGCCTGGAATTTACGCCCTAAGACCGGGAGTAGACAGCATGCCTAAAATGACCCCCTCCGAAGCCCTGGTGGAAACCTTGGCGGCCGAGGGCGTGGACACCGTCTTCGGCATAGTGGGCAGCGCCTACATGGACGCCCTGGACCTCTTTCCCACCGCGGGCATACGCTTCGTCTCGGTGGCCCACGAGCAGGCGGCGGCCCACGCGGCCGACGGCATGGCCCGGGTCACCGGCCGGCCGGCGGTGTGCATCGCCCAAAACGGCCCCGGCGCGGCCAACTTCGTCTCGGCCATAACCGCCGCCTTTTGGGCCCACAGCCCGGTGGTGGCCGTCACCCCGGAGACCGGCTCGTTGGGCATCGGCACCGGTGGGTTCCAGGAGCTGGACCAGATGCCCTGGTTCGCGGCCTGCACCAAGTACCAGGTGCGGGTGAACCGGCCCCAGCGCATGGCCGAGTTGGCCCGCCGCTGTTTCTACCTGGCCAAGACCCTCTGCGGCCCCACCCAGCTCAACATCCCGCGCGACTATTTCTACGGCGATATCGACTGCGAGATTTACCCCACCGGCGAGGTGAAGCGCGGCCCCGGCTCGGCCGAGGACCTCAGGCGGGCGGCCGAGCTGCTGGCCGGGGCCAAGCGCCCGGTGATCCTGGCCGGCGGCGGGGTGAGCTGGTCCCGGGCCGAGGCGGCCACCGCCGCCCTGGCCGAGTATCTCAGCGCGCCGGTGGCCAACACCTACCTGCACAACGACTCCTTCGACTGGACCCACCCCCTGGCGGTGGGGCCCATCGGCTACTGCGGGTCCAAGGCGGCCATGCACACCCTGGCCCAAGCCGACGTGGTGCTGGCCCTGGGCACCCGTCTGGGACCCTTCGGCACCCTGGCCCAGTACGACATCGACTACTGGCCCGATAAGGCCAAGGTGATCCAGGTGGACGTGGACCCGGCCGTGCTGGGCCTGGCCAAGCGGGTGGAGCTGGCCATCGCCGGCGACGCCGGCGAGTTCGCCGTTCGGGTGCTGGAGCTGGTGAAAAAGCTAAAGCCCGGCCAGGAGCCGATCGAGGAGCGCCTGGCCGAGGTGAAGCGCCGCCGGCGGGAGTGGCAAGAGGAGCTGGACGCCTGGGCCGCGGCCCCGTCTTCGCTGATGCACCCCCGGGCCCTGCTCAAGGAGTTGGCCGCCTGCCTGCCGGCCGAGGCCATCGTCACCACCGACGTGGGCAACACCTGCTCCATGTGCAACGCCTACTTCGGCGGCCGGGGTCCCCGCAGCTTCCTGGCCGCCCTTAGCTGGGGTAACTGCGGTATCGCCTACGGCGTGGCCATGGGGGCCCAGTTGGCCGCGCCGGGACGGCCGGTGGTGGCCCTGCAGGGCGACGGCGCCTGGGGCATCAGCGGCCTGGCCGAGGTGATGACCGCGGTGCGCGAGGAGATACCGGTGATCGCGGTGGTTTTCAACAACAACCAGTGGGGGGCCGAGAAGAAAAACCAGATCGACTACTACGACAACCGCTTCGTGGGCACCAACCTGGCCAACCCCGACTTCGCCCAGATCGCCCGCGACATGGGCGCGGCCGGCTATCGCATCGACGCGCCGGACCAGGTGGGCGACGCGGTGGCCCAGGCCCTGGCCACCGGCGGTCCGGCGGTGATCGACGCGGTGATCGACGGCGCGGCCGAGGTGCTGGCCGAGCCCTTTAGGCGCGACGCCCTGCAGATGCCGGTGCGCCACCTGGAGAAGTACCGGGCCACCGCCCACCGGCCCTGAGCCCGGCCGGGGCCTCCGGCCCCTACTCGGCGGCCAGTTCCTGGAAGATGGCGCGGTAGGCCTCGGTAATGCGGCCGAGGGAGAAGCGCTCCCGGGCGTGGGCCGCGGCGCTGCGGCCCAGGGCGGCCAGGCGGGGCCGGTCGGCCAACAGGGCGGCGATGGCCTCGGCCTGGGCCACCGCGTCGCCGGCGGGCAGCAGGATGCCGTTTTTGCCCGGGGTCACCGCGTCGGTTATGCCCTCGATGCCGCTGGCGGCCACCGGCACCCCCCGCACCGAGGCCTCCAGGGCCACGATGCCGAATCCCTCCATGTCGCCGGGCACCACGATATTGGGCATGATCAAAAGGTCGGCCGCGTGCAGCAGCAGGTTGCGCAGCTCGTCGTCGATGTCGGTGAGGTAGTGAAATCCCCGGCGGCCGTTGAGGGCCACGAGCTCCTGGTGGCTGGTGTAGAGCCCCAGGGAGACCAGCAGCAGGCGGCGGGTGCGCCGGCCAAGCAGGGAGCCGACCGCCTTGATCACCGGCGGCACGGCCGCGGTGGGGCCGGCCACGATGTACACGCAGTCGCCCGGCAGGCGCGGCAGCACCTGGGAGGCGAAAAAGTCAAAGCCCTTGCGCACCACCGGCCGGCCCAGGCTAAACAGCAGCCGCTTGCCGCTAAGATCGATCCCGGTGCGCCGCCGGATGCGTGCCAGCAGCTCCGGGCCCTTGACCAGGGGCTCGGCCACCTCCTCGGCCGCGTTGGGGATTATCACCACCCGCCCGGGGTCCACCCCCCGCTCGATCACCCTATCGGCCGTGGCCCGGCTGACGCAGACCACCCGGTGCAGCCCCGGCAGGGCCCGGCGCAGGCGGCGCTGGTAGGGGCCAAAGGGCAGCACCACGTCCATGCCGTGCACCGTGGCCACCACCTTCTTGCCCTCCCGCCGAGCCAGGCGCGCCCCCATCAGCCCGGTGAGGGCGTCGTCGCAGTGCACCAGCTTGGCCGGGTGGGCGGCGGCCTTGCGCTGGAAACGGGGCATTAAAAACGGGCTGGCCCACAGGGGACCGGGCCAGAAGAACTGCTCCAGGTCGAAATCGGCGGCCAGGCCGGCGGCCAGGCGCGAGCCGTGGCTCTGCACCCCGCCGATGGAGCCGGCCGCCCGGCGCACCAAAAACAACAGGCCCGGCCGTGCCCCGCCGCCCGTGGTCTCCCCCCCCACGCCTAGACCCCGCTCCGGCGGTGAATGGGCACCAGCAGGGATTCCAACTGGTCGAGGCTGCGCCGCCAGGTGTAGCCCAGGGCGTGGGCCCGGCAGGCGGCCGGGTCCATGGTGAGGGCGCGGGCCACCGCCCGCCCCAGGTCGTGGTCCAGCCAGCCGGTTTTACCGTGCACCACCAGGTCGCGGGGACCCACCGCGTCAAAGGCGGCCACCGGTACCCCGCAGGCCATGGCCTCGAGCATGGAGATGCCAAAGGTGTCGGTGGTGGACGGGAAGACGTAGACATCGGCGGCGCGCAGGTGGGCCGCCAGGTCGGCCCCGGTCTTGCGGCCCAGGAAGATGGCCTCCGGGTAGCGCCGCTTGAGCGCCGGCAGGTCCGGCCCGTCGCCGATGAGCACTTTGGAGCCCGGCAGGTCCAGGTCTAAAAAGGCCTCCAGGTTTTTTTCCACCGCGATGCGCCCCATGTAGAGGTTCACCGGCCGCGGCGCGTCGAGGGCGTCCTTGGGACCGGGCGCAAAGAGCTCGGGGTCCACCCCCCGGGTCCAGTAGACTAGGTTCTTGAAACCGCGGTCGGTGAGCTCGGCCATGAGCGAGGGCACCGCCACCGTGGTGGCCGCGGCCGCGTCGTGGAACCAGCGCTCCCAGCGGTAGACCCAGCTGGCCGGGATCACCTTGGTGCGCAGCTCCACGTCCTCGGGAAAGCGGGTGGTGAAGCTGCTGGTAAAGGGGAGGTGCCGTCGCCGGCAGTAGGCCCGGCCGGCCACCCCCAGGGGACCCTCGATGACGATGTGCACCGCGTCGGGGCGGTAGGCGTCGAGCATGGCCGCCAGCCGGCGGTAGGGCAAGACCGCCAGCCGTATCTCGGGATAGGTGGGCAGGGGCACGGTCTTGAACAGCAGGGGGTTGAAGACCTCGACCTGGTGGCCGCGGGCCGTCAGCCCCGGGACCATGCGGTCCAAGGTGGTGACCACGCCGTTGGTGAGCGGGTGCCAGCTATCGGTTATGATCGCGATCTTCATCTCACGCGCCCTCGCCCGCGGCCGGGGCCTCGGGGGCCGGGTCCGGTCCCGCCCCCCGGGTCCAGCGCCACAACCACCAAAAATACACCCCCAGGCACAACAGGGCCAGCCCCCGGTGCAGGTAGAAATGTTGCTTGAGCCACAGGAACCCGGCGTAGCCGGCGGCCAGGATCAGGGCGCCGATGAGCACCGGCTTGCACCGCGACCACTTAAGCACCCCGAAGCGGCGCTGGGCATAGCCCACCACCAGCACCGACAGGGCCACCCGGCAGGCCAGCAGGTTCAGGGCCGCGCCCTCGGGCCCCAGGCTGGGGATGGTCACCAGGCCCAGGACCACGCTGAGCACCACCGGCACCAGGTAGAAGGCCAGCACCAGTTTTTCGCGTCCCTGGGCCAGCAGGGCGTGGTTGAGCAGGTTGTTGATGAAGCTGAAGAGCACCGCCAGGCCCATGATCTGCAAGGGCACCTCGGCCGGGGCGTACTTGGGGCCGTAGAGCAGGTACATGAGATCGGCGCCCAAGGTGGCGAAAAAAAAGGCCACCGCCAGGCCGTAGGCCACCATCTGCCAGAAGAAGGCCTGGGTGGCCCGGGCCAGGGCCGCGGGACCCCGGGCCACCGCCTGGGTCAGCACCGGGTAGAGCACCCCGCCGATGACCAGGGTGGAGACCAATCCGGCCACCCCTCCGGCCAGCTCGGTGGTCACCCCGTAGTAGGCCACCTCGGTGAGCAGACGAAACTGCTTGAGCAAGAATATCTGCACGTTGTTGAAGGTGGCCCCCAGCAGGCTGATGGCCATGATGGCCAAGAGGCCCCAGACGTGCCCCCGGGGCCAGATGGGCCCGCGGGACCATACCTGGGACAGTCCGCCCCGGGCCTCGGCCGAATACATGGCCAGCCCGATCTTGAGCCCGCTGGCGATGAGCAGAAACAGCACCACCACCACGATGTGCCAGTGCATCCACAGGGCCAGGGCGCCGTAGGCGGCGCCCACCAGGTAGGCCAGCGAGGAGAGGGTGAACTCCTGCACCTGGCGTCCCTGGGTGCGGTGCAGGCTGAAGACGGTGTTGGCCACCGACTCCATGATCTGGTTGAGGCTCACCACCACCACCACCACCATCTGGGTGAAGTCCCATCCCTTGATGAGGCCGAAGGCGGTCAGCCCGCAGAGCATCAGGGTCCCCAGCAGGGTCTTGAAGCGCAGCATCTGGGCCAGGACCGCGCCCTGGCTCCGGTGGTCGGCGGTGAGTTCGCGGACGGTGAACTGGTCCAGGTACAGGGGGGCGCGCATGATGATGGACACCCCCACCGCGAAGATGAACAGGCCGTAGCCCTCCACCATGGTGCGGGCCAGCCACAAAAAGATGACCAGGCGCAGGGCGTCTTGCACCCAGCGGCCGGCCAACAGGGCCGAGGCCCTGGTCATCAGGCTCTTGGTGACGTGCTGGCTCACCGGCGCGCCCCCGCCGCCTGCAGGTACAATTCCTCCTGGGCCTTGATCATCCCCTCGATGGTGTAGAGCCGCTGGACCTTGGCCCGGCCGGCTTGGCCCAAGCGGGCGCGCAGCACCGGGTCCTCCAGCCGCACCAGGGCCTGGTAAAGCTCCCCGGCCGTGCCCCGGGTGAGCAGCAGACCGCAGTCCGCGATGAGCTCGGCGGTGCCGCCGGCGTCAGAGGCGGCCACCGCCCGGCCGCAGGACATGGCCTCCATCAGGGTGAGGGGAAAGCCTTCGCGGTCGCTGGGCAGCACCACCAGGTCGCAGGCGGCGTACACCGCCTCGGTGCGGTGCACAAAGCCGAGCATGCGTACCGCCTCGGCCACCCCCAGCTCGCCGGCCAGGCGCTCCAGCTCGCCGCGCCGGGGACCGTCGCCGGCCAGCACCACCCGCCAGCGGCGTCCCTGGGCCCGTCCCCGGGCCAGGGCGGCCAGCAGCAGGTCGTGGCGCTTGACCGGGGTCATCTGGGCGCACATGCCGATGAGCAGGTCCCCGCCGGCCCAGGCCCGCAGCTCGGCCTCCGGTGCGGCCTCCGGGCCAAAGCGCGCCGGGTCCACCCCGTTGTAGATCACCGACAGCTTGTGCCCGGGGCAGCCGTCTTGCAGCAGGGCCTGGCGGCCGTGCTCGCAGATGGCCACCACCCGGTCGGCGGCGCGCAGGGTGTAGCGGTCCAGCAGCCGCAGGGCCGCCTTTACCGGGGCCGGGTCCTTGAGGTCGGCGATGACCACCGGCCGGGTGATCACCGAGGCCACCCCGGCCCGGCGGGCGGCCGCCACGGTGAGAAAGTCGGCGGCCACCGGGCCGTAGCTGTGCACCACCGCCGCGCCGCTGTCGCGCAGCGCCCCCACCAGGCGGCGAAAGTTTTTCAGCAGCGCGCCGCCGGTAAAGGAGATGTCGTAGTAGCCGGCGGCCGCCCCCACCAGGTGGGCCAGCGGGCCGTGGCTGGAGTAGGCCACCAGGGGGATCACCCGCCGCCGGTCCCACAAATCCAAGGTGTTTAGGCTGCACACCTCGTGGCCGCCCGCACCACGCCGCTGGCCGCGGCCGGCGGCGTGGGCCACCATGATCATGGCCTTGAGCGGTGGCGCGCCGCCGGCCGCGGCTGGGGAAGATGGGGGGGGCATGCTGTCTCCGTGAACCAACTGGGGGATGCTCCGGCAGGAGTCTACCGCGCCGCTGTCGCGCTTAACCAGTATAAAATGGCCGCCGGACCTCAAGAGGCCTAGCGGCGGTCCTCGGCCGCGAAAAAGGCGGCCACCTCGTCCATGCTCTGGGTCAGCGGTATGGGCTTTAGGGCCTTGAGAAAGCGCCGGCCGTAGCCCTTGGTCACCAGCCGGGCGTCCAGCACCGCCAAGAGCCCCCGGTCGGCCGAGGTGCGCAGCAGCCGCCCCAGCCCCTGCTTCAGGTCCAAGATGGCCTCCGGCAGCATGACATGGGCAAAGCCGCTGCCCCCGCCGGCCTCCACCTTGGCGCAGCGGGCCGCCACCAGGGGATCGTCGGGCGGGGCAAAGGGCAGCTTGTCCACGATCACCGCGCTCAGGGCCGGGCCGGGCACGTCCACCCCCTGCCAAAAGCTGGCCGTGGCAAAGAGCACGCTGGGGCTCTCGGCCTTGAAGCGCTCCAACAGCTCCATGCGCGGGGCCTGGCCCTGCACCAGGCAGTGGTAGTCCAACCGGTCGGCCAGGTCCCGGCTCACCGCCTCCAGGTTGCGCCGGCTGGTGAAGAGCACAAAGGCGCGCCCGCCGCTGCGGGCCAAGAGGGCCTCCACCTGGCGGGCCACCGCCTCGGTGAAGTTGGGCGCGCTGGGCAGCGGCATCTTGGGCGGCACGTAGAGCAGGGCCGACGCGGCCAGGTCAAAGGGGCTGTCCACCACCAGGCGGTGGGTGTCTTGCTCCAGGCCCAGGCGGTCGATGAAGGGGGATAGGTCGCCCTCCGGGGCCAGGGTGGCGCTGGTAAAGACCAGGCGGCCCTCGTGCTGGTACAGGGCGTGCTGCAGGTGCGGCCCTACCTCCACCGGCGACAGGTGCAGGATAGCCCCCCGGCCCCGCCCCTCAGCCCAGGCCACGCTCTGGCCGGCCACCGGGCGAGCCACCGCCTGCAGGTCCATGGCCAGGCCCACCGCCCGGGTGGCCAGGGCCTCCTCCTCCTCGTTGTCGCCGAGCCCAGCGGCCAGGGCCTCCAGGGTGTCGGCCAGGGCCCGGCCCGGATCGGTCAGGGCCTCCAGGTGGGCCGGGGTAAGCCCTACCCGGCCGCTATGGCCCAGCAGCCGGCCCACCCGGCCGAAGAAATCCTCGGCCGCCTTTTGGCAGGCCAGGGCGGCCAGGTTGATGGCCTTGGTGTTGGCCGCCTCGCGGGTGAGGTCGCGCAGCAGGGTGCGCAGCCGGCGCGAAGATACCGAGACCCCAAAGGCCTGGGTGGCCACCTCGGGCAACATGTGGGCCTCGTCAAAGACCACCGCCTGGTAGCGCGGCAGGGCCTCGCCGTGACCCTCGGCCTTGAGCCGCAGGTCGGCCATGAACAGGTGGTGGTTCACCACCACCAGGTCGGCCTCGGCCGCCCGCCGCCGCGCCTCGGTCAAAAAACAATCCTGCTTAAGCGGGCAACGACCGGCCAGGCACTGCTCGCCGTTGGCGGTAACCTCCGAGACCAACGCGGCGGTGAGCCCGGCCCCGCGCACCTCGTCCAGGTCGCCGTCGCCGGTGGTCTCGGCCCACCGCCGCAGCCGCTCCAGGGTGCCGGCCGCGCCGGGCAGCTCCAGGTCCGGCTGGGCGGTAAAGGCCTTAAAACGCCGCCGACAAAGGTAGTTGGACCGTCCCTTGAGCACCGCGAAACGAAGCTGGGGGGCCAGCGCCTTTTGCAATAGCGGCAACTCGCCGGTGGCCACCTGGTCCTGCAAGGTCTTGGTGCCGGTGGAGATGATCACCTTGAGGCCGCTGATCAGCGCCGCCCCCAGGTAGGCCAGGGTCTTGCCGGTGCCGGTGGCCGCCTCCACCGCCAGGGGCACCCCCTGGCCAAAGGTGCGGGCGCAGGCCTCGGCCATGGCCAACTGCCCCGGGCGCGGACCAAAACCGTCGATCCACTCGGCCAGCGGGCTCTCCGAACCCAGCAGGTACTGCAACTTTTGACGCTCAGGACTCGTTTTACACCTTCCTTCACAGGGTTAGGCCTGCATCCCCATCTGAAAAAGCTTGCAACCCTCGGGGGTTGATTGTATCGTGCAAAGAGTAGTGTCACAAGCACCGGGTGGAGCCGTCCGTCCGCCGCCTGGGGTTGCGCACCGCGGTGGCCGGGCCACTAACCCTTGGCGATGGCGGGCGCGGTGGTTTTGGCGGCCGTTGCCGATGATTTGGGTTGTCAGGATGGAGGAGGGTATATGCTGGTCAAGGAATGGATGACCACCGAACCGATTACCGTAACCCCCGAGACCTCGGTGATGAAGGCCTCGCAGGTGATGAAGGAAAACAACATCCGCCGCCTGCCGGTGGTCGACGCCGACGGCAAGCCGGTGGGGATCATCAGCGACCGTGACCTCAAGGAAGCCAGCCCCTCCAAAGCCACCACCCTGGACGTGCACGAGCTCTACTACCTGCTGAGCGAACTGCAGGTAAAAGACATCATGACCAAGAACCTCATCACCGTCTCGCCCAACACCACGGTGGAAAAAGTGGCGGTGATCATGCTGGAAAACAAGATCACCGGCCTGCCGGTGGTGGACGAAGGCCGCGTGGTGGGCATGCTGAGCCAGGGCGACGTCTTTAGGGTCCTCACCTCCATCACCGGCATCTACCGCGGCGGTATCCTCTTTGCCTTCAAGCTGGAAGACCGCCCCGGATCTATCAAGGAAGTCGCCGACGTGATCCGCAAACACGGCGGACGCATGGTGAGCATCCTCAGCTCCTACGAGATGGTCGAAGAAGGGGCCCGGCGGGTTTCCATCCGCATCATGGACCTGCCCGAAGAAAAATTTAATGCCCTGCGTAAGGAGCTGGAAGGCGAGTTCACCCTGCTCTACGTGACCCGTAACGAGATCCTCGACGTCTGATCCCCACGGCCGCCGGCACCCCGGTGCGCCAGTCAAACCATTCGGGCGGCTCCTGGCGGGGCCGCCTGTTTTAGTCCCCACGGTCGAGTTGCAAATGCCGCCAACCCGGTCGTCGCGACGGGCCGTTTTTAGGGTACAATAGGATATTCATTCCCAGTTTGCAGGAGAACGGCGTGCGATACCGATACCTTTGGTGGGTTTTGATCATCGGGGCCCTGATAGCCGGATGGGCCACCGGGCTGCTGCCCCTGCCGCTTTGAATCTCCAGCGTGTGTAACGTGCCAGGTTAGGCACACCAAAGCAGCGTGCCGCCGCAGCCATATGGGGCCGCGTGCCGCCGCAGCCATATGGGGCCGCGTGCCGCGGCTGCCATATGGGCCGGGGCGTCGTAGGCGGGGGTCGGCGTCATCATTCAATCATTTGGGTTCCAAGTAAAATCGACTCGACTTAAAAGAACGCGCGAGCAAAGCAGGCCGGTGGACGAGCCCGCGACCGTTGGGACTTGGACCCACTACGGGAGCACAGGCACTGTGCTGCGGCGGCACGCCGCCTAAAAGAGGGTGGGGGTGGTCGGCTCGGGGGTGGGCTCTGATTCGGGTTCGGTGGAGGCTGGGGCGCCGGTCTCGGCGGCGGGCGTGAAGAGGTGGCGCTCCAGCAGGCGGTGGAAGGCGGTCCAGTCCTGGCCCTCGGGCCGGGCGGCCAGGGCTTCCTTTACCATGGCGGTCTTGGCGTCGAGGTCGTCGAGCAGGTGCAGGGCCACCGCTTCGGGCGTCTTGGGCTTGGTGGGGCTGCCGAACTGCTCGAAACCGTGGTGGCTGACGATGAGGTGGCGCAGGTGGTCGGCCGTGGCCGCCGGGAACTTGGGCAGCCTGGCCAGCCGTTTTTCGAGCATGTCGAGCCCCAGCACCAGGTGGCCCATGAGCCGGCCCTGGTCGGTGTAGTCGATGGGCGGGCCGAGGGTTAGCTCCTGGGTCTTGCCGATATCGTGCAGCAGGGCCCCGGCGATGAGTACATCGCGGTCCAGGTGGGTATAGTGGTCGGCGGCGGCGACGGCCATGGTGGCCAGGGACGCGGTATGTTCAAGGAGACCGGCTACATAGGCGTGGTGAGCGGCCTTGGCCGCCGGGGCGCGCCCAAAGGTGTTGCGAAACGCCTGGTCGGCGAAGAAAAGATCGAGTAATTGCTTTAAGTTTCGGTCGTGGACCTGGCGCAGGGCCTTGCCGAGCTGTTGCCAGAGCTCTTCCGGGGCGATGGGGCTGGCCGGCAGGAAGTCGGCCGGCTCGGCGGTGGTGGGCTCGATATGCTCAACGATAACCTGGGCTTGCCCCCGGAAGCTATCGACCCGGCCGCGGATTTTCACCGCGCGTCCGGCCTCCAGGGGCGCTAGTAGTTCCTCGGCCCGGTCCCACAGCCGCCCCGGCACCTGGCCGCTGGGGTCCCCCAGAATTAGCTTGCCAAAGGCCTGGCCATTCTTGGTGGTGCCTAACTCCACGGAATTCAAGAGATAAGTGCCGCTTACCTGGCTGCCGGGGCTAAGCTGGGCCAATGGTGGTCCTTGGGCCATGTCTCACATCTCCTGCGCGGCGGCGCGCACCGCGTTCTGAAAGATAGCCAGTCCGGCGCCGGGGCCGTAGGGGTCCAGCCGGTGTCCCTTGCGGCGGGCCTTTTCCCGCCAGGTGGTCCAACTGGGGTGTTGGCTCACCCGGTAGTAGGCCTCCGGGTGGGGCATCAGCCCGAAGACCCGGCCGGAGGGGTCGCAGATGCCGGCGATATCTCCCAATGATCCGTTGGGGTTATAGGGAAAGCGCCCGCCGGCCGGCTTGCCGTGCTTGGCGTAGCGCAGCACCACCATACCCTGCTCTTCCATGCGCGCCAGGGTATCGGGATCGGTGATCAGCTTGCCCTCGGCGTGGCGCATGGGCATGTCCACCCGCTCGATGCCCCGGGTGAAGAGGCAGCGGGTGTTTGGTTCAACTAAAAGATCCACCCAGCGGTCCTGGAAGTTGCCGCAGTCGTTGTCGGCCAGGGCCACGCTGCGTTTCCAGTCGCCGCCGAGCATGGGCAGCAGCCCCAGGTTCACCAGGGCCTGGAAGCCGTTGCAGATGCCCAGCACCAGCCCGCCGCGCTCGATCATGGCCTTTAGCTGCTGGCCCAGGTGGCGGCGCATGCGGGTGGCCAGCAGCACCCCGGCCCCGTGGTCGTCGGCCCAGGCGAACCCGCCGTCAAAGACCATGATCTGATAGTCCTCCAGGCGGTGGGTGGGCTTTTGGTTTGGCGTACCGGTGAGTTGGCTGATGTGCACCCGGTCGACCTCGGCCCCGGCCAGGCGCAGGGCGTGGGCGGTCTCCACATCGCAGTTGAGGCCGAAGCCGGCCAATACGCAGGCGCGGACCGTCATACCATACTCCCGAAACGCGCCTTGAAGGCCCGGCGCAGCTCGCCCACCGCCAGGTCCACCACCGTGGCGCCGCCGGCGGTGATCACCAGGTGTCGGCGGCGGGTCACCCGCCCCAGGCGGCACCAGGCGATATCTTTGAGTAATTGCTCAAACTCGTCGGACCAGTGGGGGTCCACCGTGAGCACCATGCGGCTGGTGGATTCGGAAAACAGCTTGGTCATGGCCGTGAGCCCGGGTTGCTTCTCCGGTACG
>JAMOVV010000028.1 GCA_027067385.1 Desulfarculaceae bacterium
AATCCATACCGCCCTTGATGAACTGGATGATCAAGACGCGCAGACCCTGGCCGGCCGCTCGCAGGGCCTGTCCCAAGGCCGCCGTGGTTTTGCCTTTGCCTTTGCCGGTGTTGATCATCACCAGGCCCGTTATATCGGTCATTCCTGCTGTCCTCTCGTCTGGGTCGCCCCAAAGCTTAGCACCGTCGCCGAGCTTTGGGAACCGCGCCGCGGCGTCCACCCTGCCCGGCTCCCGTCCGGCCGGCCGGCAACACTTGTCAGACGGCGGGCGCCGGTCTATAGTAGCCCAGCGTCAGGGTTGACTACCGCTCGAGGTCCATAAATGAAGTCCACCTACTACACCCAAGAACGATCCGGGCACATCCGCAACGCGGGCATGGGGTTGATCCACGCCTACTTCGGCCAGGGCGTGGGCAAGACCACCCGCGCGGTGGGCCTGAGCATCCGCGCCGCGGGCAGCGGCCTGCGGGTGGTCTTTGTCCAGTTCCTCAAGTCCGGCACGGCCGGCGAGGCCAACATCTTCGAACAGGTCCCCAACATCAGCTACCGCTGCCCGGGCAAGCACCCCTTCATTCTCTCGCAGGGCCCCCAATCGGTGCACTACGAACACGCCGAGACCTCCCTGTGGTATGCCAAGCGCGCCATCAAAGAAGGGACCCACCTGTTGATCTGCGACGAAATCCTCTCCACCCCCATCTTCGGGGTGCTGCGCCTGGAGCAGCTCCTGGAGCTGATGGACCGTTGCCGGGGCCAGGTGGAGCTGGTGATGACCGGCATCGACGCCGACCCGGCCATCCGGGCCGGGGCCGACTACGTCACCGAGTTCGTGCAGCGCAAGCATCCCTACTACAGCGGCCACATCGCCCGCAAGGGCATCGAGTACTGAGCGCCGATAAACCCCGCCGCGCAACCCACCGTCTTCCGGGACGCCGCCGGCCGGGACCCGCCTTAGCGCGGGGCCAGCACCTGGGTGTGCTTGGCGTGGGCCGCGATGGCCTGGTCGCTGAACCACCAGTAGAGCTTGGTGCCCTTCATGTAGGGCTCAACCTGGTCGGTCATGTGCGGATCGAACAACCGGCCGGTGACCCCGCCCGGTAGCACCGCCAAGACCTTTTCCGGGTCACCCAGGTCCACCACCATGCGCAGGGCCGCGGCCACGGTTACGTCAAAGCTCCGGTTGAAATCGTACCAGGCGCGGTACAGGGTCTCGCCCGAACCACCCATGGCGTGGGTGCCGCCGCCCAGCCAGGCCGCGCCCGGACCCTTGCGGCGCAGGGGGTGCACCAGGACCAGGCGATGCACCCGGCCCCAGACCCAGGCGGCGGGGTCGTCGCCCAGGCGTTCGCTTAACTCGGCCAGGGCGTGTTTGCCGGCCCGCACCCACATCTCGGCCATGCCCTCGCGCCGGCCGGGGGTGGTGACGTCATCGAACCAGGACGAGTCGCCGCCCAGGATCATGTGCTCCAGCCGCTGCTGCCAGAAATACCACACCGCCAGCATGCGCCGCGCCAGGTCATCGCCCAACTCGTCGCGGTAGACCTCCAGGGCGAAGCGCCGCATCACCGCCTGGAAGACCAGCGGGGCCGCGGTGTCGGCCGCGTCTTGGAAGTCCCAGGCGGCCAGGATACGGGCCAGCGGCTTGGTGGCCGGGTCGCCGGCCAGGGCCTTGGCCATGATGGGGACGATCTTGCGGGCCAGGGGGTTTAACCGATCGCGCTGGAACCGCCAGTGGTCGGCCGCGCTCTTGACCCCCGGCGAATCCAGGAGCTCGCGCAGGCGGCTGTAGCGATAGGTGGGGGCGAAGTAGGACGAATAGTAATAGGGGTAGTCGTGGGGCACGGTCTTGTGGTTGCAGGAGCCCACCCACCCCCGGGAGGGGTTGAAGGCCTGGGGCATCTGGTCCTGGGGTATCCACCCCTGCCAGTTGTCCTGGCCGCTGGTGACCACCAGGGGGACGGTGCCGTCGCCGGCGATGCGCCGCGGCACCCGGCCGGTGGCCAAGAAACCCACGTTGCCCTGCACGTCGGCGAACACGGCGTTAAAGGGCAGTATGGACACCAGGCGCAGGGCCGCCATCACCTCGGCCGCCGAGCGGCTGCGCATCAGCTCGATAATGCCCAGCGACGCCCCCCCGGACTCGGCCGGGGCCCAGCGCAGGGTGAGCACCTTGTCGGTCTTGAGGCCGGGCAACAGCCCACTCACCACCGGCCCCCGGTGGGTGAGGCGTATCTTCACCTGCTCGGTGCGGTAGCCGCCGGCGGCGTCGCGGTCCTTGATCTTCATGGTCTCGGTGATGATCTCAAAGGGCACCGAGCGCCCACCCTCCAGGTAGTGGGTGGGGTCCTGGGGATCGATGGTCTCCACGTAGAGGTCCTGCACGTCGCAGTAGGAATTGGTGACACCCAGGGCAATGTACTGGTTGCGACCCGATACCAACCCGGGCAGGCCGGCCACGGTAATGCCCACGCCGCGCGTCTGCTTGGTGATGATGGCGCAGGGATAGAGCATGCCCGGCAGGATGCGCGGGTCCAGGTGGGGATCGTTGGCCACGATGGGCTTGCCGCTGGCCGAGGCGGCCATGGCCCAGGCGTTGGAGCCCCAGCGCGGGCCCAGGTCCCGGGTCCAGGCGGTGATGAGCCGGTCCCGGCTCAGCCCCAGGCGGGCGGCGCCGGCCGGGGCCGGGGGGGCCGCACCATGATCGGCCGGGTCGTCGGGGTTAAGGTTGAGCGGGAAAATCTCGGCGGCCTTTTGCGGCCCCAGCTTCTCCACCAGCATCTGGGCCAGGACCTCGGTCTTGAGGTTGGCCGAAAAGGCCCAGCTCAAATAATAATAGATGGCCAGGGAGTCCAGCTTGGTCCAGGGCTCGGGCTTGATGCCGGCCAGGGTGAAGGACAGGGGCAGCTCATCGCCCCGGGTGCGCAGGTAGGCGTTGACCCCGTCGGCATAGGCCTGCAGAAAATCCTGGTTGGCCCGGTTGAGCCGGGGCAGGTGCCGCCGGGCGATACGGTAGAGCCCTATGGCCCGCCGGCGCAGGTCCAGGCCGCGGGCCTTCTCACCCACCAGTTCGCTGAGGCGGCCGGCGGCGGCCATGCGGGCCAGTTGCATCTGGAACAGCCGGTCCTGGGCGGTGACAAAGCCCTGGGCCATGATGGCGTCGTGCTGGTCCTCGGCGTAGATGTAGGCCATGGCCTTGGCGTCGCGCAACACCTTCACCGGGTGGTGCAGGCCGGCCAACACCAGCCGCCCGTCCTTGTCATAGGTGTTCCACTTTGGCAGCAGCAGCACCGCGGCCACCACCAGCACCACCACCAACAACAACACTCCCAATAATACCTTGACCAGTCTCACGTTTGACTCCCCGGCTTGAGGCTAAAACAGCTCGCCCGGCCACCGCGGGCTATTTCACCAGCGGCAAGGTGGCCCGGAACTCGTCGGTGCCGGCCCGGCCGAGCAGCTCGTAGATGAGCATCTCGGTGCTGGTGATGATGACCCCGGCCTGTTGCAGACGGGCAAGGGCGGTGCGCCAGTTGTGCTCGGTGCGCGAGCTCATGGCGTCGCTCACCGCGTGCACCCGGTACTGGGCCAATGCGCTCAGGGCGCTCTGGGCCACGCAGATATGGGCCTCCACCCCGCAGAGCAAAAGCGTCCGGCGCCCCAGCTCGGCCAGGCGCTGGACAAAGGGCGGACAGCCAAAGCAGTCAAAGGTGATCTTGCTTATGGCTCGTAGGCCCTCGACGCCCTCGGCCACCTCGGCCACCGTGGGCCCCAGCTTCTCCTGCTCGGTCACCACCACCGGCAGCCCGATGATGGCGGCGAACTTCACCAGGCGGGCGGTATTGTCCACCACCCGCTGGTTCTCCCAGATCACCGGCAGCAGCTTTTGCTGGGCGTCGATCACCACCAGCACGCAGTCTTCCCGTTTAAGCAGCCTATCTTCCTGCGCCATCGCACACCCTCCCAGTCTCGTCTTCGCCATCCGGGGTCCAACCCCGGCGGCGCTTACAACCAGTATCCATTGTATATCATCCAGCCGAAGGCATGAGGCAACCCCAATAAAAAAGCGGCCCCCGCAGGAGCCGCCCGGTGAAACGAGAATCGTGGAGTTACTTTTTGGTCATCCAGTACTTGTAGCCCACGGTTTCATTGCGGGTGACTACTCCTCCCGTGGTTTCGATCACGTGTGTAACCCGCCTGCCGCTTATGGTCCCATCCGCATTGAATCGCAACCTATAAATCGATTTAGAAGAATGAATTAGTAGGCCGAAGGACTCTACGTCAACAATCGTACCCTCCACCCGGCCGTCGGGGTAGACATGTAAAGACCCTTGGTAGTTTTTGACGTTAGCGACAACTATAATCGGTGAAGTGACGATCAGTTTATTGAAATGGCCTTCGGAATCAAAGCCCATCTCGCCGCGGCTTATTGCGCCGGGCACCCCCTGCTGTTCACGCTTATAAAACCACGTGCCGGTAAGCATTGACTGGGTGTATCCTTGGCCGGTCCCTCCGCCTCCCCCGCCGGAATCGCACGCCGGTGTCCAGGCAAGCATTAAAACCAAAACTACTACTAACACCGGCAGGTAACATCTCTTCATTAATCCCCCTTTGAAAATGGCTATGAGAGCCGCAGGCGGCAGCTCGTTTTCTCCTTCCTAGCATTATCATGCTTTTGCGGCAATGAAAAACTGTTGCCGCGCGCATAATAATTTAGAGCCACCCCTGCTGGCCTAACGCAAAAAAAGGCGGCCCCCGCAGGAGCCGCTCTACGAACTAATAACAATCGCCTATCTCTTAGTCAGCCAATACTTGTGCCTATGGGTTTCTCTGCCTATGACCGACATCCACGGAGAATCCCATGCGCCGATGGTTATTACCAAGTATGTAATCCGACGGCCACTGATGGTGCCGTCCGCATTGAATCGTAATTTATAATCATATTTTGAATAGAAAACAAATAAAAATACGACTTCTTCGTAAGTAATTCTACCCTCCACCCGGCCGTCGGGATATACATGCAAAGACCCACCTATTTTCTCTGGTTTTGCCGCGCTAATTGTCGGTGACGTCTGGACATACTTGATAATATGGCCTTCGGAATCAAACACAATCTCCCCGCGCTCTACTCCGGGCGCCCCCTTCATAGTTCTTTTAAAAGCCCAGGTGCCGGTGAGCATAGCCTGGGTATATCCCTGGATGGTCCCTCCCCCACTCCCATCACTAGAGCCGCAGGCCGGCAGCCAAGCCAATAGCAAAACCATGGCAAAAAAGACCATGGCCCAACTTATTCTTCTCATCAGCGCCCCCCTTTAATTAGCTTGCCTTCTACCGGCAGGCTCCAGCAGTACGAATATACGGCCAAAGAGATGATACCATTACCGTAAAATCATCATCAAGCGTAAGCTTGCAGTAGGTCAGCCCAGGCGTGGGCGGGTGAACCCGGTGGTCCAGGTCCAGTCGGGGTGGCGCGCGGCGGCCTCGGCGGCCAGGCGGGAGGCCAGCTTTCCCAGGCCCCGCTGCCGCAAGGTTTCCAGCAGGACGCGGGCGCGGGACTCGACCCCCGGCCGGCCCAGGAGATGGGCGAACGCCTCGGCGGCCTCGTCGTCGCGCGCAAGGTGGGCCAGGGCCAAGACGCGGCTGTGCAGGGCCAGGGGCGCCTGCTGCTGGGAGATCACTTCCTGGTAGGGGCAGCGCCCCGGCCGCGCCTCCCAGTGGGCCAGCCACTTGAGCAGTCGGCCCGAGACCTCCACGATCCGGGGCCACTGGTTTTGCTCCACCTGGGCGCCGAGCTCCAGGAAGTAGCCGTCGGGATGGTCCGGCAGGGCGGCTTGCAGGCGGCGGGCGTAGCGGATCACCTGGTCAAAGCGGCGCTGGGCGGCCAGGGAAAAACACACCGCCCGCAAGATACGGTCCATCTCGTGCCGGCCAGGACCCTGCTCCTGGGCCAGGCGCAGGGCCTCCAGGCCGTGGCGCAGGGCTTTTTCGGAGCTGCCGCCGTGGGCGTTGAGGCGCTGGGCTAGGTAGGTGTGGGCGGCCACGCTGTCCGGCTCCCGGACCACCCATCGTTGCAGCAGCTCCAGCCGCTGGGCGTGTTTGCGCGCCTTTTGCCCGGGGGCCAGGTTGTAGCCGTGGTGCAGCACACGCACCCCGGCCACCCCCACCGGCTCCAGGCCCCGGGGCACCTCGTGGATGGCCCCGTGGTAGCGCACCCCGCGGTGGTTGCGAAACAGCCGCGGGGCCTGCAACATCCCTTGAGTGCCGTCGGGCATGAGGTTGAGTAGCTGTAGGACAAAGCCGTTGTGCACGGGGTCGTCCACCAGGCGGCGCAGATGGGGGGCGCTGTCCTGGTCCAGTTCCTCGTCGGCGTCCAGCACCAGGATCCAGTCGCCGCCGGCCCGCTCCAGGGAGAAGTTGCGGGCCGCGGCAAAGTCGTCGGTCCAGGCGTGCCGACTCACCCGGGCGCCGAAGCTCCGGGCGATCTGGACCGTACGGTCGCGCGAGCCGGTGTCCACCACCACCATCTCGTCCACCCACGGCCGGGCGCTGCCCAGGCAGCGGGCCAGGTGGTCCTGCTCGTCGCGCACGATCATGCACAGGCTGATGGTCTGACGATCCGGCATAGGCGCTATGGCCCTCCCCGCTGCACCAGGTTAGCCAGGCGCCCCGGGCGGTGTCAATGGCCGGCCGGCTCACTCCAGGCGGGAGGCCTCCTCGCTGCGTATCTCGCGCCGCAGCAGCTTGCCCACCTTGGACTTGGGCAGCATGTCGCGGAACTCGATGTACTGGGGCACCTTGTAGGAAGCCAGGTGCTGGCGGCAGAAGGCGATGAGGTCGTAGCCGGTGATGCCCTTGACGTCCTTTTTCAAGATGACGTAGGCCTTGACCCGGTCGCCCACCTTCTCGTCCGGCACCCCCACCACGCAGGAGCTGATCACCGCCGGGTGGTCTTGCAACACGCACTCCACCTCCGAGGCCGAGACCCGGTAGCCCTTGTGCTTGATGGTATCGGCGGTGCGGTCCACGAAGTAGAGGTATTGCTCCTGGTCCATGGTCACGATGTCGCCGGTGCGGTAGAAGAGCAGCCCGTCGATCTCGACAAAGGACTCGGCGGTTTCCTCGGGCTTGTTGTGGTAGGCGCTCACCATGGGGTCGGAGTGCACCAGCAGCTCGCCGGCCTCGCCCAAGGGCACCTCGGCGATGCCATCGGGCTCCACCACCTTCACCTGTTTGCTGGCCACCACCCGGCCCATGGTGCCCTCGGGAAAGTCGCGGTCGGTGGGGCACATGGCCACCCCGCCGATGGTCTCTGTGGCGCCGTAGCCGATGTACACCGGGTGTCCGAAACGCTCCTGCCAGCGCAGTCCCAACTCCCGGGGCAGCACGTCGCCGCCGCTGAAGGTGTAGCGCACCGAGCTGAGGTCATACTGGTCCAGCCGGTCGTGCTCCAGGATCATGCGCAGCAGGGTGGGCACCCCGATGAGGGTAGTCACCCCTTCGCGCCCGGCCGCGTCGAGCATGGCGTCGAGGTTCACCCGCGGCTGGGTGATGATGGTGCCGCCATAGGTGAACAGGGTGCCCAGGCCGCAGGTCTGGCCCAGGATGTGGAACATGGGGGCCGAGCCCATGAGCACGTTGTCGGCCGGGTTAAACAGGGGCGCCGGCACGGCAAGTTGTTCGCGGGCGCCCTTGATCAGCAGATGATGGGTTATGGGCACGCCCTTGGGGTGCTTGGTGGTGCCGCCGGTGTAGAGAATCTCGGCCAGGTCGTCGGGGTCGGCCTCCAGCCGGGGCCGGTCCCCGGGCGAGGCCTTTAGCAACTGGGGCAGGCCCACCGTGTGGGTTTCCTTGCCCACCCGGCCGGTGGGCACCACGTCGGCCAAAAACCCGAAGGCCCGCTTGTACCAGGGCAAGAGGTCCACCAGGCCGCAGACCACCACCCGCTCCACCGGCGAATTATCCATGGCCCGCATCACGTGGCCGTAGTTGCGGTCGGCGCAGACCACGGTGGTGCACCCGGTGTCGCCGGTGATGTACTCCACGTCGCGCGAGGTATAGATGGGGGTGATGGGCACGGCCACCGCCCCGGCCTTGAGGATGCCCAGCCAGGACACGATCCACTGCACCGAGTTGGGCAGGTAGACCATCACCCGGTCGCCGGGCTTGATCCCCAGGCCGACCAGGCCGGCGGCGAAACGATCGCTCAGCTCGGCCACTCGGCGATAGCTGTACCGGCTGCCCAGGTAGACCACCGCGGTCTTGTCGGGATGCTCGGCCGCCAGGCGGTCAAAGGCCTGGGGTATGGTGGTGATCTCGCTCTGCCCTGTCATCTGCCTAACCCTACTCTTGATCGTTTACCAAATAGTCGCCCGGCCCTCTCGCCGCCCGGCAACACCCGGCCTTGCGAGCTCTCCCCGCGGCCAGGCACGGCTTTACCCGACATTGTACTAATGCCCGAAGTAGGCCGACTTGATCTCCGGGTTGTCCATGAGCTCCTGGCCGCTGCCGGTCATGGTGAGCATGCCGTTCTCAATGACATAGCCAAAGTCGATCATCGGCAGTATGGGCCGGGCGAACTGTTCGGCGATGACGATGGTCACCCCGGTCTCCTGGCGCACGGTCTTGATGGCCTGCACCAAGGTGGTCTGCATGGCCGGGCTCAGGCCCAGCAGTGGTTCGTCCAGCAGCAGCAGCCGAGGCTTGACCACCAGGGCCATGCCGATGGCCAGCATCTGTTGCTCGCCGCCGCTGAGGAAGCCGGCCTTCTTGCGTTTGTAGCGGGCCAGGTTGGGAAACAGCTCAAAGGTGAGGTCCATGGCCTGTTTCACCTCGGCCCGGGCGCGCAGGTGCCCGGCGATGCGCAGGTTCTCCAGCACGGTGCTATCGCCGAAGACCGGGTGGCGCTCGCGGCACAGCACGATGCCGATCTCGGCCCGGCGGTGGGGCGGCAGGTCGCTTATGTCGCGGTCTTCGAAACGCACCGTGCCCATCACCGTGATGCGCTCGCCGCCCTTGCGGCGCTCCTTTTCGCGCAGGTCCAGGATGAGCCCGCTGATGGTGTTCATCAGGGTGGTCTTGCCGGCGCTGTTGGAACCGATGACCCCCACGATCTGGCCGGCCTCCACGGTTAACGAAAGGTCGTTGACCGCCAGGGCGTTCTCGTAGAACACCATCATTCCGGTAACCTCAAGCATCGCCCACCTCCGCCTCGCTGCCCAGGTAAGCCTCGCGCACCGCCGGCAGGTCCATCACCTGCCCGGGAGTGCCCTCGGCGATCTTTTGGCCGAAGTTCAAAACCAGCACCCGGTCGGCGATGCGGAACAGCTCGCGCAGGCGGTGCTCCACCATGATGATGGTCTTGCCGCGGGAGCGCAGCTTGTCGATCACCGGCACCATGGAGGCCACCTCGGCCAGGGACAGGCCGGAGAACAGCTCGTCCAACAGCATCAGGTCGGCCCGCAGCGCCATGCAGCGGGCCAGCTCCAGCCGCTTGAGATAGCCGTGGGGCAGGCTGGCGGCCGCCTTGTTGATCACCCAGGAGTCGCGCTCAAAGCCCACTTCCTCCAGCAGGTCCTTGGCCACCGCGTCGCGGTCGCCATAGCTGCCGCCGGCCAGGGCGTGCACCCGGGGCGACGAAAGCGGCACCACCAGGTTCTTGTAGGCCGGCAGTTGGTAAAAGGGCTTGGCCATCTGGAAGGTGCGGGCCACGCCCTTGAGGGCCACCCGGTAGGGCGGCAGGCCGGAGATGCGCTTGCCGCGATACAACACCTTGCCCCGATCCGGCTTGACAAAGCCGGTGATGAGATTGACCAGGGTGGTCTTGCCCGAACCATTGGGGCCGATGACCCCCAGCACCTCGTTCTCATGCAGGGTGAAGTCCACGCCGTCCACCGCGGTCACCCCGCCGTAGCGCTTCAGCAGGCCCCTTACCTCCAACACCACCGGCCGGCTCATTTCTCCACCTCCACCCACCGCTCGAACTGGGTGTACTTGCGCTTGAGATAGGGGAAGATGCCCTCGGGCAGACCCACGATGAAGACCACCAGCAAGGTGGCGTAGATGACGATGCGCAGCCCGCCCAGGCCGCGCAGCAGCTCGCTCAGCGGCACCAGGATGAAGGCCCCCAGCAGCGGCCCGGCCAGGGTGCCCACCCCGCCCACCACGGTGGAGGCGATGGGCAAGATGGAGTAGTCCATGGCAAAGACCGGCATGCCCACGAACATGTAGGCGTGGGTCATGAAGGCGCCGGCAAAGGCGGCGATGGAGCTGGCGATGAACAGGGCCTCGGCCTTGCGGCGGTAGATGTTGATACCGGCGCTCATCACCGAACGGTCGTTGTCGTTGATGCCCTTGAGCACCAGGCCGTAGTCCGAGTCCATCAGGCGGCGCAGGCCGAACAGGGCCACCCAGACCATCACCATGGCCACCAGCAGCTCCACCAGGCGGTGCGGCAGGGAGGCCAGCCCGCTGATGCCCTCGGTGCCGCCGAAGATGCCGGTGGCCTCGATGACCCGCTCGATGATCAAGGGCATGATTAGGGTGACCATGGCGAAATAGAGCCCGCGCAGCCGCAGCACCGGCAGCAGCAGCAGGGTGCTGATCGCCCCGCCGATCACCGCCGCCAGGGGGATGGTGAGCAGGGGCGACCACCCGAAATAGTGGTTGAGCATGCCCGAGGTGTAGGCCCCCACTCCGAAGAACAGGGCCTGGCCCAGGCTCACCATGCCCGAGGCGGCCAGCACGTCCCAACTGATGGCCAGCAGGGCGAACATGGAAGTAGTCATGATCACCCGCTGCCAATAGGGACCGGCGGCCAGGCCCACCACCAACAGGGTGAGCACCGGGGCCACCCGGGGCGCGGCCAGGTAGAGCATCTCGCGCCACGAGGTGAGCGCGTAGATATCATCGGCCCGGACCTTGATCCCCCGATCAATCCGTTCGCGTCGTCTGGACATAACCTAGATTCGTTCCTCTAACTCTTTTTGCTGGCCGAAGAGTCCCGACGGCTTGATCAGCAGGATTATCAAGATGGCCACCAGGCTGACGATCATCATCCAGTGGGTGTCCACGTAGGTGGCGGTGATCATCTGGGCGTAGCCGATGAGCAGGCTGGCCACGATCACCCCCACCGTGCTACCCAGGCCGCCCACGATGCACACCGCCAGGGCGTTGACCAACACGTTGTAGCCCTCGCCCACGCTGATGGTGCCCAGGGGCAGGATCACCACCGCGGCGATGGCCCCGTAGCCGGCGCCAAAGGCCACGCTGATGGTGGCCACCCGGTCGGTGTTGATGCCCAGGGTGAGGGCGGTGTGCTCGTCTTGGGCGATGGCCCTAAAGGCCCGGCCGGTGCGGGTGTGGCGGGTGAAGACCCACAGCAGGGCGGCCAGGGAGGCGCCCACCACCACGATGAGGATGCGCTGGGCGTCCACCACCACCCCGGCGATATCCACCGAAGCGTCGATCATCACCGGCAGGGTGTACTCGAACCCGATGAATCCCAGGTAGCGGAAGAGCTCCAGCAGGGCCAGGCCCACGCCAAAGGTGGCGATGACCTCGCTCACCACCAGGCCGCGCAGGCGCAGCAGCAGGTAGCGGTACATCAAGGCGCCCATGAGCGCGGTGATCAACACCGCCAAGGCGGCGGCCACCCCAAAGGGCAGGCCCAGTTGGTTGAGCCCCGACCAGGTGAGAAACCCGGCGGTGACGTAAAAGGCGCCGTACGCGAAGTTGGCCACCCCGCTGATGCCAAAGGTGAGGTTGAAGCCCAGGGCCACCAGGGCCAGGATGACGCTGTTGACCAGCCCGTAGATTAGTGTCGCTTCAAACAAAGTATGTCACACCTCGCCGCCGGAGCCGGCAAAAAAGCGCCCCCGCCCAGCAAGCGGGCGGGGACGCGAGGGAAGGGATTACTTCTTCATCCAGGCGGGCAAGGTGATCTGGCCCTCGGCCACCGACGGCGGGAACACGATGACCCGCTTGCCGTCGTTGGTCCACTGGAACACGCAGCCCAGGGCCTGCTTGCCGGGATCGGCGCCGTAGACGACCTGGTGGCCCTTGCTGAACTTGGCCTTGCCCATCACCGCCGCGGTCTCCACCTTCTCCAGGGCGGCCACGATGGCGTCGGCCTGCACGCTGCCGGCCTTTTCTATGGCCGCCTTGAGCAGGTACACCGAGGCGTAGGAGGGCGCCGGACCGTGACCGGCCTGCACTTCCTTGCCGTACTTCTTCTGGTAGGCCTGGTAGAAGGCCGCGGCCGGCGGGTACTTGGCCGAAGGAATGTTGCCCAGCTCGAAGATGGCGTTGATGGCCCCGCCGATCTTCTTATCAAAGATGGTCCAAGCAGCCGAGCCGGCCAGGGGCGAGATGAACCCGGCCATGAGCGCCGGCACCCGCATGGCCCGCCACTGCTTGACCAAGATGCCGCTCTGGGGCATGTCAAAGATGGGCAGGATCACCTGGGCGCCCTTCATCTTGGCCTTGAGCAGGGCCGACTCGAACTTGCTGGAGCCGGTGGGGAAGCTGGCGGTACCCACCACCTTCCAGCCCAGCTTGCCGTAGATGCCGGTCATGATCTTAGCGGTGATGCGCGCCCAGGCCACGTCCTGGTGCATGATGAAGACCTTGTTGAAGCCGAACTTCTTCTGGATGAACTTCATGGTGCCCACCAGGTAGCCCACGAAGTACTTGGCGTTGAGGCACACCCGGAAGACGTACTTGTACTTGGGGTCCTTGGCCACCATGGCGTCAGACTTGGGCGTCATGGCGATGGTGCCCAGCAGGGGCACCTTGTGCTTGGCCAGGAGGTCCATGCCGGCCAACAGGGCCTCGGAGCGGAAGGGACCCACCACCAGGGCGTGGGGTTTCTTACCCAGGATGAGTTTTTCAATACCCAGCAGGGCGTCGGGCACCGGCACGCCGGGGGCGGCGTCACGGATGTCCAGGGCCACCACCTTGAAAGGACGTTTGGTTTTGCCCACCTGTACGCCGCCGGCCTTGTTGATCTCGTCCACGGCCAGCATTACCGCGTTGTAGCTTTCCTTGCCCTCCAGGAAGCCCAAGGAAGTGGGCACCCCGATGATGATGGGCTCAGCCGATAGGGCCGGCCCGGGCACCAAGAAAACCGTCACGGCCAGGAAAACGCCGGCCAGTAAACCGACAATAACCCGCAATCCTCTCGTCATGATCACCCTCCCTTAATTTGGCGTGGCCGTCCCCGCCCCAAAGAGACCGGGCCGGCGATTTTAGATTCGCCTGCGAACCTCGATTCGTCCTGGTTCGCCAAGGCCGAGCAGCGACTTTTTAACGCCTATCGATAGCCCCCGGGCCCCGGATGGAACCCGTCACCCCGGCGACCTCGTAGCCACCGCGGGTGACGCCCGTGCAGGCTATGCAAACCCACCTCCAACCACCGGTCTTGGCGCGCTCCGCCCGCTCCCTTGGCCGGGCGCATGATCAACCATTGAATATGTATAGTCCTAAAAATCGATTGTATTGGTCTTACATTTAATGTTATATTTGGGTACATTAAACCGGTGGCCCTGGCATGTCAATAATAATTATGCAATCATGAGGTCAGCGTGACTTCAGTTAATCATATGGTCAGAGGCACTCATGAACAAATTCAAGCCAATCAAGCAGACTCGGGCTTCCGAAGAAGTTCTGGTACAACTCAAGGAGGCCATCTTACGCGGCCACTACAAGTTCGGGGACAAGCTGCCTTCGGAAAGGGAGCTCACTGAGCAGTTTCAAGTCAGCCGCGGCGTGGTGCGTGAGGCCATCCGCGTGCTGCAGATCAACGGGTTCGTGGTTATCCGGCAGGGTCCCACCGGCGGGGCCTACGTGGCCGAGTGGGCCTTTGACCAACTGAGCAGCGGCTTTATGGACCTGTATCTCTCGGGCCGTCTCACCATCCCCGAGCTGAACCAGGTGCGCCTGCACATCGAGCCCGAGGTGGCCCGCCTGGCCGCCCTCAACGTCACCGACGCCTTTCGCCAGCGGCTCAAGGAGGACCTGGCGGCCGAGAGGGAACCCACGACCTTCCGGGCCGACTATCGCCAACGCCTCACCCGGGTCCACTTCACCTTGTTGGAGATGTGCGGCAACTATCTCTTCGAGGCCATCGTCAATTCCATGATCAGCCTCACCCACCGCATCGTAGCGGCCATTGAACCCGAGGACCACAACTCGCTGCACCCGGTGGGCGAACACGACCTTATCGTAGAGGCGGTCCTCGCGGGCGAGGCCGACCGGGCGGCCCGAGAGATGCGCAGCCACCTGGAGACCTTTTTTCATCGCATGCATGACATCGACGAGGCCTTCCGCCTATCGCCAGCCATGGTGTCCACGGTGTTTCAGCAGGGTTAACTCCCCCCCGTTGGCGCTGGGCCGGGGTCGGCAAACCCTTGCCGGCACCACGGCCCCGCCCCCAGCTCAGCGGTGGAATTGCACCGGCCGCCGGCTTGCGCCGGGGCGCGACGGTCTCGTCCCCCGGCGGGCGGCGCCTTGGGCCTCCTCAAATTATTTACCGACCGCCCGTTAGATTTGTAGCTTACTATACTTAAGCATGTCAACTATTTTTCGGCATCTCTCTGCGTTAATAGGCCAATTCTTCTTGACAGGTTTACCGACCCTATTATAAAAACCAACGGTCGGTCGGTTTTGCGACGGGCGGCTTCATGGCCTGAAAGCCAGGCCCAACAGCGAGGACGCCCAGCGCCTGCGGCCGGTAGCCGCGGCGGGGATCATGGCCCGAAAGTCAGGACCCGGCCCCCCAGCGAACCGGACCCAACAGCGAGGACATCCAGCGGGGATCATGGCCTACCACAAGGGGATACAACGGCGCAAGGAGCTCTTTGACGTGGCGGCCCGCATGTTCGCCAAAAAGGGCTACGCCAACACCTCCATCCGGGACATCGCCGAGGCGCTGGGCATACAAAAGAGCTCCCTCTACCACTACTTTGAAAACAAGGAGCACCTGCTGTACCAGATGCTCGACGCCTACATGACCGAGGCCCTGGCCGAGATTCAGGAACTGCTGGCCCAGCCCCTGTCGCCGGTGCAGCGGTTAAAGGGGGTGTTGGAGCTCTACGGCCGGGTGTATGCCAGCGACCGCGACCGGCTGGTGCTCTTGGTCAACGAGATCGACAGCCTGGGCCCGGCCAACCGGGGCGCCCTTATCGAAAAGGAACGCAAGTACGTGGCCGCCATCCAGGGGGTGCTCAGCGACCTGGCCCAGCAGGGGCTGATGAAAGACATCCCCTTACCGGTGGCCACCTTCGCCTTTTTCAGCATGGTCCACTACACCATCAAGTGGTACGACCCCGACGGCCCCATCGGCCCGGAGCGCTTGAGCCGGTACTTCTTGGAAATACTAACCCACGGCATTCTCAAGCCGGTGCCTGATCAATAGAGAGACGTGTTCATGGATATTCTGGTCTTGGTGAAAAACGTCCCCGAGGCGGCCCAGGCCGACTTGGAGATCACAGACGACGGTTCGGCGGTGGACACCGACGACCTGGTGTTCGCCATCAACGAGTGGGACAACTACGCGGTGGAGGAGGCGGTGCGCCTCAAGGAGGCCCACGGCGGCACGGTGACCCTCCTGACCCTGGGCGACTGCGAGGCCGAGGACGTGCTGCGCCGCGGCCTGGCCATGGGGGGCAACCGGGCGGTACACATCTGCGACGACGACCTGGAGGCCGGCGAACCGGCCGCCGTGGTGGAGGCCATGGCCAAGGTGCTGGCGGGCGAGTCCTTTGACCTCATCCTGGCCGGGGTGCAGAGCAGCGACATGGGCCACGGCCAGAGCGCGGTGCTGCTGGCCCAGCGTCTGGGCCTGCCGCACGCCACCATGGCGGTGGGGCTGGCGATAGACGGCGACCAAGTGGAGGTGGTGCGCGAGCTGGAGGCCAACACCAGCGAGCGGGTGCGCCTGCCCCTGCCGGCGGTGATCACCGTGCAGTCGGGCATCAACCAGCCGCGCTACGTCTCCATCATGGGCATCCGCAAGGTGCGCAAGATCGCGGTGGAGCTGCACGAGCTCGAGGACCTGGACCTGGCGGCCACCGAGGCCGGGGCCTCCCTGGTGAGCCGGCGCAAGCTCTTTATGCCCCAGGCCGGCCAGGGCGCCGAGATACTCACCGGCAGCCTGGAGGAGGTCTGCGACCAGGCCGCCGCCATCATCCGGGAGAAGGGAGGCCTGGCATGAGCGCCATCCTGGTTATCGCCGAACATCGCGGCGGCGCCCTGCGCGAGGCCACCCTGGAGGCCCTGGGCGCGGCCCTGGGCCTGGCCGGGGGCGACGGCCGGGTGGTCACCGCCCTGCTGGCCGACGACCCGGCCCCCCTGGCCGAGCCGCTCCAGGGATGCACCCACGCCCTGCGCCGGGTGCGTCACCCGGACCTGGCCCACTACAACCCCGAGCTGTACCTGCCGGTGCTGGCTGATATCATCACCGCTTTGCAGCCGGCGGCGGTGCTGATGCCCCACTCCAGCCAGGGACTGGACCTGGCCCCGGCCCTGGCCGGCCGGTTGGGCCTGCCGCTTTACACCGACTGTACGGACCTGGAGTTCTGCGATGGCCGGTTTACGATCCGGCGGCCGGTCTACGGCGGCAAGGTGAGCCAGGAGCTGGCCCTGCGGCCGGCCGACACCTGGGTCTTCACCCTGCAGGGCGGCGCCTTTGAGCCGGCGGAGCCGGGCGCGGCCGATACCAAGACCGAGGACACCACCCTCACCGACCTGGCCCCGCGCCACGGCCGCGTATTCCTGGAGCAAATCGAGAGCGCCCTGGAGGACGTGGATATTGCGGCGGCCGACATCCTGGTCTCGGTGGGGCGCGGCATCGGCGGACCGGACAACATCCCCCTGGCCCAGGAACTGGCCGACCACCTGGGGGCCACCCTGTCGTGCTCGCGGCCGGTGGCCGACCAGGGCTGGCTGCCCAAGAGCCGGCAGGTGGGCACCTCGGGCAAGACGGTCAAGCCCAAGCTCTACATCGCCCTGGGCATCAGCGGGGCCTTCCAGCACCAGGCGGGCATGAAGAACAGCGGCACCATCATCGCCGTGAACCAGGACCCCCGCGCGCCCATCTTCCAGGTGGCCCACTACGGCATCGTGGAGGACCTGTTCAAGGTGCTGCCGCTGCTGGGCGAGCGCCTGGCCGGCTAGGAGTAGACGACATGGATTTCAAGCTGAGCAAGGAACAACGCGATATCGTGCGCGCGGCCAAGGAGTTCGCCGAGGGCGAGTTTCCCCAAAGGGCCCAGGAATTTGACCGCGAGGAGAGCTTTGACCCGGACCTGCACCGCAAGGCCTGCGAGCTGGGTTTCGTGGGCGTGTTCATCGACGAGCAGTATGACGGCGCCGGTCTCGGCTTTTTCGAGCACTGCCTCATCGTGGAGGAGTTCTGGGCGGTGGACCCCGGCATCTCCCAAGCCATCATCTCCACCACCTTCGGCTCGGAGCTGATCCAGCTCTTCGGCAGCCAGGAGCAAAAAGCAACCTACCTGCCGCGGCTGGTGGCCGGCGAGGCGGTGATGGGCACCGCCATCACCGAGCCCGACGCCGGCTCGGACCCGGCCGGGGCGACCACCACCGCGGTGCTCGACGGCGACCACTGGGTGATCAACGGCCAAAAGATGTTCACCACCAACGGCACGGTGGCCGACTTCCTGCTGGTCTTTTGCCAGACCCAGCCCGAAAACCCCGATCGCCACAGCCGCCACAGCTTCATCCTGGTGGAGACCGACCGCCCCGGCTACAACGCCAACAAGCTCAAAGGCAAGCTGGGCATCCGGGCCTCGGACACCGCCGAGGTGGCCTTTAGCGACCTGCGGGTGCCGGCGGCCAACCTGGTGGGGATCGAGGGCGAGGGTTTCAAGCAGCTCAACAGCTTCTTCAACCGCACCCGGCTGCACATCTGCGCCCAGGCCTGCGGCCTGGCCCGCGCCTGCCTGGCCGACTCCATCGCCCACACCAAGGAGCGCCGCCAGTTCGGCCGCCCCCTGGCCTCGTTCCAGGCCACCCAGTTCAAGATCGCCGAGATGGCCACCCACTTGCGCGCCGCCCGCAACCTGTACTACGAGGCGGCCTGGCTGGTGGACCAGGGCAAGGTGGACCACGGCCTCATCGCCATGGCCAAGTGGTACGCCGCCCAGATGGCGGTACAGGCGGCCGACGAGGCCGTGCAGATGCACGGCGGCTACGGCTACATGGACGAGTACCGAGTGCAGCGGCTCTACCGCGACGCCAAGATCCTGGAGATATACGAAGGCGCCAAGGAAATAGAAAAAACCATCGTGGCCCGTTCACTGTTGGGCTGACCAACCACGCACCCTCAGGGTGAATCCCCTCCCTTAAAGAGCGGCCCGCCCGTTATGCCAGGCGGGCGGGCCGCTTTCATCGATCGGCCCGCTGCGGCCACATTTCCGTTGAAATCGCGCTGCAAATCAGCCAGATTAGCTTAAGTCACTAACCACAAGCAAATGGGATCAGACTATGCAGCCAAGACACGCATTGCTTATCGTTCTCACCACGACCCTGCTGCTGGGCTTGGCCACCGCGTCCCTGTCCTTTAACGCCTGCTCGCTGATAAGCCAGGCCGAGGCGGAAAAGGTCCTGGGCGAGGCGGTGGCCCCGGCGCGGCATTCCAACGTGGTGGGTATAGCCGCCGGCGTCACATGCGCCTATTACACCGCGGCGCCCATCGCCAAGCGCGGCGGTACCGGGGTCTTGCAGGTAACCGTGTACGACCCGGGCACCATGGCCGCCAAGGGCATCGTCTACCAGTCGCCCACCAAGTATTTCCAACGCCACCGCCAGGTGCTGGCCAAGCGCGGCAAGGGCCAAAAGGTCGACGGCCTGCCCTGCGAGGCCTTCTGGCTCTCCGGCTCCGACACCCTGCACCTGCTCAGCCATAACCACTACGTGGTCATCAAGGTGCGCGATATCACCAAGATGCAGGCCCCCAACAGCCAGGAGCTGGACCGCAAGCTTTCGGCCCACCGCCTGCAAAAGAGCAAACAGGTGGCCCTGCAGTACGTGCTGCCCCGCCTGCCAAAATAGCGCGGGGCGAGCCGCTGGGCTCCCCCGTTGTCGCTCGGTGGTGTTGACGCCGGCGCCTAGCCCAGGCCCACCGCGTTGCGGTAGGCGCTCGCGGCCTTGAGCCCTGCGCTGGTGTTGCCGCGTACCGCCAGGAACTCCTGGATCACCTCGGGAGTGAGTTCCTGGGGCTCGTGGTAGATGGCGTGGTCCAGGGGCAAGGTGCGGAATTGGCTGGGCACCTTGCCGTAGTGGCGCAGCATGGAGGTGGAGCCGTCGCCGGGTCCCCGGTCGAGACCCATGATCAAGGTGCCGTCGGCGGTCTGGTACTCCGGGATAAAGGGGGCGCTGAGGTCATACTTGGGGGCCACCCCGCGTCCGGTCAGCCAGACGGCGGTATAGCCCTCCCGGGGAGTGGCGCTCCAGTTGGTGGCCGACCCGGAATCGCGGTTGTAGCCCTCCAGGTCCACGTAAAATACCGGCTCACCCTCACAGTCCCGGGTGATCTCGGTGGACGCGGTCTCCTCGGTGGCCTGGGTTAGGTACTGCTCAAAGGGGATGGGCCGGTAGGTCGATACCCTTTGGTCCGGCTGACCGGTCAGGGTGGTGACCGGCCCGGGCAGCAGGTAGGTGGGATCAATACTCATGGCGTACCTCCTCGTGCACACCCTGGGTGAAGCAAACCGCGTGCCACGGGCACTCACAATTTATCATGCTGTAATTCCCATAACTTACCCCCGGCAGGCCAGGACGGCTCCCGGCAGGTTTTGCCAGGGATGCCCCCGTAGGGGCAATTGGTGCCCACCCGGCGCATTGACCGGCCGGGCCGCCACCGGCTAGCATCAAGATAGGCAGCGGCCACCGGCAAAAGGAGTGAGGGCATATGAAGATCGGGATTCCCAAGGAGATCAAGCCGGCCGAGCGCCGGGTGGCCGCCACCCCGGCCGGGGTGAAGGCCATGGTGGACCACGGCCACCAGGTGCTGGTGCAAGCCGGGGCCGGGGCCGGCTCCGGCTTTGGCGACGACCAGTTCGCCGGGGCCGGGGCGCGGCTCTTGGACCAAGCCGCCGAGGTGTGGGCCGAGGCCGAGATGATCCTCAAGGTCAAGGAGCCCATCGCCCCGGAGTTCGACTACATGCGGCCGGGACAGGTGCTCTTCACCTACCTGCACCTGGCCGCCAACCGGGAGCTGACCGACCGACTGCTGGCCAAGGAGATTATCGGGGTGGCCTACGAAACGGTGCAGTTGGCCGACGGCACCCTGCCCCTGCTGGCCCCCATGAGCGAGGTGGCCGGCCGGCTGTCGGTGCAGGTGGGGGCCCACTGCCTGGAGTATCCCAGCGGCGGCATGGGCATCCTGCTTTCGGGGGTGTCGGGGGTGCGGCCGGCCCGGGTGACGGTCATCGGCGGCGGGGTGGCCGGCCTGGCCGCGGCCGTGGTGGCCGTGGGCATGAAGGCCCGGGTCTCCATCCTGGACGTCAACGCCGCCCGCCTGCGCTACATCGAGGACCTGCTCGGCGACCGCCTGGTGACGGTTATGTCCAACCCGGCCAACATCGAGGCCGAGTGCCTCAAGTCCCACCTGGTCATCGGCAGCGTGCTCATCCCCGGGGCCAAGGCGCCCAAGCTCATCAGCCGCGAGCTGGTGCGGGGCATGATCCCCGGCTCGGCCATCGTGGATATCGCGGTGGACCAGGGTGGCTGCGCCGAGACCACCCGCCCCACCACCCACGCCAAGCCCACTTACGTGGAAGAGTCGGTGGTGCACTACGCGGTGACCAACATGCCCGGTGCGGTGCCGCGCACCTCCACCATCGCCCTGACCAACGTGACCCTGGCCTACGCCCTGGCCATGGCCAGCAAGGGCTGGCGGCGGGCCATGGCCGAGGACCCGGCCCTGGCCAAGGGGCTCAACCTGCACCGGGGCGAGTTGGTCTGCCCGCCGGTGGCCGAGGCCTTTGGGCTGGCTTGCCAGGCTATTAACCTATAGCCCCGGCCGGCGGGGCGCATCTACTGCTCGGAAGAAAAAGGGTCGGGCTCGCCACCCCTGTGGGCCACCACCGGCCGGGCCGGCCGGGTGTTCACGTGCAGTTGGAACAGGTCGGGCCGGGCGTAGTGTCCCACCACGTCGAAGTCGTACTTGCCCCGGGCGATATCGTCCAGGTCGATCTCGGCGGTGAGGATGGCCTCACCGTCAAAGTTCGGCCCGGCCAAGACCTCGCCCAGGGGAGAGACGATGGCGCTGCCACCCCGCATCAACACCCGCTGGTCCTGCAGCTCCGGGTCCAGGCGATAGTCCGGCGGGCAGTCGTCACGGGTGAGGTACTGGCAGCAACTCAAGACAAAACACCGGCCCTCCAGCGCGATGTGCCGCATGGACGGCAGCCAGCTCTCGCGGGAGTCGGCGGTGGGGGCCAGGTAGAGCTGCACCCCTTGGGAGTACATGTGGGTTCGCAGCAGGGGCATGTAGTTTTCCCAGCAGATCACCGCCCCCAGCCGGCCCACCGGGGTATCGAAGACCCCCATGGTGGAGCCGTCGCCAAAGCCCCATACCAGCCGCTCCATGGCGGTGGGCATCAGCTTGCGGTGCTTGCCCAACAGGCAGCCGTCAGGCGCAAAGAACAGCACCGTGCAGTAGAGGGTGCCGCCGTCGACCTCGATCACCCCGATGACCAGGTGCACCCTGCTCTGGCGGGCCGCGGCCGCCAGAGCGTCGCAGGCCTCCGAGGGCACCGCCACCGCGCTGGCGAAATAGCGCTGGAAGTCATCCCGGCCCTCGGGCCGCCGCAGGCCGATGCGCGCCCCAAAGTCCAGGCCCAGCGGATAGGCCGACACAAAGGCCTCGGGAAAAAGGACCAGGCGCGCCCCGGTGGCCGCCGCCTCGGCGGTGAGCTCGGCCACCTTTTGCAAGGTGGCCGGCAGGTCAAATACCTTGGGAGCGGCCTGTACCACCGCGACCCTCTGTTTGTTCATGGCACAGATTCCTCTACCTGGTCAGTACAAACCGTTACAGGCCGCGCCGGCCACCGGTGGCGCGGGCTCTCACCCCTGGGGCTGGCTACAGCGCGGCCACCACCGGCCGGTAGCAGCGCAGACAGCGGGCCGCCTCGTCCCGGGCCTGGGCCGGGCTGAACCCGGCCTCCACCTCGTCGAAGCCCTGCACTCGCTCCGCCGGGTCCAGGACCGGGGGGTGGGGCTTATGTGACCAGCCTTTGACCGGCAACCGCTCGCCCGGGTCCCACACTCCCATTTGCCGGACCAGAGCGGCCAGGGCGTCGGCCGCAGTGGGGTGGCAGCGGCCCTGCTCCAGGTACTGCGCGATGTAGTGCGCCGCCTTCTTGCCGGCGGCCAGGGCGGCGATGAGGGTGTCCGGTCCGGTGACGCAGTCGCCGCCGCCGAAGATATGGGCGTCCTGGGACTGGAAGGTTAACTCGTCGACCACCAGGGTCTTCCAGGGGGTGATGCCCGGGGACTCGGGCAACACGCAGTCCACCACGCACACCTGGCCCACCGCCGGGATGATGGCGTCGGCCTCAATGACAAACTCCGAGCCCTCGATGGGCACCGGCCTCCGACGGCCCGAGGCGTCGGGCTCGCCCAGTTCCATGCGCTGGCACTTGAGCCCGGTGACCTTGCCATCGGCGGCCAGAATCTCCAGGGGGGCCACCAGGTAGTGGAACTGCACCCCCTCTTCCTGGGCCTCGGTGATCTCCACCGGGTCGGCCGGCATCTCGGCCTCGGTACGGCGGTACAGCAGGTTCACCTGGTCAAAGCCCAGCCGCCGGGCGGTGCGCACGCAGTCCATGGCCACGTTGCCCCCGCCGATGACCAGCATGCTCCGGCCCTTGAGGGGACGCCGGCCGCGCGCCGCCTGGGCCAAGAACTCCACCCCGGTCATGAAGCACTCGTAGCCGGCGTCCTCGCCCTGGCAGCGCATGCTCGAAGCCTCGGGCGCGCCCACGCCCACGAAGATGGCCTGGTAGCCCTGGCGCCCCAGTTGCTCCAGGCTGATATCCTTGCCCACCTCCACCCCGTAGCGAATCTTGGCCCCGGCCTTTTGCACCACCGAGACCTCGTAATTCAAGACGTCAAAGGGCAGGCGGTAGTTGGGGATGCCGTAGGCGGCCATACCTCCGGGCCCCTCCTGCTTTTCCAAGATGGTGGCGCGGTGGCCCATGAGGCCCAGGTAGTAGGCGCAGGAGAGCCCGGCCGGACCGGCCCCGATGACCGCCACCTTGGCCTCCTGGGGCTGGCCCGGCTTCACCGGCGGCTGGGGGCCCCGGGCCATCTCCTGGTCGGCCACAAAGCGCTTGAGGTGCTTGATGGCCATGGGCTCGTCCATGAGGCCCCGGCGGCAGTTGCTCTCGCAGGGGCGCACGCATACCCGGCCGATGGTGCCGGGCATGGGGCAGTCGCGGCGCACGATCTCCAGGGCCTCTTGGTACTTGCCCCAGCCTATGGCCTCGATGTAGGCCGGGATGTCCACGTTGGAGGGGCAGGCGTTGACGCAGGGCGCGGTGACCCCGGCCTGGTAGCGGCCGCGCGGCACCTTCAGCCCCTGCTCGATGACCCGGTTGAAATCATCGGCGCAGGCCTCCAGCAGGTCAAACAGCGGCTTGCCCAGGCTCAGGCCGATATCGCAACGCGAGGAGACGGTGATCATCTCGGCCAGCTCCTTGAGCCGCTCCAGGTCGCCCGGGCTGCCCCGGCCGTCGCAGATGCGCTCCATGATGCGGCAGAGTTGGTCGGTGCCCACCCGGCAGGGGGTGCACACCCCGCAGGACTCGTCGCGGGTCTTCTCCAAGTAGGCCCGGGCCAGGTCCACCGGGTTCACTGCCGAATCCCAGATCACCACTCCGTTCCAGCCGGCCACCGCCTTGAGCGGTCCCTGGCCGGCCTTTTGCCAGGTGGCGGGCCATTGGTCGACCGGTTCGGCGGTCGGCCCCTCCCAGGTGTTGAGCCATGGTTGCTGCATGGGGTCTTACGTCCAATCTCCAGGCTGGCTTTCGCTGCGACAATCGCGCTGGTTTTTATCTCGGCCGAGTCCACCGGCCCCCCCACCGGCGAGCGTCCAGGATTGCACAATACTGCCCCCGCCCGCATAGCGCAAATTAAATTTACGGCCACGCCACCAGCGCTGTTAATGAGCCGGGGATGGCCTCCGGTTGGGATTAACTAATTGTCCAACGTATTGACCCTGATGACACAGCGGGCTACTATGATTTATAGAGGAAGTTCCTCACCCCGAAACTACATCTTTAACCAACGACAACGGTGGCCCGGTGTACCAAGATGTACACCGAAACTATACATGGGTATCATTGCGCCCCACCGGTTCACGGCGACCAGTAAAACAACCGGTCACCAGAACCACCATCATATTCCCCGGGAATCATCTTAGCCGGTGTCACCAAGAAAAATCCCAAGGAGTTTGGCATGCGCGCCCTGGTCCATTATCTGGTAGCAGCCTTTTTACTCAGCGTCTACGGAGGACAGGTCTGTCCCTGCATAGACGTCTTGGCAATGGGATATTGGTCCGCCCAAGTAGTCCTGGCCTTTGCCCTGGCCTTTACCACGCGCTGGCTGCTGCAAGGTCTTATAGCGGTCCGGTCGTCGCCTACCCAGCAGGTGTGTCTCCAGTTTTTCCTGGACCTGGGGTTGTTTTTCGCCACCGGCTGGGTCCTTTTTCTTTATAACCTGCTGGTGTGGCATCTGCCGTGGGAGAGCGGGCTGAAGATGGTGTTAGGTTGCACCACCCTGGGAATATTCGTCAGCACCGACCTGGCCCTGGAGTGGCAGCGCCGCCTTTCCATACGCCTGGCCGCCGAAGGCCGCGACCTGGAGTTGAAAGGCTCCTACCTTTCGCTCCCAGGTAAGTTCGTCTTGGCCACTATCCTGGGCGGCTTGTTGGTCACCGGCTTCCTGCTGCTGTTGGTGGCCCGGGAGATCGGCTGGATAGCCGAGCAAGAGGTGCAGCCCGCCGAGGCCCTCAAGGTGGTGCTGATCGAGACGGTAATCGTGGTGGGCGTCTTTTTAGCCGAGGCCATCAACGTGATCTTATCCTTTTCCAAGAACCTCAGGATGGCTTTTGAGCGGGAAAACCGCGTGCTGCAGGAGGTAAACCGCGGGGACCTCTCGTGCCATGTGCCGGTGACCACCAAGGACGAGTTCGGAGAGATGGCCTTCCGCACCAACCAGATGATCATCTCCCTGTCCAAGCAGCGCCAGGAGTTGCAACGCACCCAGGACGCCACCATCCTCTCGTTGGCCTCCCTGGCCGAGACCCGCGACAACGAGACCGGCGGGCACATCCTGCGCACCCAGGGCTATGTCCGGGCCCTGGCCCGGCACCTTAAGCAGCACCCGGATTTCGCCGACTACCTGACCGACGAGGTCATAGACCTGCTCTACAAGTCGGCCCCGCTGCACGACGTGGGCAAGGTAGGGGTGCCCGACGCCATCTTGCTCAAGCCGGCTCGTCTCAATGCCCAGGAATGTGAGGAGATGAAGCGCCACACCATCTATGGCCGCGACGCGCTACGCAAATCCGCCAAGGTGTTGGGCGACACCTCTTTTCTCTCCTTGGCCCAGGAGATCGCCTACACCCATCACGAAAAGTGGGACGGCAGCGGCTACCCCGGGGGGCTAGCTGGCGATGACATACCTTTGTCCGGCCGGCTAATGGCCCTGGCCGACGTCTACGACGCCCTGATCAACAAGCGGGTGTACAAGAAGGCCTTCAGCCACCAACAGGCCCGGGAGATAATCATCGAGGGCCGGGGAGGCCATTTCGATCCTCGCATCGTGGACGCCTTCTTAGAGCAGGAGGAGGTCTTTAAGCAGATCGCCCAGGACTTCCACGACGAAAAATTCCATGCAGAGAAAGCCGCCTAGCTGTAGTTGCTAAACAGGTTGTCCACATGGATTTGGTTATAGAGGCTGGGGGTTCCAACATCATCAACTTTTGATCGGAACTCCGCACGAACAACCTGTGTTAGAGTCCAGAGATGTGGTGCATGAGAGTATCCCCGGTCAAGGGGATGACCATAGCAGCCATCCCCAGGTTGGCAAACCCACCTACGGTAGTCGGCAACAGCGTACCGACCAGCGCAACGGCTATCCGGACTGGCTTTTGGACCCGCGCCGTGGTTTGGAGCGGTCCTTGGTGCAGGTGGCTACATGCGGGGCGTATCCACTCGCCGTGTGGAGGGGCTATGCAGGCCATGGACTTGACGGTCATGTCCCAGAGCCAGGTATCGGAGTTGGCCAAGGAATTGGACTGGCTGGTGACCGATTTCCGTTATTGAAGAACCCTGTGGTAAGCCCCGGGGTATCAAATCAGAAGAGCTTTAACTGGCGTAAGCTGTTGCCTCCTTGTCCTTGTTGTCTGACATACCTTTCCACAGTGCCCCAATCGGCACGCTCTCCGAGCGTTGCGACATAATATCCATCTCTCCAAAACTCCCCGCCCTAAAGATCCCTTTTCACACTGGGCCTCCTGCGAAATATTTCCCTTCTGGTTCCAACGCACCCCGCCCCCTTGACTAGCGCAACACCGCCTCATATATTTTTATTAGGTGAAACGCTGAGTCTCGGTGGGGAGATCCGTAAGCGTTCACTTGCCCCAAGTGCCCACCCGCTTGTGGCCTCTTTTTATGGCTCCCGGCACCTATCATGGTGTGGCTGTGCTGAACGGGCGAGTGATGGTGATTTCAACGCCTGAGGCCAAGCGTCCTGTTTAGCCATTGCTTACCCGCCAAAAACAAAGGGCTAGGCGACAGCGCCTAACCCTTTGATACTTTTGGTGCCGAGGGACGGAGTTGAACCGCCGACACGGGGATTTTCAGTCCCCTGCTCTACCAACTGAGCTACCTCGGCATTTGGTCGCTTGGGAGACGGCGGCCACCGGCTCCCCGCATTCGCACCGCAGCTTAATATAACCGAACCGTTCGGGGCTTCCCCTGGTGGCAGGCCCTTCGCGCCACCCCGGGTCTTTCACGCCACCCCGGGTCTTTCACGACGCCCCGGGTCTTTCACGACGCCCCAGGTCCTTCGCGCCATCCTATCGAGACGGCCCAGCCGCCGAACAATACAGAGGCTCGAGACGGTGTCTCCAGCCCCCGGGCTTGCAGCCTCCGGCCAAGAGCTCCCCCGCGCCCCGAACCATCCGGCCAAACCCAGACCAAATGTATATCTCTCACGGTTTGGCCAGTCAAGAGTAAATAGGTGCCAAAGCATAGCTTGTGCCTGGGCACCCTATCTGCTAACAAGAGTGGATCATTGTGTTAAGGAGTGTTGGCATGCTGGCGCGGGTCAGGTCGCTATCGGTTCTGGGGGTTGATGCCTTTGAGGTGCAGGTGGAGGTTGACCTGGCCCCGGGGCTGCCGGTGTTCAACACGGTGGGGCTGCCCAATGGCGCGGTGCGCGAGTCCAAGGAGCGGGTGCGTTCGGCCTTGGTCAACTCCGGTTTTGACATGCCCCTGGGACGGATAACCGTCAACCTGGCGCCGGCGGACATCCGCAAGGAGGGGGCCGGCTTTGACCTGCCCATGGCCTTGGGCATCCTGGCCGCCTCCGGGGCGTTTCCGGCCGAGGCCCTACGCGGCTTGGCCGTGGTGGGTGAGTTGGCCCTGGACGGCGCTATCCGGCCGGTGAAGGGGGTGCTGCCCATGGCGGTGGCGGCCACGGCTCTGGAGCGGGTGACGGCGCTGGTGGTGCCCGGTGACAACGGCCCCGAGGCCGCGGTGGTCCAGGGCGTGCCGGTTCTGGCGGCCGGCCGGCTGGACCAGGTGGTGTCCCACCTGCGCGGGGTTGAGCCCCTGGCCACGGTAAAAAGCGACGCCGACTGGCTGGCCGATGGGGACGACCGGGATCAGGCAGACATGCGGGAGGTGCGCGGCCAGGAGCACGTTAAGCGGGCGCTGACCATCGCGGCGGCCGGGGGACACAACGTGCTGATGGTGGGTCCGCCGGGCAGCGGCAAGACCATGCTGGCCCGCCGGCTGGCCACTATTTTACCACCACTTAGCTTTGGCGAGGCGGTGGAGGTGACCCAGGTGGCATCGGTGGCCGGCACCCTGGCCGCCGGCCAGGCCCTGGTGAACCGGCGGCCCTTCCGCGCCCCGCACCACACGGTGAGCGACGCCGGGCTCATCGGCGGGGGTAGCGTGCCGCGCCCCGGCGAGGTGAGCCTGGCCCATCACGGGGTGCTGTTTTTAGACGAGCTGCCGGAGTTCAAAAAGAGCGTACTGGAGGTTATGCGCCAGCCGCTGGAAGACGGGTGGGTGACCATCACCCGGGCCTCGGCCACGGTGGACTACCCGGCCCGCTTCATGCTGGTGGCGGCCATGAACCCCTGCCCCTGCGGGTATCACGGCGACCCCCGGCGGCAGTGCACCTGTTCCCCGCGTCAAGTCCGGCAATACCTGGGGCGGGTGAGCGGCCCGCTGATGGACCGCATCGATATACAAATAGAGGTGCCGGCGGTGCCCTTTAAAGACCTGTCCGACGAGACCGCCGGCCCGCCCTCGGCCGAGTACCGCGAGCTGGTCTTGGCCTCGCGCCAGCGACAGGCACAGCGCTTCAGCCATAACGGCATCTACTGCAACGCCCAGATGAACACCAAGCAGACCCAGCGCTACTGCCGGCTGGGACACGACTGCCTGGGGCTCTTGGAGCGGGCCATGGATCGTTTCAAGCTTTCAGCCCGGGCCTACAACCGCATCCGCAAGATCGCCCGCACCATCGCCGACCTGGACGGGGCCGACGAGATAGGCCTGGCCCACATCTCCGAGGCCATCGGCTACCGCAGCCTGGACCGGGGCGCGCCCTAGCGGCCTGGCCCGAAAATCTCCCCCAACCCCTTGCAATTGTGGACCCCAGGCACCATGTTTGGGGTGTAGCGCCGCCGGATAACCCCAAGAGGGAAAGAACATGCGAATAACCCTGGATACCAAGGCCGCCGAATGGATCAAACAGCGCGGAGGCGCGCTGACCATAGACCCGCCGCCGTTGGCGGTGGGCTGAGGCGGGGGAGGAGGGCCGCAGGTTGCGCCCCGGGCCCCTGCCGATGACCAGGTAATATCCTACAATCGTCACCAGGTAGACGGGGTGGAGGTGTATGCCCACGCCCAACTGGTGCAGACCGCGGGACACGTACACATCGACCTGGCCGGCTTCTGGTTCATCCGCTGGATCAGGGTTTACGGCCTGGCCGGCGCGGCGGCCTGCGGGGCCTGATCCCCGGCGACAAATCCCCACGCCCGGGTGAAGGCTGTTCAGTTACGCCCCGGTCAGGTAGAATATAGTTTGTCGCGCCGCAATGATAGCTGCGCGACCTTAAAATACGACATTGACCGTTTTTTAATAAGGAGATGACCACTATGGACAGAGGGTATGCTGCACCGCCTCCGGTGGCCGGCGGGGCCGTCGGGTCGTGGGAAGTAACCATCGTCAACGCCTTTATGCGGCGAGTGTACTATTGGATGGCCGCCGGACTCTCCCTTTCAGGCGCCATCGCCTACCTGGTACTCACCAGCCCGGCCTTTATGCTGCTTTTTTTCAACCCGGCCACCGGCCCCACCGGCCTGTTCTGGGCGGCGCTCATCGGTGAGTTGGTGTTGGTCTTCGCCTTCATCGGGCTTATCAAGCGGGTGAGCGTGGGCGTGGCCATGGCCATGTTCATCGTCTATGCCGCCCTAAACGGTATAACCATCGGACTAGTGCTTTTGTTCTACACCGGCGCCTCGGTGGTCAAGACCTTCCTGGTCACCGCCGGTACCTTTGGCGCGGTGAGCGTGTGGGCCTCTACCACCAAGAAGGACCTGTCGGCCTGGGGCTCGTTCTTGTTCATGGGGCTCATCGGCGTGATCATCGCCAGCCTGGTGAACATGTTCTTCCGCTCCCCCATGATGGAATGGGTAATCAGCATCATCGGGGTGATCGTCTTCACCGGGCTCACCGCCTACGACACCCAGAAGCTGCGGGCCATGGTGCTGGAGGCGGCCAACGAGGTCACCGTCTCCAAGATGGCGGTCTACGGCGCCTTGCAGCTCTACCTGGACTTCATCAACCTGTTCCTGTTCCTGCTGCGCCTCATGGGCGGCGGCCGCGACTAAAGGCGGCCAAGGGACCGCGCACGTGTAACCGGGCTGAGCTGCTGCACGACAGCCCCAACGCACGTCAGCCAGGGACCGCGCGCGTGTAACCAGGCAGTTAAAGCAATCAGACCAGGCAGGGCCTCCCGCGGGGGGCCCTGTTTTTTGCCGTCGCCGCGCCTTGGTGCAATCTCCGGGCCCGGCCCGGGCGGCCGGCTTGGGGGTCGGTCCAAAACGCATTTGCCGTGCAGGTATTTTTATTTACACATAATCGGGATGCTTCCACCTTTGTGCCGTGCGTAACTAGGCTACAAGCGGTTGACACTAAAGTGCTACACTAGTAGTAATTATAGTTTACGTTCAAAGTCCATTCACCGAGGCAAGGAGTTATCTATGATTGAGGTTCGTTTCCACGGCCGGGGAGGCCAAGGAGCGGTGACCTCCTGTGAGCTGATGGCCCAGGCGGCCATCGCCGAGGGACGTTACGCTCAGGCGTTTCCCTCCTTCGGCCCGGAGAGGCGGGGCGCTCCCCTGCAGGCCTACTTGCGGATATCCGACGATCCCATCCGGCTGCGCGAAAAAATTTATCACCCTAACGTAGTGGTGGTGCTGGACCCGGCCCTGTTGGCCAGCGGCGCGGTAAAAGATGGTCTCAAGGAAGACGGCGTCCTGGTGGCCAATTCCTCCAAGACGGTGGCGGAAGTTCGCGGCCAGTGCGGCTACAGCGGCCGCACCGCGGTAGTGGACGCCGCGGTGATCGCCCAGCAGGAGTTGGGCGTGCCCATCACCAACACCACCATGTTGGGGGCCCTGCTCAAGGCGGTGGAGCTGGTGGAGCTGGATTCGCTCAAGGCACCGCTGGACGCTCGTTTCGGGCGTCTGGCCGAGAAAAACCTGGCGGCCCTGCAGCGGGCCTATGCCGAGACCGAGATCGAGGAGTAAGCCATGGCCGACGAAGGCATGCAATCTTGGAAGACCTTGGCCCTGGGCTGCGCCATGACCGAGCCCGGAACCTCGCGCAGCTTCAACACCGGGGACTGGCGAGGCCGCCAGCGCCCGGTGACCGACCGGGAAAAATGTATTAAATGCGGCGCTTGCTATATTCTTTGCCCCGACATGTGCTATAGCCCCGACACCGAAGCCGAGGAAGAGGGCTATTGGATTTGGAACGGCTTCTACTGCAAAGGCTGCGGCATCTGCATAGCCGAGTGCCCCAAGGACGCCATCGAGTGGCAGGACGAGAAAGAGGAGGATAAGTATGGCCAAGCGTGTAGGACTTGAGGTATCGCTGGCCTGCTCCGAGGCCGTTAAACTAGCCAACGTGGACGTGATCGCGGCGTATCCCATCACGCCCCAGACCCATATCGTGGAGCACCTGTCGGAGCTGGTGGCCGACGGCCACCTGGACGCCGAGTTCGTGCCGGTGGAGAGCGAGCACAGCGCCATGAGCGCCTGCGTGGGCTCCTCGGCCGCCGGGGCGCGCACCTTCACCAGCTCCAGCGCCCAAGGCCTGGCCCTGATGCACGAGATACTGTTCATCGCCCCGGCTCTGCGGCTGCCCATCGTCATGGCGGTGGCCAACCGCTCCCTGTCCGGGCCCATCAGCATCTGGAACGATCACAGCGACATCATGGCCGAGCGTGACATCGGCTGGATTCAGACCTTTGCCGAGAACGGCCAGGAGGTGATGGACCTCACCCTCCACGCCTTCAAGGTGGCCGAGGACCACCGGGTGACCCTGCCCATGATCGTCAACCTCGACGGCTTTATTCTCACCCACGTCATCGAGCCCATCGAGATGCCGAGCCAAGAGGAAGTAGACGCCTACCTGCCGCCCTTTGAGCCCCAGCAGAAGCTCGACATCGCCAATCCCATCAGCATGGGCCTGGTGGGGGTGCCGGAGGTCTACACCGAAGCGCGCAAGGCCATGCTCGACGCCCTGGAGAAGTCCTACCCGGTGATCAAGGAACACTGGGACGGCTTCGCCCAGCAGTTTGGCCGCCAGTACAACCCCATCGAGACCCACCACGTCGACGATGCCGACACGGTGCTGGTCACCATGGGCTCCCTGGGCGAGACGGCCATGACCGCAGTGGACGAGATGCGCGCGGCCGGCCGCAAGGTGGGCCAGGTGCGCATCCGGCTGTGGCGACCCTTCCCCTCCGGGGACTTCCTGGACGCCATCAGCGGGGCCAAGACCCTGGTGGTGATGGACCGGGCCCTGAGCCCGGGGGCCGACAGCGGCCCGGTGGCCACCGAGATCAAAAGCCTCATCTACGCCACCGGGGGCGGCCCGTACGTGGCCGACTTCGTGGCCGGTCTCTCGGGCCGCGACGTAACCCGCGAGGACTTCAAACAGATGGTAGACAAGGCCGAGGCAGCCGCCGCGGCCGGCGACCCCATGACCTTTGAGATGTGGGGGGTGAAAGAATGATCAGCGCAGCAGAAGCCCTGAAGGATTTTAAAAAGATAACCCCCAAGAAGATACCCGAGGTGGAGATGTTCGCCCAGGGACATCGCGCCTGTCAGGGATGCGCCGAGGTGCTGGCCCTGCGGCTGGCGGCCAAGGCGGTGGGCGACAAGCTCATAGCCGTCAGCGCCACCGGCTGCATGGAGATCATCTCCTCGCCGTATCCCCAGACCGCCTGGCTCTCGCCTTGGATTCACGTGGCCTTTGAGAACGCGGCCGCGGTGGCCTCCGGCATTGAAGCCGGCCGCAAGGCGCTGATCCGCAAGGGCCGCATCCAAGACGACGGCGCCAAGGTGGTGGCCTTTGCCGGCGACGGCGCTACCCTGGACATCGGCATGCAGGCCCTATCGGGCGCCATGGAGCGCGGCCACGACTTCACCTACATCTGCCTGGACAACGAGGCCTACATGAACACCGGCATCCAGCGGTCCTCGGCCACCCCCTACGGGGCCATGACCACCACCAGCCCTCCGGGCAAGCTCTCCAAGGGCCAGGTGACCTGGAAGAAGAACATGCCGGCCATCGCCGCGGCCCACAACATACCCTACGTGGCCACCGCCTCCCCGGCCTACCACATCGACCTGATGAACAAGGTGAAGAAGGCGGTCACGGTGCCCGGCCCGGCCTACGTACACATCTTCAGCCCCTGCCCCACCGGCTGGCGTTGCCCGCCGGAGATGGCCATCGAGACGGCGCGCAAGATCGTCAAGGCGCGCATGTTCCCGCTCTACGAGGTGATCGACGGACGCTACGTGCTGAGCCGTGACATCAAGAAGCCTATACCAGTGGCCGACTACCTGGCCACCCAGCGCCGCTTCCGCCACCTCAAGGAAGAGGATATCGCCTATATCCAAAGCCGGGTGGACGCCGACTGGGACCGCCTCATGGCCCTTATCAAGGCCACCAACCCCGAGGAGGAGGCCTAGACCCAAGGCCGGCGCTAAAGCGCTACAACCCCAGGCGGGCCGCCTTGCCCATGGGCGGCCCGCCTTTTTTGGGCCCAAACGCGGGGCGGTTTTTTATTTCACGGTTTGACTAGGGCTTTTTTCACAGGATAACATGAATCATTACATGGCCCTTGGCTCCGGGCGTCCGGGACCAAGCGCTCCAAGCCAATCCGGCGCCTTACCAAACATGCAACATGGGGGTGGCAATGGACCAGCAAAACACGCAAGACGTGGTAACCACGCAACACCTGTTTGCAATTCGTATGAATTGGCTGAAGTGGTTGATGCGTCCCATCCGGGCCATCTGGCGGTTCATCGTTTTTTTGGCCCGGTATTTCTGGAGCATCTGTGTCATCGCCTGGCAGGGCATGAAGCAGGCCTGGAGTCTCAATTACTGCCTCATGGGGGCCCTGGGAGGGGCCGCCGCCACCTTGCTCATCATGCTGGGCGGCTACCTGGCGGCCATCACCCACATATACACCTTCAACCTCATCGGCAACATCCTGGCCGTGCTGCCCATTGCCTGGACCTTTGGCGAGATCAGCGCCATGATCAAGCACAAGCAGGAAACCGGCCAGGACCCCAGCCTCAAAGAACACCAGTTCGGCAACGGTATCCGGGTGCTGAAGTACATCATTATATACGTGGTGGTGTTGGTGGTCCTGGGCGGGGTGCAGATTCTGCTGGACCTGGCCGGCCTCATCCCCGGGGTAGGGGCCTCGGCCGCGGGCATCGTGCTGTTGCCCAACGTGATCAGCTCGATGATCATGATCCTCACCTTGATCCTGCTCTATTACGCCCTCTTGGTGCTGCCGGCCCACCTGCTGTACTTCGAGGCCGACGACATTGAAATCCCCCTACCGCCGATGATGAAAAAGGCCAAGGCCGAACCAGACGCCGAGGGCGAGGAAGAAACCGAGACCCCGGAAGACGCCCCGGAGGTAAAACCGGCCGGCGCCTACAAGCGCATGCTGCAGGCCCACCTGGAGGTGACCAGGTCCTACTTCACCATACTGCGTAGCGACACCAAGTGGTTGCGCTACATCCTGATCCTCATCCCGGTGTGCGTCCTGGGCCTGATCATCTCCATCCCGCTGCTGCTCCTGGTGGGCAGCGCCCTGGGGCTATCCCTGTGCATCGGCCTGAACGTGGGGGTGAGGGCCATCACCCTGCTGGACCCGCTGAGCCTGGTGCTGCCGGGGGGCAATCCTTTTATCCTCCTGGCCTTTGGCGCGCCGCTGTCCATGAAGATCGGCGGCTTTTTCTTCACCCTGTCGCTGGCCCCGATCCTGGGGGCGGCCTACAGCCTGTTCTGGTCCAACGCGGCCAACTCCTTCTACCTGCTCTACCAGGAAAAGCGCGACTAAGCCTGCGTACCGAGAGGCCCGCAACCGGCCCCCGCCCTTTGGGCGGGGGCTTTACGGTGGTGACGCTAAAGCTTGAACCCCGGCACGTACTCGCCGCCGGCCGCGGCCAGCGACTGCACGTAGCCGCGGGTGATGCCCGCCTTGAGCAGGGCCTCCTGGGCCTCCTGGTACTCGTGGGCCAGGAGCCGGCGTTCGATGCCCGGGGTGCTCTCGGCCTTGTACATGGGGGTGTACTGGGCCATGAGGCTCACGCAGAGATCGGGTCCGCCCAGGCGGCGCAGGGTCTGCAGCACCTCCGGGGTGCCCGAGAGACCGTGGGGCAGCACCAGGTGCCGCACCAGCACCCCGCGCACCGCCACCTCGTCGCTGTCGAGCTGCAACGGCCCCACCTGGGCGAACATCTCGGCGTGGGCCGCGGTGCAGTGCTCCACGTAGTTGGGGGCGTCGGACAGGCGGGCGGCGGCGGCGTTGTCGGCGTACTTGAAGTCGGGCATGTAGATATCGATGAGTCCGGCCAGGCGCCGGATGGTGGCGGCGCGTTCATAGCCCGAGGTGTTGTAGACCACCGGCAGAGTGAGCCCGTGTTCCCGGGCGATGGCCAGGGCCTCCAGGATGACCACCAGGTGGGGGGTGGGGGTGACCAGGTTGATGTTGTGCGCCCCGGCCAGTTGCAGCTCCAGGTAGACCGCGGCCAGGTCGTCGGCGTCCATCTCCCGGCCCCAGCCCTCCTGGCTGATGGTGAAGTTTTGGCAAAAGCGGCAGGCCAGGGTGCAGCCGGCGAAAAATATGGTGCCCGAGCCGCGGCGGCCGCTGATGGGCGGTTCCTCGCCGTGGTGCAGTTGGGCGATGTTCACCGGTGCGGCCAGGCCGACCCGGCAGTGGCCGCGCTGGCCCTGCAGGCGATTGACCCGGCAGCCGCGGGGGCACAGCACGCAGGCCTTGAGCCAGCGTTTTAATCGCGCCGCCGCCTTGCGGTAACGCCGCGGTTCCGGTATATGGTTGGCTTCGCTGTTCATGCCCGCCATGTTATCTTTTGACCCGCCGGGCGGCAAGGCCCCTGGCGGGGTCCCGGGGCCGTGGTGTAGGATTAAACTAGCCGGACGGCCTCCCGCGCCTGGGTGTATCCGGTCCGATTTCTTGCCAAAAACCTCCTACGAGGCAAAACAACTCATGGGTAAAACCATCGGCAGCTTCACCTTTGTGCTGCACAGCCACCTTCCCTATGTCCTGAGCCACGGCCAGTGGCCCCACGGCACCGACTGGCTGCACGAGGCGGCCCTGGGATGCTACCTCCCCCTGGTGCGGACCCTGCGCTCCCTGGCCGCCGCCGGCCGCGCCCCCCAGGTGACCCTGGGGGTCACCCCGGTCTTGGCCGAGCAACTGGCCGACCCGGACTTTAGGAGCGAGTTCACCGACTACCTGGACCAGCGCATCACCAGTGCTGGCCGCGACCTCCGCGAGTTCCAGCGCCAGGGCCGGCCTCGCATGGCCGAGCTGGCCGCCAGGTGGCGCGATACCTACCAGGACCTGGGCGCCTTTTTCCACGACGAGCTGCGCGGCGATATCCTGGGGGCCCTGCGCGAGCTAAGCGCCCAGGGCCAGATAGAGCTCATCACCTGCGGGGCCACCCACGGCTACTTCCCCTTGCTGTCCACCGACGCCTCCATCCGCCTGCAGGTGGCCCAGGCCATAAAGACCCACCAGCACCACTTTGGCCTCAAGCCCCAGGGCATCTGGCTGCCCGAGTGCGCCTACCGGCCGGCCTACCGCTGGAAACCGCCGGTGGGCGAGGGCCCGGAGCGGGACCGGGTGGGGGTGGAGGAGATTCTGGCCCAGTACGGCATCTCCTATTTCATCACCGACAGCCACATGCTCATGGGCGGCGAGGCCATCGGCACCTACCTGGACCGCTTCAAGGCCCTCGAGCGGCTGTGGGACCGCTCCCAGTCCGGCGCGGCCCCGGCCCCGGCCGCGTTGGACAAGTCCACCCTGGAGACCTACTGGGTCGGCTCGCGGCCGGACCAAGAAGAGGTGGCGGCCATCTTCACCCGCGACCCCGAGACCGCGCTCACCGTGTGGTCGGCCGAGGTAGGCTACCCCGGCGACGGCTGGTACCTGGACTTTCACAAGAAGCACTTCCCCGGCGGCCTCAAGTACTGGCGGGTGACCAAGGCCCAGAGCGACCTGGGCGACAAGGAACCCTACCAACCCGAGATGGTGGAGGCCCGCCTGGACGAAAACGCCGACCACTTCGTCGGGGTGATCAAGAGCCGGCTGCGCCACCACCTGGAGCGCACCGGCCAGGCCGGGCACCTCACCGCTCCCTTTGATACCGAGCTCTTCGGCCATTGGTGGTTCGAGGGCCCGCGCTTTTTGGAAAAGGTCCTCACCCTCTTGGCCGACGACCCCGAGGTGGAGCTGATGAGCTGCGGCCGGCGGCTGGCCGCCGATCCGCCGACCCAGGTGATCAGCCTGCCCGAGGGCTCCTGGGGCCAGGGCGGTTTTCATTGGATATGGCTCAACCAGGACACCGAGTGGACCTGGCCCCACGTGTACGAGTGCGAAGAGGCCATGTTCGAGCTCTTGGCCCTGCCGGATTGCCGGCGCGGGACCCTGGGGCGGGTGATCGACCAGGCCAGCCGCGAGCTGCTGCTGCTACAGGCCAGCGACTGGCAGTTTCTGATCAGCACCTGGTCGGCCCGCGATTACGCCGAGATGCGCTTCAGCCAGCACCTGGCCGACTTCAGGCGCCTGGCCCGCCTGGCCCGCGACCTGGCCGGCGGCGGTCAGATGGGCCCGGGCGACGCCGCCTTCCTGGAGGCCTGCCAGGCCCGCGACCGGCTCTTCGCCGAGCCCGCCTTGGACCACTACAAGTAAGCGCACCGGGGACCGGCCATGGCATACCACGTCTGCATCCACGGTCACTTCTACCAGCCGCCCCGCCAAAACCCCTGGCTGGAGCTGGTGGAGGTGCAGGACTCGGCCGCGCCCTTCCACGACTGGAACCAGCGGGTCACCGCCGAGTGCTACGCCCCCAACGCGGCGGCCCGCATCCTGGGGCCGCGGGGGGCCATCGAGTGCATCGTCAACAACTATGAGCGCATCTCCTTCAACTTCGGCCCCACCCTCTTGCAGTGGCTGGAGCCCGAGGCCCCCCAGGTGCTCGAGGCCCTGCGCCGGGCCGACCGTCTGAGTATTGAGCGCCTGGGCCACGGCAACGCCATGGCCCAGGTCTACAACCACCTCATCATGCCCCTGGCCACCCGGCGCGACAAGCTCACCCAGGTCCGCTGGGGCCTGGCCGACTTTCAGCACCGCTTCGGCCGGCCGGCCGCCGGCATGTGGCTGGCCGAGACCGCGGTGGACATCGAGACCCTGGAGCTCATGGCCGGCGAGGGGACCGAGTTCGTGGTGCTCTCGCCGGAGCAGGCCCTGGCCGTGCGCGGCCCGGGCGAGACCGACTGGCGACCAGTGGAGGACGGCGGCATCAACACCGGCCGCCCCTACCGGGTGGACCTTCCCGGCGGTGGGACCATGGCGGTGTTTTTCTACCACGCCGAGCTGAGCCGCCAGGTGGCCTTCGGCGACCTGCTGGGCGACGGGGCCCGCTTTGCCCGCCGCATCCGTCAGGCCCTGGACCACGGCGACGGCCAGGACCGGCTGGTGAGCATCGCCACCGACGGCGAGAGCTACGGCCACCACCACCGCTTCGGCGAGATGGCCCTGGCCTTTGCCCTGGCCAAGCTAGAGCAAGACCCCGAGGTGAACATCACCAACTTCGCCGCCTTCCTGGCCGATCATCCGCCGGCGTTCTCGGTGCGGATCAAGGAAAACTCATCCTGGTCCTGCCCCCACGGGGTGGAGCGCTGGCGCAGCGACTGCGGCTGCGCCCTGGACCCCGGCTCGGGCTGGAGCCAGGCCTGGCGCACCCCGCTGCGCCAAGGGATCGACCGCCTGGGCGAACGCCTGGCTGGACAGTTCGAGTCCCTGGGCGGCGACCTGCTGGCCGACCCCTGGGCCGCCCGCGACGACTACGTCGGCCTGCTGCTGGACCCCTCGCCCCGGGCCCGGGACGAATTTTTGCAGCGCCACGCCCGCCGCCCCCTGCAGCGCCGGCAGGAGATACGCGTGTGGCAGCTCCTGGAGTGCCAGCGCTGGTCCCTGTACATGCAGACCTCCTGCGCCTGGTTCTTTGACGACATCAGCGGCATCGAGGCGGTGCAGAACCTGCGCTTCGCCGCCCGCGCCCTGCAACTGGCCGAGGAACTGGGGGCCGGACCCTGGCGCCGCGAGCTCATAGACACCCTGGCCCAGGCCAAGTCCAACCTCCCGCGCCAGGGCGACGGCGCAGCGGTGTGGCGGGCCCGGGTAGAGCCGGCCCAGTTGGGGCTGTCGCGGGTGGCGGCCCACGCGGCCATCAGCGGGGTGATGCAGGAGAAGCCCCCGCCGCAGCGGCTGTACTGCTACCGCCTGGCCAGCCTGGGCCACGCCCGCCGCGAGAACCTGGGCCTGGAGCTGGCCTGGGGCCGGCTGGAGATCAGCCACCAGCGCATCGGCCAAGAGACCGTGCTGGACTACGCCGCCCTGCACGCCGGCGGCCACGACTTCGCGGCCTGGACCGCCCCGGCCCACGGCGAGCCGCTGGAGCCGGGTCCCGAGGCCCTGGAGCTCCTGAGGCGCCTGGACCCCCAGGCCCTCACCCGCCACCTGGACCAGCGCTACCACGGCCGGCGCTACCGCCTGGGCGATCTTTTCTTAGACGGCCGCCGCCGGCTGGCCCGCCAGGTGCTCTCGCGCACTCTGGCCGAACACGCGGCCACCGCCCGGCACATCTTTGAATCCAACCGCGAGCTGATGCGCTTCTTGGTCTCCATCAACGTGCCCCTGCCCCGGGTCTACGCCGCCCTGGCCGAGGCCATCATCAGCGAGGACCTCATCGCGGCCCTGGGCCGGGGCGCGGCCGGTCCCCCGCCCCAGCGCCTGGGCGAGCTGGCCATGGAGGCCCGCGCCCTGGGGCTTAGCCTCTCGTCACCCGCCCTGGTGCGGGCCATGGAGCAGACCCTGGCCCACGATCTGGGCCGTCTGGCCCGGGAGCCGTCCCAGGCCGCGGTGGCCGACCACGCCCTGGCCGTGTTGGACTTGGCCGAGGCCCTGGAGCTGGACCTCAACCTGTGGGAGCCCCAGAACCTCTACCAAACCCTGGCCGCCGAGACCCGGAACCTACCGCCGGCGGCGCTGGCCCTGGGCCGCCGCCTCAACTTCGCGATTGCGCCCACCGACGAGGAAGGGTAAGCCATCGTCATGGACAAGATGACCCTGCTCATGGTCCTGCACAGCCACCAACCGGTGGGCAACTTCGACCACGTGCTGGCCCACGCGGTGGAGCGCTGCTACCGGCCGGTGCTCGAAATACTGGCCGAGTACCCCGAGTTTCGCTGCGGCCTGCACTTCACCGGCCCCCTGCTGAACTGGCTGGAAACCAACGACCCGGCCCTGCTGGAGCTGGTGGCCGGGCTCTGCGCCCGCGGCCAGGCCGAGATGCTCTCGGGCGGCTACTATGAACCGCTGCTGGCCTCCATCCCCGCCCGCGACGCCCTGGACCAACTAAAGCGCCAAGGCGACTACACCCGCGCCCGCTTCGGCCAGGAGCCAACCGGCTTCTGGCTGGCCGAGCGCATCTGGGAGCCGGCCCTGCCGGCCAAGCTGGCCCGGTCCGGGCTGGCCTACACCCTGGTGGACGACACCCACTTCTACTACGCCGGCCTGGGGCCTGACGACATGTTCGGCTACCGGCTCACCGAACGCGAAGGCCACCGCCTGGCCCTGTTCCCCACCCACAAAGAGCTGCGCTACGCTATCCCCTTCAAGGAGCCCCAGGAGACCCTGGACTTCCTGCACCACACCCTGGAGCGCCGCGGCCCCTGCGCGGCCACCTATGGCGACGACACCGAGAAGTTCGGCCTGTGGCCCGGCACCTACCAGTGGGTGATTCAAAAGGGCTGGCTGCGCCGCTTCATCGAGGCGGTGCTGGCCGCCGGCGACTGGCTGGCCACCTCCGGCCCCGGCCGCTACCTGCAAGACCACCCGCCCGGCGGCCGGGTCTACCCGCCCACCGCCTCCTACGAGGAGATGCTCACCTGGGCCCTGCCGGCCGAGGCATCCCTGGCCCTGGAGCGGCTCATCAAGGACCTGGAGTCCGAGGGGCGCTACGAGTCGATGCGCCGGTTCCTGCGCGGCGGGCTGTGGGACAACTTCTTGGTCAAGTATCCCGAGTCCAACCTGATGCACAAACGCATGCTGGCCGTGAGCGCCAAGGTCGCGGCCAGCGGCGACCCGGTGGCCCGCGACCACCTGCACCAGGCCCAGTGCAACTGCGCTTATTGGCACGGCCTCTTTGGCGGGCTCTACCTGGGGCACCTGCGCCACGCGGTGCACCAGCACCTCATCGCGGCCGAGACCCTGGTCGACCGCGCCGCCTGGGGAGAGCGCGGCTGGGCCGAGTGCAGCGTCACCGACCTGGACGCCGACGGCCGCGACGAGGTGATCATGGCCTGCCCAGAGCTGGACCTGGTGGTGCATCCCGGCTACGGCGGCAGCGTCAGTTGCCTCAACCACCGCCCCAGCGCCTTCAACCTGGGCAACACCCTCACCCGCCGCCGCGAGGCCTACCACGCCCATTTGCAAGACCAGGCCGAAGACGACCAGCCCCACGGCCAGCCGGCCTCTATTCACGACCAGGTGGTGTTCAAGGAAGACGACCTGGCCGACCACCTGGTCTACGACTGGTACCGCCGGGCCGTCTTCCAGGACCACCTGCTGCGGCCGGAGGTCTCGTTGGCCGACTTTGCCGCCGGGCGTTACCAGGAGTGGGGCGACCTGGTGGACCAGCCCTTTGGCCTGCAAGACCACGGCGCGGCCGATGGTGCGGCCTGGTGCCGCCTGGCGCGCCCCGGCCGCCTCTGGGCCTCGGGCGGTCCCTGGCCGGTCAACTTGCGCAAGCGCTTGGAGCTGCGCGCCGACGGCCAGCTCACCTGCGCCTACCGCATCGACGTCCCCCAGGCCGACACCCCGCCCTTTGTCTTGGCCGTGGAGCTGAACCTCACCCTGCTGGCCTCCGCCGACCCCAAGCGGCGGCTGGAGACCCTGGCCGGCGAGTCCTTGAGCCTGGAGGAGCAGTGGGACCTGCCGGCGCTGCGCGGCTTCCGGCTGGTCAACGACGACGACGGCTTCACGGCCACAGTGAGTATCGACCAGCCGGCCAGGCTGTGGGTGTTCGGGGTGCAGACGGTGAGCGCCTCGGAGTCCGGCCTGGAGCGCACCTACCAGGGCAGCTCCTTCACCTTCCTGCTGCCCGGCCCGGCCAGCGGCGGCCAGGGCCAGGTGACAATCACCATCACGGTGCAGTAGCCTGTAGGGCATGAGTCACTACCACCAACAAAGCGCCTACCAGCGGGGCGACCTCTCGGGTCACGGCCTGGACTGGTCCCGGCAGCCGCATCCCTTTAAACGCTATAGCAACCGCGAGCCCCGGCCCATGGCCCGGCCGCGCTGGCCCGCCGCCGGGTTCTTTGACCTGGCCCGGGGCAATGCGCCCCGGCCGCCGGCCTCTGTCCTGGACGAGGCCACCGTGTCCTCGCTGCTGCTCATGAGCGCCGGCATCACCGCCCTGGCCAAGAGCGCGGACCAGGCCATGGGACTGCGCGCCCCGGCCAGCGCCGGGGCCCTGTACCCGGCCGAGCTATACCTGGTGGCCGAGGAGGTGGCGGACCTGGAGCCCGGCGTCTACCACTTCTCCCCAGACCAGCCGGGCCTGCACCCCCTGTGGCCCGGCCGCCTGGCCAGGCGGGCCGGCCAGGCCCTGGGCCGCGAGCCGTCCCGCTTGAGCTTTTTCATAACCGCCATGTACTGGCGCAGCGTGTGGAAATACCGCGGCCGGGCCTACCGCTACTGCCTGCTGGACAGCGGCCACATGCTGGCCAACCTAGAGTTGGCCTTGGCCGCCCATGGCCTGGCCTCGGCCACGGTCTACAACTTCGTGGACTCGGCCGCCAGCGCCCTGTTGGGCCTGGCCCCGCGCGACGAGGCGGCCTTGGTGGGCCTGGCCGCCGGCGGGGCGGTGGAGAACCCCGAGCCAGACGCCGGCGGCCTGCCCCCGCTGGACCTGGCGGCCCAGCCGCTCTCAAGCCGGGTGGGGGTGGACCAGCAGGTGTTGGAGGCCCACCGCGCGGGTATCCTCACCCGGGCTGAGCCCAACCCGGCCATCCCCCCGGCCCGCCGGCCTGAAAACGGCGTGGCCCTGCCGGCGCCCACCGGCGGGCCGGCCGATCTCCTGGAGGTGGTGCGGCGGCGGCGTTCGCGGCGCAACTTCATCCCCGCCACCCTGGGCCTGGAGGACTGCTCCAATCTCTTGGCCGCCGCCCTGCCGGGCCCGTCGCGCCTGGGCGTAACCGTGGCGCTCAAAACCCCCGACCTGCCGGCCGGGCCCTATCGCTACCTACCGGGACACCACCTGCTCAGCGCCCAACCGGCCGGCGGCGGCGACCCGGCCCACCAGGTGGCCGCGGCCTGCCTGAACCAGATGTGGGTGGGCCAGGCCGCCCTGCTCCTGCTCTTGTCCGCCCCGGTGGCACACACCGCCGAGGTGAGCGGACCCCGCTCCTACCGCCATCTCATGCTGGACGCCGGCGCCGCCGGCCAGCGGCTCTACCTGGCGGCCACCGCCCTGGGCCTGGGCTGCTGCGGGGTGGGGGCCTTTTACGACGCCGAACTGGCCGCGGCCATGGGCCTGCCGCCGGGCGAGGTCCCCCTGTACCTCCTGGCCTGTGGCCCGGTCAAGGGAGGCATCGGCCTTTAGCGCCGCCCGGCTCGGTGCGGTTGACAAAGTGCCGGGGCCATAATATTAATACGGCGGTCGCCGGGGGGGTGTCCCGGACGGACGCGTCGAGGCAAGGCCACGTTGAGGCAAGGCTTTTTTAGCACTATTAATATCGGGTGAGCATACATGGCCCCAAAGGCACTCATCACCGGCATCACCGGGCAAGACGGCTCCTACCTGGCCGAGTTGCTCCTGGAACAAGGCTACGAGGTCCACGCCATCATGCGGCGCTCGGCCAATGAAATCCCCGAGCACCGCACCTGGCGCATCAACCACCTTCTCGGCGACCTCACCCTGCACGACGCCTCGCTGGAAAACTTCGGCAGCCTCTACACCGTGGTGAGCCGGACCGAGCCGGACGAGTGTTACCACCTGGGGGCCCAGAGCTTCGTGGCCCTGTCCTTTGAAGACCCCTTTTCCACCTTTAACACCAACATCGGCGGCACCCTCAACATGCTCGAGGCGGTGCGCCAGTGCGCCCCCCGGTGCCGCTTCTACATGGCCGCCTCCAGTGAGATGTTCGGCAAGGTGCACGAGACCCCGCAAAACGAGGAGACGGTCTTTCACCCCCGCTCGCCCTACGGGGTGACCAAGGTGGCCGGCTTCGACCTGGTGCGCAACTACCGCGAGGCCTATGACCTCTACGCCCTGTCGGGCATCCTGTACAACCACGAGTCGCCCCGCCGGGGCATGGAGTTTGTCACCCGCAAGATCACCCGCCACGCGGCCATGATCAAGCTGGGGCTGGCCGACGAGGTGCGCCTGGGCAACCTGGAGGCCAAGCGCGACTGGGGTCACGCCAAGGACTACGTGCGGGCCATGTGGCTCATGCTGCAACAGGACCAGCCCGAGGACTACGTGGTGGCCTCGGGCGAGACCCACTCGGTGCGCGAGTTCGCCCAGATCGCCTTTGACCAGGTGGGGCTCAACTACGAGGACTACGTAACCATCGACCCGGCCTTCTTCCGCCCGGCCGAGGTGGACCTGCTGCTGGGCGACCCCGGCAAGGCCAAGGCCCAACTGGGCTGGGAGCCGGCCTACAGCTTCGAAGACCTGGTGCGCGAGATGGTCGACAGCGACCTGGAGCAGGTCAAAGCCACCCTGGAGTAATCCCGCCCCGGGGTCCTTGACCCTGCCGCCAAGACCCGCCCCGCCGCCAGGGACTGCACCGGCGCCTGCCGGCAACCACTTGATATCATTTACTGCCAAGAGTGCCGGCCCGCCTTTACACCACCGGAGGTTGGTGGTAGATATATTGACTTGATCAAAGGTGTCAGAGACAGCTACCGGCCGATTCCGCCAGGGGAGATGGCATGATAGAGGTCAAGGGTCTGTGTAAACGTTTCGGCGCCAACCTGGCCGTGGACGAACTGAGTTTCACGGTGCAGCGCGGCGAAATCCTCGGTTTCCTGGGCCCCAACGGGGCCGGCAAAACCACCACCATCCGCATCCTGACCGGGTTCTTCCCACCCAACGAGGGCACCGCCCTGGTGGGCGGGCGCGACGTGCTCGAAGACATCATGGCCGTGCGGGCCATGATCGGCTATTTGCCCGAGAGCGTGCCGCTCTACAGCGAAATGCGGGTGGGCGAGTACCTGCATTTCGTGGGCCGGGCCAAGGGGTTATCCTCCAAACAGGCCAAACAAGAGGCCGGCCGGGTCATCGAGGCGGTGGGACTGGGCCCGCGCACCGGCCAGCTCATCGGCCAGTTGTCCAAGGGCTACCGCCAGAGGGTGGGCCTGGCCCAGGCCCTGGTCTCCGACCCGCCGGTGCTCATCTTGGACGAGCCCACCATCGGGCTGGACCCGGGGCAGATCGTGGAAATCCGCTCCCTGGTCAGAAGCTTCGCCGGCCACAAGACGGTGATGCTCTCAAGCCACATCCTGCCCGAGGTGGAGGCCACCTGCGACCGGGTGGTGATCATCAACCACGGCCGCCTGGCCGCCGAGGTGGACCTGCGCACCGAAGCCCAGAGCGGCGCCGGCCTGCGCCTGGTGGCCCGCGGCCCGGCCGAGGAGTTGGGCCGCCTGGTTGCCGCGGTGCCCGGGGTGGGCTCGGTCGAGCCCCTGCAGCCGCCGCCCGGCGAGGCCGACGCGGTCGGCTTTATTATCCAGGCCGGGGAAGACCAGGCCGTGCGCGGCCGCCTGGCCAAGGCGGTGGTGGAGGCCGGCTGCGAGCTCCTGGAGCTGGCGCCGGCGGCCACCCACCTGGAAGACCTCTTCCTGCGGGTCATCGGCAGCGAGGCCGCCGCGGACAAGGAGGCGGCATGAAAGCGCTAAAAGCCATATACCTGCGCGAGCTGAGAGCCTATTTCCTCTCGCCGATCTTCTACGTGATCCTGGTGGTCTTCCAGGTGGTCACCGGGTTCTTCTACTTCCTGCACGTGGCCGGCTACATGGAGCGCTCCATGATGGCCGCCCGCAACCCCATGGCCATGCAGGTAGACTTGCAGACCATGCTCATCGGGCCGGTGATGCTCAACATGGCCTTTCTCATGATGATCATCGCCCCCATCCTCACCATGCGCCTGCTGGCCGAGGAAAAAAAGAGCGGCACCCTGGAGCTGCTGCTGTCCTACCCGGTGAGCGACACGATGGTGGTGCTCGGCAAGTTCCTGGCGGTGTGGACCGTGTACGCTCTGATGATCCTGCTGTCTTCCTCGGGACTGGGCCTGCTGTTCTGGCTCACCGAGCCCCACCTGCCGGCCATGCTCACCGGCTACCTGGGGCTGATGCTGGTGGGCGCGGCCTTCTTGTCGGTGGGGCTCTTGGCCAGCGCGCTCACCGAAAACCAGATCGTGGCCGCCACCAACACCTTCCCGGTGCTCATCTTGTTCTGGGTGATGGGTTTTGCCAGCTTCGTGGCCCCGCCGGCCACGGGCAAGGTACTGGAGTCGCTGTCCACCCTCACTCACCTGGAAAAGTTGAACCAGGGGCTGATCGACACGGCCGACCTGGCCTTTTTCGTATTGTTCACGGCCTTTTTCCTGTTCACGGCCATTAGAGTCCTGGAGGCCAAACGGTGGAAGGTTTAAAGAGCAACCTGGCGGCGCGGGTCCTGGCCATTGCCGGCTTGTTCCTGCTGGGCCTGGGGGGGCTGGTCTATGCCCTGGCCACCTTTAAATATTTCTGGGGGCTGGTCCTGGCCGGCGCCGGCCTGGTCTTGCTGGTGGTGGCCGCGGTGGTCAACCGCCGCTCCCTGGCCCGCATGGCCACCCATCGCCAGACCCGCCTGGGCCTGGGCTCGCTGGTGGGGGTGCTGGCCTTCTTGGCCCTGGTGATCTTCCTGGGAGCCTTGGCCAGCCGCCATCACCTGCGTTTCGACTTGTCCAAGAGCGGCCAGCACACCCTGGCCCCCCAGACCAGGCAGGTGCTGAAAAACCTCCCGGAGCCGGTGGAGGCCCTGGCCTTTTTCCAGGCGGTGGAGATGGGGCGCGAGCCCACCGAGCAGTTGTTGTCCCAGTTCCACTACCGCAACCCCAAGTTCACCTATCGCCTGGTGGACCCCGACCAAGAGCCCACCCTGGCCGAGCGCTACCAGGTCAACGCCTACGGCACAGTGGTGCTGGTGGCCGGTGACCGACACGAGTCGATAAAGGCGGTGGACGAGCAAAACCTCACCAATGCCCTGATCCGGGTGACCAAAAAGGGCCAAAAGATCATCTACTGGCTAATCGGCCACGGCGAACGCTCGCTCACAGACGAGGGCAAAGCCGGCTATAGCCGGCTGGCGGCCTCGCTGAAGCAGCAGCACTACTTGATCAAGCCGCTTGTCTTGGCCACGGCCAAGCAGGTGCCGGCCGACGGCGCCGCCGTGGTGGTGGCCGGCCCACGCAAGCCCCTGGCCAAGGTGGAAAAGGAGCGCCTGGGCGCCTACCTGGCCAGTGGCGGCCGAGTCCTGATCCTGCTGGACCCCCAGTACGACGGCGGGCTCACCGAGTGGCTGGCCGCCCGCGGGGTGAAGCTGGGCCAAGACCTGGTGGTGGACTTGGCCAGCCGGGAGTATGGCAAAAGTCCTTTCGCCCCGGTGAGCGCGGCCTACGCCGACCACGAGATCACCCGCCCCATGGCCAACACCCTCACCTTCTTCACGGTGGCCCGCTCGGTGAGCCCGGCTAAGAAAGTGCCGGCCGGCTTTCAGGTGGTCCCCCTGGTGTTTAGCAGCAAGCTGTCCTGGGCCGAAACCGACCTGGAGGGCATGCGCAATAAATCGCCTGAGTTCGACAAGGGCCGTGACACCCCCGGGCCGGTGAGCCTGGGGGTGGTGGTCACCCTGCCGGCGCCCAAGCCCAAGCCGGGGCATAAAGGACCCGCGCCCACCGCCGGGCAACTGGTGGTCATCGGCGACTCGGAGTTCGCCGCCAATCCCGACCTGGGCCAGGTGGGCAACCGCGACCTGATCCTCAACTGCATCAGCTATCTGGCCCAGGAGGCCGACCTGGTATCGCTGCGGCCCAAGATGGCCGGCGGCGAGTCCATGATCCTGGACCTGTTCCAGGCCCGCATGGTCTTCTGGTTGCCGGTGGTGGTGGTGCCGCTTATCTTTGCCATCATCGGCGTGGTGGTGGTGCTGCGGCGCAGGAGGGTGGCGTGAAACCGCGGCAGCTAATCGTCTGGTTGGTCCTGGTGGCGGTGGCCGCCACCGCCTATATTTTGATCAGCCGCAGGGACCAACAGCAGGCCGCCCAAAAGGAACGCGCCGCCCGCATCATGGCCCTGGACGACCCCCGCCTGGTGGCCAGCCTGGAGATCAGCGGCTCCAAGGTGAAGCATCCCATCAAGATCGAGCGCCGCGACAAAGAACACCGCTGGGCCCTGCTGACCCCGGTCAAGACCGATGGCGACGGGGTGGTGATCGGCAAGGTGGCGGCCACCTTGATGACCGCCACCGTGGCCCGCCGGCTCTCGGCCCAGAAAGACCTGGCCCCCTTTGGGCTGGACCCGCCGCACTACCGCCTGAAGCTGGTCACCAAGGACGGCGTGGCCAAGACCCTGCTGGTGGGCAAGGTGAGCCCCACCCGCGAGTACGTCTACGCCGCCCTGCCCGGCAGCCGTGAGGTCCTGCTGCTGCCCTCGGACCAGGGGCGGGCCATGTTCGTGGGGCTCTTTGACCTGCGCAGCAAGTCGGTGCTGGACTTCGTGGTCTCCGACGTGGTGCGCCTGGAGCTGCAAAGTCCCGGCCAGGCCAAGCCCCTGGTGCTGGTGCGTAAAATCGGCGGCGCCCGGCCCGACTGGCGCTTCAAGGACGGCTCCCGGGTCGACCCCGAGGCCATGGTGGATTTGCTGTACCAGGTGCACGGCTTGCAGGCGGTGGGTTTTGAGGACCCACCCTTTGACCCGGCCGCCAAGGGCCTGGAATCCCCCCGCGGCATGGTGGTGATGGGGCTGCAATCCGGCCAGCGGGCCGGTATACTCATCGGCAAGAAAACCAAGGACCAGCAACACAGCTATGTCCGGCGCCTGTCGGGCGGATCGCTCATGGTGGTCAAGGAGCTGAGCCTGGAGCGCCTGCGTCGCAAGCCCGAGCAGTTGGCCTACCGCCGGCCCTGGGAGCTGGACCGCCGCGACGTGGTCCGGCTCACGGTGCAGGTGGGTAAAAAGTCCACTACCTACGCCCGACCCGAGGGGCGGTGGGTGCGCACCCAGCCCCCCGGCGACCACAAGAGCGGCGAGGCGGCCTCCCTGCTGGTATGGGACCTGGCCAACCTGCACTGGCAAAAGATACTGCCCGCCGGCGGGGATTACGGCCTGGTGTCCCCCCGCGCGGTTATCGTGCTGACCTTGCAGACCCCCGCCCCCAAGGGCAAACCCGCACCCAAGTGTGAGCCCCGGGTGCTCAAGGTGGGCAAGGTGGACCCGGCCAGCAAGCTGCTGGCCATAAAGGTCGATGGCGATGATAGAGTTTTTGGGGTAAAACCCGAGTTGATAAAGAGCATCCCCGGCCTGGACCCAGGGAAAAGCCCCCGGCCCGGCCAACCATAAAGGAATGAAGCGATGGCACGTGTAACCGTCGAAGACTGCCTGCAAAAGGTCGACAGCCGTTTCAGCCTGGTCCACCTGGCCACCAAGCGGGTACGCCAACTGCGGGAGGGAGCCCCGCCGCTGTTGGAGTCCAAGAACAAAGAGGTGGTGCTGGCCCTGCGCGAAATCGCCGCCGGCCAGGTCTACCCGGTCACCGCCGAGGAGGCGGCCCAGGCCCGGGCCGAGGCCGAGGCCCGCGAGCGCCAGCGGCTCAGCGAGGCGGCCCAGGCCCTGCCGGCCGAGGGCGACCAGGACGCTGAGACGGCCCCGGCCGACAACCCGCCGGCCAAGGACTGAGGGCGTCATGGCCGCTGCCGTTGTCAGCGCCCAAGAGCGGCGCAAACTGCTGGCCGCCAATTCGCCCCGCCTGGCCGAGGTGGGCCTGGCCTTTTTGGAGCTGGGCCGCTGGGGCGAGGCCCTGGAGTGCCTGGCCGCGGCCCAGGATACCTCCGGCCTGGAGCAGCTCCGGGACCTGGCCCTGGCCGCCGGCGACTACTTCTACACCACGGCCGCGGCGCGCGCCCTGGGCCAGGAGCTGAGTGACCAACAAATGGCGCAGATCGCCCAAACCGCCCGCCAGGGCGGCAAGGACACCTTTGCCGCGGCGGCCGAGGCGAACGACTAAAGCTGACCCAAGATGAAACGCGACTACTACGAGATACTCAACGTTGATCGCGACGCCTCCATCGAGGTGATCAAGGCCAGCTATCGCAAGTTGGCCTTGCAGTACCACCCGGATCGCAACCCCGGCGACTCGGAGGCCGAGGAGCGCTTCAAGGAATGCGCCGAGGCCTATGAAGTCCTGCGCGACGCGGAAAAACGCCGACTCTACGACACCTATGGCCACGAGGGCCTCAAGGGCGCCGGCTTCCAGGGCTTTGGCGGCGTGCACGACATTTTCAGCGCCTTCTCCGACATCTTCGAGGGCTTCTTCGGGTTCAGCGGCGGCGGCCAGCCCGGCGGGGCCCGCCAGGGCAGCGACCTGCGCTACGATGTGGAGATCAGCCTGGAAGAGGCCGCCCGGGGCAAAAAAGTGGACCTGGAGCTGCGGCGCGAGGTGGCCTGCCCGGCCTGCCACGGCCTGGGCCAAGCCGGCGGGGCCGAGCCCGAGCCCTGCCGCACCTGTGGGGGGCAGGGCCAGGTGACGCGCAGCCAGGGCTTTTTTCGCATGGCCACCACCTGCCCGGCCTGCCACGGGTCCGGCCGGGTGATCACCGACCCCTGCCCCGACTGCGGGGGCCAGGGCCGCACCCTGGAGGAGAAAACCCTCTCGGTCAAGGTGCCGGCGGGCATCGAGCACGGCCAGCGCATGCGCATGGCCGGCGAGGGCGAAGGCGGCTACGCCGGCGGACCGGCCGGTGACCTCTATGTCTTCGTGCACGTGGCCCCCCACCCGGTATTCGAGCGCCGCGGCCCGGACATCATGCGCCAGATGGAGATATCCATGGTCCAGGCCGCCCTGGGGGCCACGGTAGCCATCGAGACCCTCATCGACGACACCGTGGACGGCAAGATTCCGGCGGGCACCGAGTCCGGCGACGTCATCCGACTGCCCGGCCTGGGCATGCCGCGCCTGCGCTCACACTCGAACCGGCGCGGCGACATGTTGGTGCAGCTATTGGTGCGCACCCCCCAAAAGCTGAGCAAGCGCCAAAAAGAACTGCTACGGGAGTTCGCGCAGCTCGGTGACTACGGCGCCGCGCCCGAGGCCCAGGCCGACACCCCCGGGAACCCCAAAGCCAAACCCGGCGGCAAAAAGAAGGGCTTTTTCAAATCCTTAACCGGAGACAACTGATGGGGCTGAGCCACGTGGATCAAAAGGGAGCCGCCCGCATGGTGGACGTGGGCGATAAGCCGACCACCAAGCGCGTGGCTCGGGCCCAGGCCCGGGTGCGCCTGAGCCAGGCCACCCTGGAGCTCATCAGTCAAGGCGGCCTGCCCAAGGGCGACGCCCTGGCCGTGGCCCGGGTGGCCGGCATCATGGCCGCCAAGCGCACCCCGGAGCTGATCCCCCTGTGCCACCCCCTGCCCCTGGATGCGGTGAGCGTAGACTTCGACCTGAGCGGACCCGGGGTGACAATCGAGGCCACCGCCTCCACCCACGCCCCCACCGGGGTGGAGATGGAGGCGCTCACCGCGGCCGCGGTGTCGGCCCTTACTCTATATGATATGATTAAGGCGGTTGAAAAAGGCGCTTCCATCGAGTCGGTGGAGTTGATGGAAAAAAGCGGCGGCAAAAGCGGACACTACCAGCGGACCTAGGTTTCTCTCTCTCCCCCGCCGAGCCGACGGGTCCCCCTCGCCCGCAGGGGGCGTGCCGGAAAGGTCGGCAGGTCGGGAGAACAGGACCCCGGCCGGCAAGTCCGGTAGGACCGCGTAGTCGACAGGTTGGGCTTGAAAAGACCGGGCAAGGGCTTTTCAACCACCTGCCAGGTACCTGGAGAGGTTCTGATGAACGAGGAACAGATAGAATATTTCCGCCAACTCCTGCAAAGCCGGTTGGACGAGTTGCTCAAGGACGCCGAACGCACGGTATCGGGCATGACCGATACCAAAGAGAATTTCCCCGACCCCACTGACCGCGCCGCCTTGGAATCTGATCGCAACTTTCTCTTGCGCATCCGCGACCGCGAGCGCAAGCTGATCGCCAAAATACGCTCGGCCCTGGAACGCTTTGAAGACGGAACCTACGGTATATGCGATTCCTGCGGCGAGGATATCAGCGAGCAGCGGCTCAAGGCCCGCCCCATGACCACCCTGTGTATCGACTGCAAGAAACAACAGGAGGCCATGGAAAAGGCCCGGGGCAAGTAAACCCCGCTAGACGACCGTAGCGGTCCAGCAACGTCTCCCAAAAGGAAACCGCCGGAGTCTCCCGCCGGCGGCCAGCTCGAGCATGTTTCAAAAACGCCTGCAGTTCTTCCGTTCCATCCTGTACCTGGGCGACCTGCTATTGGTGGCCGTCTCCTGGCTGGCCTCCCTGGGACTGCGCTACTACCTGGCCGACAGCCGGCATATCCCGCTCACCGAGACCCTGCCTGATCTAAACGACTACCTCCTGCTGATGATCCTGGTCACCGCCATCTTCGCGGTGATCCTGCCCACCAGCCGCCTGTACCACCGTCCCTGGTCCAGCGCGCGGCAGGCCTGGTGGCCCATCGTGCGGGCCACCACGGTGGGGGTCATCCTGGCGGTCACCGTAACCTACTTCCTGCGGCCCTACGGCTTCAGCCGTTTCGTGTTCCTAACCTTCTTCGTAATCCTCACCACCGCCCTGATGGTCTACCGACCCCTGCTGCGCCGCCTGTGGTCCCGGCTAAAGCCCCAGAGCCTCGGCGAAGGGGTGATCATCGTGGGAGTGGAGGAGCTGGGCCGGCTGGTGGCCGAAAAAATCGCCCTGCACCCCGAGCTGGGGCTGCGGGTCGACGGGTTCATCACCAGCCGCCCGGAGATGGTGGGCCAGGTAATCGACGGCATCGAGGTCCTGGGGACCTACCAGCAGGTGCGCCAGGAAATCAGGGCCCGCGACATCCAGGTGGTGATGATCGCCCTGCCCCTGGACGCCCACCACCGGATCGAAGACATTCTCACCCACCTGGGCGACGAGGTGGTGGACATCAAGATAGTGCCCGACCTGGTGCGCTTTATAAGCCTCTCGGGCTCGGTGGAGGAGTTCGAGGGGCTGGCCATCATCGGGGTGCGCGGCAGCCCCATGCAGGGCTGGGCCCAAGTGCTCAAACGCACGGTGGACGTCACCGGCGCCCTGGCAGCCATCACCATCTTCGCCATACCCATGGCGGTGATCGCCATCGCCGTGAAATTGACCTCCCCCGGTCCCGTGTTCTATCGCCAACAACGCATGGGGCTCGACGGCCGGGTCTTTGACATGCTCAAGTTCCGCTCCATGGACGTCGACGCCGAGGCCGAGTGCGGGCCGGTGTGGGCCAACGAGAACGACCCCCGCTGCACCAGGCTGGGCGCCTTCCTGCGGCGCACCAGCCTCGACGAACTGCCCCAGTTCTTCAACGTGCTCAAGGGCGAGATGAGCCTGGTGGGGCCGCGTCCCGAACGCCCGGCTTTTATCACCGACTTCCGTAAAAAAATCCCCGGCTACATGCTGCGCCACAAGGTGAAAGCCGGCATCACCGGCTGGGCCCAGGTAAACGGCTGGCGCGGCAACACCTCGTTGGAGCGCCGCATCGAGTGCGACCTCTACTACATCGAAAACTGGTCCCTCGCCTTTGACCTCAAGATCATCTTGCTCACCCTGTTCGTGGGCTTCAGACACCCTCATGCCTACTAAACTTGTCGGAAAAGCCGTCCATGGCTTTTCCTCTTGGGTCTTGGCGGGAGTAAATCCCACCAAGACCACAAAGCCGACCGGGTAGCCCCGCTCGGCTTTGGCGGGCCATCCATGGCCCGCGGGTTGTCACTTACTTGTCGGAAAAGCCGTCCATGGCTTTTCCTCTTGGGTCTTGGCAGGAGTAAATCCCACCCCAAGACCACAAAGCCGACTGGGTAGCCCCGCTCGGCTTTGGCGGGCCGTCCATGGCCCGCGGGTTGTCACTTACTTGTCGGAAAAGCCGGCCGCGGCCTGCCGGAGCGCACCAGGTAGGACACCGGTGCTTCTGCTTTTAGGCCGCGGCCAAGGCAACCTCCCGCCCGCCCCGCGCCAGGCGCCCTAGTGATAATCAAAGGGATGGGTCAAGCGGAAGTGCCCCACCACCTTGGGGTAGGACTTGCCCAAGATGGCCATGGACGCGGTGCGCAGCCCCGGGGCCCAGATGTTGATGGCCTCCAGGTCGCCCTCGGGGTCGCGTATATCGCCGACGATTCCCACGTGGTCACAGACCGACACCTTGGGGATGCCGGTGTCCATCACCACCACGTCGCCGGGCTGGAAGTCGTTCTTGCGCGGGTCCATGACCTGGGCGTGGTATTGCAAAAAGACCAGGAGATTGCGCACCCGGCGGTGGTCGATATTGGGATTAGGGCGGATGACCCGCCGGTAGCGCTTGGGGTGGCGCAACACGTCCTCGTGCACCAAGGCCTGCAAGTCCAGCCCGGCGGCGCGCAAGGAACGGATCACGATGTCGGTGCAGACCGCCTCGGATTTGCTGAAATCCCCGCCAGGGTACTTCAGGGCGATCACCCCCATGGCCCGCTGGGTGTACAGGGCCGGCTTAACCAACTGGGCCTTGGCCCCGGCCAGGATCAGGCGGTTGAGGTAGCCGGCTTGGCTGAGCTTGCGCTCCTGGGCCTGGGAGTGGTAAATCTCCACCCGGGTGCCCACCCGCACCAAGCGAAACAGCCGGATCATGTCGCGGTCGTCCAGGGCCAGGCCGCCCAAGGTCCAGTGCCGGGCCGAGCCGCCGCCGTGGATGCGGATGGAGCCGCCCAGGGCGGTGTTTTGCGGCGGAGTCACCCCGGCGTCGATGGCCGCCACGATGCGCCGGTACTGGGACCGGTTGATGAGACCGGCGGCCAGTCCCCGGCGGGCGTCCTCCCGGTTGGGGTAGGACAGGCGTAGCGAGCGGGCGCCGTACTTAGCCTGGCGCGGCGCGGCGGTGGCCTGGCAAATGAAAAAACGCCCCTCCGGAGTGCCGCCGTCGCCCTGCTTGACCTTGTCGCCCAGGGGATTGAATGGACACAGGGCCACCCGGAACCAGGCCACCTCGCGCCGGCCCCGCATCACCCACAGGCGACGCTCCTTTTTGTGCACCTTGATCCACAGGTCTGAAACCAGGTCCCGCCGTACAAAGCCGGTGCGGCCGGCCAGGGTGCGCACCCGCAGCCAGTCGCCTTGCCGGGCCACCAAGTGCAAGCTCTGGTTGCTCTCCAGGCGCTGCAGAACCTTGTAGCCCAGCCCCGGCCCGGCGCGCAGGTTCACCCGGGCCTGGATGGTGTAGTGGTAGGCCCAGGCCTCGGAAACCAAAAAGCCGCACACCAAGATAACCGGTATGAAAATTACGGCCGCGCGGGGCCACCAGCGATTAGGCATAAATCAATCCCTTGGGCCAGGGGTAATCCGTCACACGGCTATTAGACGCCGTTTGAAGGCTTTTTCTACCTCCCACGGACAGCTAGCCCCCTGCCCTGCCTGAAGCGATGAGGATGGCCGTGCCGGCGAATTTTTCAACGGAAATCAACCCAAGACATGGCGGCCCAAAGGAGTCGGACGCCGACAAGTATACAATTTTACAAATCGCCCGGCGGGCCGCTGGCGCGCCTGGGTGGGGCTGTCGGTAATTTGGCAACCATTACCACCACCTGGTGAACTAAGGGTTGTCTTATAAGCCCATCTCATTATATAAAAAGCACCATGGCGCTAATACTCATTATTGATGATGACAAGATGATGTGCGACATGCTCACGGCCAAGTTCAGCAGCATGGGCCATCAAACCGACTATTGCCACACCCTGGCCGACGGCCTAGCCCTAGCCGGCAACACCCAGTACGACTTGGTTTTCTTAGACGTGGGAATGCCCGATGGCAGCGGCCTGGATGTGCTGCCCGAACTGCGCAACGCCCCCGGCCAACCGGAGGTGATCATCATCACCGGCCTGGGCGACCCCGAGGGCGCCGAGATGGCCATCCGCAGCGGCGCCTGGGACTACATTGAAAAAGGTTCGTCGCTCAAACAGATAACCCTGCCGCTTACCCGCGCCCTGCAGTACCGCCAAGAGAAGATGGCCAACCGGCCCATGATGGCCATCAAGCGCGAGGCCATCATCGGCAACAGCCCGGCCATGCAGGCCTGTTTCAACCGGCTGGCCCAGGCGGCGGCCAGCGACGCCAACGTCCTGATCATGGGCGAGACCGGCACCGGCAAGGAACTCTTCGCCCGGGCGGTGCACGAAAACAGCTCGCGGGCCGGCCAGAGCTACGTGGTGGTTGACTGCGCCGCTCTGCCCGAGTCGCTGGTGGAAAACCTGCTCTTTGGCCACGCCCCCGGCGCCTTCACCGGGGCCGAGCACTCCCAGGAGGGCCTCATCCGCCAGGCCCACCGTGGCACCCTGTTTTTGGACGAGGTGGGCGAGCTGCCCCTTACCCTGCAAAAGGCCTTCTTACGCGTGTTGCAAGAGCACCGCTTCCGGCCCCTGGGCGGCGGCCGCGAGGTGGAAAGCGACTTCCGGCTGGTGGCGGCCACCAACCGCGACCTGGACCAATTGGTGGCCCAAGGTCGTTTCCGGCAGGACCTGCTGTTTCGCCTGCGCTCGCTCACCATCGAGCTGCCGCCGCTACGCGAACGCATGGAAGACCTCAAGGAACTGGTCATCTCCCATATCGCCACCCTGTGCGAGCGCTACCGCATCGAGAACAAGGGCTTCCACCCCGAGTTCCTGGAGGCCCTGGCCAACTACCACTGGCCGGGCAACGTGCGCGAGCTGTTCAACACCCTGGAGCGGGCCATCTCCGCCGCCGGCAACTCCCCCACTCTATTCCGCAAGGACCTGCCCAACAGCGTGCGTATCGCGGTCACCCGCTCGCAACTCAGCGGCCACGCCGCCACGCCGGCGGCTGCTCCCCAACCCCCTCCCCTGGGCTCGGTGATGCCCGAGATTCGCACCTATCTCAAGGCCATAAACGACCAGATGGAACGCGGCTATTTGCAAGAGCTGATGCTGCGCACCAAGGGCGACATCAAGCAAGCCTGCCAGATGTCAGGCCTCTCCCGTACCGGCCTCTACGACCGGCTCAAAAAACACAACATCGCCCGCCCCACCTCCTGACCCGCCGGCCAATTCCAGTCCACCTTGATCGGACAACCACGTCCCATTATCCAGGAACCTGGCATGGCAAAGGCCCTTCGGCAATGTTCCGGCACAGGGACATTTTAGGCAACCAATTGTTTTCGCACACCATATACTGTACACCCTAAAATGGCATGCTTCTTGTTATACGACAAAGCAGGACAGTCAATCATTGGCCGCAGGGTAAGCATGAACCTGTTATTGTACTCCACCAGCCGTGACGCTTTGTATCGTCGCATCCTTTGGATTATCAATAAGTTGGCTAGTGCGGCCGAGGTAGATTCCCTATACGACCCAGAAAGCCTGCGCCAGAGATTGGCCATGCCCCTGGTCAAGCCCGCGGTGGCGGTACTGGTGGTGACCAATGAACGCGAGCTAACGCGCCTGTTGCGACTGGTCCCCTTGCTGGACGATGTACGGGTGGTCCTGGTCCTGCCCGAAGTTGAAGACCACGCCCTGGTGAAAAAAGCCCTGCAACTCCGGCCCCGTTATTGCACCTACGCTGACAGTGATCTTTCCGACCTGGGCGCCGTGTTGGCCAAGATGTACCAGGTGAGCCAAGCCTATTTTGGCAAGGCCGAGGAGTTGCGATTCGGCAGTGGCTGAGCAAGCGGCGGGCACTACCCGCCAAGGCCCAAGGGCGCTGAAAAAAGCATAGTTCTCCCCCCACTCCCAACCCCAGGGGGAGAGGGCCCCGGCCCTCTCCCCCATTTTTTCAGCCAGGTGGCGGCGGTTTATTCCTGCCCCTGGGTATCGTCCTCCAGTTGGTAGCGCTTGTCTGACTTTCGGCAAAGCTCCCAGATGATGCAACCGCCGCGGAATTTACAATATCCGCAAGGGTCGGTGCAGGCTTCGCAGTCGTCCAGGCACTGCTGGCAATAGCCGATGCTCATCTTTTGACATTGGACCCGGGCCTCGCGGTCGGGGTGGTTGCGGCAGTTCATGACGACTCCTCCTGGGCGTCCAGGCGCTTTTGCACCTCGGCCAGGCGATCCTCGGCCTCCTCGACGCGTTGCAATTGGTGCGGCCGTATGGAGTGGGCCGGCAAGGCGGCCTCGGCCTCGGCCAGTTCCCGCCGCAGTTTTTCACGCATCTTCAGTAGCTCTTGGCGGTCCATGGCCGTTTCCTTTCCCCGGATGCGGTGCGTCCCGGCCGCCCCTTGGGACGATGTTACGTCGTGCGGTGGGACGAGGCCCGCGGGTTCATACCTAATATGTTAAATACCCGCCGTGGTTGGTTCAACCCGGGGGGATTCTTTTTAGCGCCACCGGTCACCAAGCCACCAATACCTTGCGTCCTTGGTGCATCTGGGCCCGGAGCTTTTCCATGTGCCGCAGGGTGGCCACTTCTTTTTCCAACCGGGCCTCGGGGAGATCCAGGCGCCGGGCCAGCTCGGCCAGGGATATACCCCTGGACTGCTCGATGGCCTGCATTATTTTTTGTTGCAGGTCGCTGAGCTGGTCGCCGCCGGCCAGCTCCAGAGTGGACTTGGCCGAGTGCACCGCCCAGGGGTCGCACATGCGGGTTGGC
>JAMOVV010000029.1 GCA_027067385.1 Desulfarculaceae bacterium
GGGCGCGCCCGACACGGTGCCGGCCGGGAAGGCGGCCTCAAAGGCCTGCCAGATATCCACCTCCGGCCGGGGACGCCCGGTCACCTGGGACACGATGTGCATCACGTGGCTGTAGCGCTCCACCACCATGTAGGGGTCCACCGCCACCGTGCCGTAGCGGCACACCTTGCCGGCGTCGTTGCGGGCCAGGTCCACCAGCATGATATGCTCGGCCCGCTCCTTTTCCGAATCCATCAGCTCACGCTCCAGCCGCCGGTCTCTAGCCGGGTCGCCGGAGCGCCGCCGGGTGCCGGCGATGGGGCGCAGGCGCAAGGTGTCCTGGTCCATGGAGACCAGGGTCTCGGGCGAGGCCCCCGCCAACTGGGTCTCGCCCAGGTCCAGGAAGAACATGTAGGGAGATGGGTTGGTGGTGCGCAGCACCCGGTAGGCGGTAAAGGGGTCCAGGTCGCTGGTGCCGGTGAACTGCTCGGACAAGACCACCTGGAAGATATCGCCCTCCAGGATGTAGTGCTTGGCCTTTGCCACCGCGTCGATGAAGCGTCCCGGCGCCGGCGGGTCCATGGTCAACGAGGCTGGAGCCGCCTCCACCGCCAGGGGGACCCGCAACTGTCGCCTGATCTCGTCCAGTTTGGCCCGGGCCTGGTTCTGGGTATCGGCCAGGGCCACCAGGGTGAGTTTGCGGCCCAGGTGGTCGAAGACCACGAAGCGGGAGCAGAAGCACAGCTCGGCCACCGGTAGGTCTTCGGGCCAGGGCGAGGGCAGGCGCTCCATGAGGCGCACCGCGTCGTAGCCCACGTATCCCATCAGCGAGCCCACAAAGGGCAGATCGGGCAGACCCGGGTCACCAAGCCGCTCCAGGGTGGCCCGGGCAATGTCAAAGAAATCACCCGGCGGGTGGGATCGCTGGAGCAGGGGATTGATGACCTGCAGCCCCTGGGTGGTGAGATGCAGGCGGACCAGGGGGTCCCAAGCCACAACGGAGTAGCGACCGATCTGGTCCACGCTCTCGCCGCTTTCGAACAAAAAGCTGCCGGCCTGGCCGTGGCACAGTTTCAGATAGGCCGACACCGGGGTGTTGATGTCCGCTAAAAAGTCCTCGCTAACCGCATGCAACATTTCCAACCGCCCTTTTGGTTTTTCCCAAAAAGAAAGGCCCACCGCCTGGCGACGGTGGGCCTGAGTGCTTTTAGTTTATCTAGGGTTTATCCAGAACCCCGCGCAGCACCTCCCACCGCCGATGACCCGGGCCACCAGAAATAAAAACGCACCTCGCCGGCGGCCATGGTGCGCACCAGTGCCTGGCGGGGGCTCTCGGATCGGTTGGTTTGACGAGGTAAGTGCATCTTGCTCTACGTCCTTGGGTTGCTTCCCAAATCCTTTAGCCCGCAAGGCGATTTGTCAAGTAAAAATGTTTACGCTGGTAGCCCGGATGGTTTCTACCTGTATTTTTCGCACCATACCACCGGCGCCCTTTACGCGGCCGCTAAGGGTCGTCATAAACATCGCCGGCTAGCATGCGGTCCAGGTCGATGAGGATCAACATCTCATCCTCGTGGTGGTAGAGCCCGCGCAGGAACTCCCGGCTCACCGGGCCGGTGGCCGGCGGGGCCTCCTGGATCCAATCGTGGTCTATCTCCACCACGTCCTTGACCCGGTCCACTACCGCGCCCACGATCTTGTCGCGTACGTACATCACCATCACCACCGGCTCATCCGGCTCGGCCGCCGGCAGCCCCAGCTTGCGGCGCAGGTCGATCACCGGCACCACCATACCCCTGAGGTTGATCACCCCCAGGACGTAGTCCGGACTGCGCGGCAGCCGGGTGACGGGCGGCAGGTTGATTATCTCCTGCACCGCGAGGATATCCACCGCGTAGGTTTCGTCACCCAGTTGCAGGGAAAGATACTCCGGCAGCCACTCCAGGCCGGGGGCCTCGCGCTCCGGCAACTGGGGGCCGGTGGCCGGTCCAGCCCCGGCCGGCGAGGCCGCGGCCGCGGGGGCGGGCTGGTCGAGCCCGGGCTGACGCAAGACGCTGCAAGGGGCCTGGGTGGGGGTGAAGTCCTCCTGGTCCAGCCGGCGAAAGTCTTCCGGCCGCAGCCGCAGGGCCCCGGCCATGAGCTCGGCGTCCAGTACCGTGGCCAGGAGCAGCTCCAGGCCCGGGCCGCCGGCCTCGGGGTTAGCCGCCGGATCGGGTGTCACCTCCAGCGCCGGCACCCGGCCCAGGCCCAGTACTTCTTCCAGGGCCTGGCACGGGCCGGCGTTCCAGTCGGCCAGGCGGCCGGCGGTGAGGTTCAGGTGATAGATATTGCCTTGGGAAAGGTGCTGCTCCAGGGTGTAGCGGCTCAGGGCCAGGCGCGGTTCACCCCCGGGCCTGGCCAGGCCCAGGCATTGGCCCAGGGCCTCGATGGCCGCCGGTGACTTGGCTCCGCCTTCCAGGGCCGCGCGTATGCCGGCCAGGGCCGGGCCGATATCCACCTCCGCGGCCGGGTCCCGGGCCGCCAGCAGGCCGGCCAGGCGCCCCTGGGCCTGGGATAACGCCTCGGCCGCCGCCCCGCCCGGGTCCACCTCGCCGGCCTGGACCAGCTCCAGCAGGTCCTCCATGGCCCGGGCCAGGGCCGCCACCCGGGGCCGGTCGGCCATCGCGGCCCCGGCCCGGATGCGACCCAGCGCCTCCCGGGCCGCGGCCGCACCCCCGGAGTCCAGCCCGGACAAGCCGCGCTCCAGGGCGGCCGTCTGCTCCGTGGCCAGGCTGGCAAACCATGCGCCTATTTCATATGACCGGCCCATCGCCTACTCCAAGTCACGGCCGCGCCCGGGCTCACCCGGACAGGGACAGCCGCTCCAAGCCGTATACATCCAGGATCAGGCTCACCCGGCCGTCGCCCAAGATGGTGGCCCCGGCCACCCCCTCCACTTTCTTGTAGTTGCGCTCCAGGCTCTTGATCACCGCCTGCTGCTCATCCACTATGGCGTCCACCATCAGGGCGAAGCGGCGGCTGACGCTTTCGACCACCACCACCAGGGCCTCGGTGGGCTCGGTGGTGCGCGGCGGCAGCTCAAGCACCTGGTACAGCCGCACCAGGGGCAGGTACTCCCCCCGCAGGTCAAACAACTCGCTTTGCCCCTCCAGGGTGGTTACCTCCCCGGCCCGGGGCCGCAGGGACTCGATCACCGAGAGCATGGGCAGGGTGAAAACCTCCTCGCCCACCTGCACAGTCATGCCGTCGATGATGGCCAGGGTCAGCGGCAGCTTGACGACGAAGGTGGTGCCCTGGCCCGGCTGGGAGCGCACCTCCACCGTGCCGCGCAGGGCCTCGATGTTTTGGCGCACCACGTCCAGCCCCACCCCGCGTCCCGAAAGCTCGGTCACCTCGGCAGAGGTGGAAAACCCCGGCTGGAATAAAAAGGACAATACCTCGCCGGGCGAGGGCATCTCGCCGGGCGGGGCCAAGCCCTGCTCCACCGCCTTGTCCCACACCCGGGCGGGGTCTATGCCGCGGCCGTCGTCGGCCACCTCGATGATTATCTTGCCGCCCTCCTGAAAGGCCCGCAGCCAGATGGACCCCTGCTCCGGCTTGCCTGCGGCCAGGCGCTCGACCGGGGTCTCCAACCCGTGGTCGATGCTGTTGCGGATCATGTGCTTGAGCGGGTCGGCGATCTTTTCGATAACGTTCTTGTCCAGCTCGGTCTCGGCCCCGCTGAGGCGCAGGCGGATATTCTTGCCTTCCTCGGCCGCCAGGTCGTGGACCATGCGGTGAAAACGGCGGAAGGTGCTCTCCACCGAGAGCATGCGGGCCTTGAGCACCTGGTCCTGCAGCTCGGAGCTGATCAGCTCCAGGGCCTCCACCGCGGCGGTCATGGCTTCGTCTTCCTCGTCCCGCAGTTGCTTGACCCGGGCCACGCCGATGGTCAACTCACCCACCAGGTCCACCAGGTGGTCCAGCTTGTCGGTGCCCACCCGCACCGTGGCCGAGGCGGCCCCCTTGGGGGCCGGCGAATCCTCCGGGGAAGCAGGCGGCGGCGCCGCCTCGGGCGACGGTGGCCTTGGGTACTCGTTAACCGGTGGCGGCACCTGCAACAATGGCCGGAAAGACCCGGGCTCACCAGCGGCCTCGCCGGCCGGCTCTGCCGCGGCAGCCAGGGAGCCGCCCGGCCGCAAGAGGTCCTGCAGGGCCTGCATCACCGGCCTGGGCGGCGCAGGCTCCCGCCCGGCCAGGCGCTCGGCCAGCATGGCCTTGAGGGCGTCGGTGGCCTGTAGCAGGGTCTTCACCGCGCCGGCGTCGGGCTGGCGCTGCCCCTTGCGCATCTGGTCCAGGACGCCTTCCATGCCGTGGGTCAGCTCGGCGATACCGGTAAACCCCACCAGGCCGGCGTTGCCCTTCATGGTGTGGGCCGCCCGGAATACCTGGTTGATCGACTCCTGGCCCGGGCTACCCTCCAGCTCCAACAGGCCGCTCTCCAGGGCGTCGACGATCTCACCGGCCTCTTCGGCAAATATCTTCAGGAGTTCGTCTTCCATGCCAGCATCCTTGTTCCGGGGCGGGACCGGGGCCAAACCTTACCATGTATAAACATCCTAACAGCTTGCATCGCCATTGGTAAATAAGCCCGGCATCGCCGGCAGGCCGTGGCAGCCGGCGAGGCCTTGCCGGCCGTCTTAGTATTTTTAATTTCCGGGGTTGATTCTGCTTGCCTTGATCATGCAGCCGGCTATAATATTAGTAACAATTACTAGAAAGGAGGGGCCATGCTCAACCTGGAAGAAATTCGCCAAGACCGCGCCCTGGTCAACCAGATCGACTGGGAGATGACCCCCGAAAAGGCGGTGTCTTTATACCTGGAATGGGGAAACAACTGGAATCACGGCATAAAAATGGTTCGGTCCAAGGACGAGGTCGCCCTGTATTTCGTGGTGTACTCCTGGGAGGACGGGCCGGTGGTGCACTTGGTGCGGCGCGACGGCAACGGCGCCGATGAGCTGGCGGTCATTGAATTGCCGCCCCGGCTCAAGGAGCAGTTTCATGAGCAATGGGCCGGCCACAAAGGAGTCTACGCCCTCACCAGCGATATCGCCCAGTGGCTCAAGGACCGCCTGGGCCTGGACGAGACCCGACACTGATCCCCACCCCGGCCACCCGCCGTGGGTTATCGCCAGCCCCTGCCGCCTCACGGACGCGCGGGGGCCGGCGTTTTTGGGGGCGGGCGCCCCGGGCTAGGTGGCCAGGGTCTCGCGGGCCCAGGCGCGCAGCTTGGCCAGGTCCTCCTCGTCCGGGTGGCCCTGGGCCTTGGGCGCGTCGCCGATCCAGGTCGGGGGGTCCGGCCGGGCGGCTACCTTGGCCAGCAACTTGGGGTTCACCTCGCCGGGGCAGGAAAAGGCCCCCACCACCGCGGCCCCTCCGGCCAGCTCCACCGCCTTGGCCAGTCCCTGGGCCGCGTGTTCCGAATCGGCCGGGGCCCCGTGGGTGGCCGCCAGCATCAAGCGCCCGCCGGTGATCTTGGGCAGGTAGGCGGCGCTCTTGGGGTCCGGCGCGCCGCCCTGGAACCAAAAGGCCAGGGCCACCAGGTCGTAGCCCGCCGGGTCCGGGGCCTCGTCGATGGCGTACAGCTCCGCTCCCGCAGGCAACTCCTGCACCAGGGTCTCGGCCAACTTGCGGGTATTGCCGGTCTGAGAAGAATAAACCACCATGCTCTTCATGATCGCCTCGCTCCTTGGCCCCGGCCGCTGAGGGCCGGGTGAATAAGGTTTTACCGGCCGCCGCCGGGTCTTTAGAAGGTGAAGACCTTGTAGGACGGATCGGTCATCATGTCCACCAGCACCGGCGCGCCGGTCACCACCGCGCCGCTGACCAGCTCGTCCGGGGATACCAGGCGTTTGTCAGCGCAGGCCTTGCACACGTGGATCGGGGTCTTGCTCTTTACCAGCTCGTCCACCAGGTCCTTCATGTGCTCGCCGGTGGTAGAGCGGATGCCCTCGGCCATGCCCAACTGGGCCCAATGGATGGCGTCGTCGATGAGAAACACCTCCACATGCTCGCCCTTTTCAGCCGCCAGGGCGGCGAACTGCATGGCGCGGGTGGCGCCGCCGGACTTTTCAAATCCCTTAGAGATTATAAACAAAAACTTGGTCATGATCATTTCCTTCCTATGGTGATTGCGGGTTTGGTTGTCTTTTGGTTGATGAAGCTTCCCGGTGGCGCTCAAGCCGCCGGCGAAGGCACCGCGACCGCCTTGTGGTGGAGCCGCAGCAGTATTTTCATGATCACCGCGGCGGTGGGCACCTGGATGGCGTAGGCCAGGGCGATGGGCATAACCGCGCCGGGAAAACTCAGCATGGCTATGGCCACGGCGATGGACAGGTCGCGCATGGCGGTGCCGTAGACCAAGGCGATCATCTTGTCCCAGGGCAGCCACAGCCGGCCGATGAGTATGCCCAGGCCCACCGAGAACAGGTAGAACAGGCCCAGGGGGATGAGGGTGAAGGCCGAGGCCGAGGCATCGGCCAATATCTGGTGGGACTTGAGAGACATGGCCACGAAGATGATGAGCACCACGCCCAAAGACGAGACGCTCGACAGGTGGGGCTTCACCTTCATGAAGCCCGGCTTGCCCCAGCGCCGCACGATGAGACGGCGGGTGAGGTCGCCGGCCACCATGGGGGCGATGACGATGTAGAGCAGTTGCCGGAAGATGTGCATGGGGTCAAAGGGCACGCTCTGGCCCACCAACAGCTTGAGGTAAAAAGGCAGGATAAAGATGGACAGCAGCAGGTTCACCGCGATGATCACCAGGGCGGTGTTGAGGTTGCCCTTGGCCATGCCGGTCCAGGCGGCGGTCATGCCCGAGGTGGGCAACAGGGCGATGAGGTAGAGCCCCACCGCGTACATGGGCTTGCCGCCAAAAAACACCGCGGCCACCGTCCAGGCCAACAGCGGCATGAGCCCGAAGTTGATCAGCAGGCTCAGGCCCACCGAGCGCAGGTCGGTGAAGGCGTGGGCCACTTCCTCGATCTTGATGTTGACCATCATGGGATAGACCATCAGCAGCAAGATGGGCAGCACCGCCGGCTTGAGAAAACCGGCCGGCTGCAGCGCCCCGAAACCCAGGCCCAGCACCATGGAGCCCAGGATGAAGTACAAGAGGTTTTCGCGAATAAAAGTCAGGGACTTGAGCATGTCACCCTCCTGGTTGTCCCGCGGCCGCGGCCCGGGAGATCATTTATCCCGCCCGCGTTGGATCAAAAAGCTGTGATACCCGCCATGGTCCCGGGTTTGGACCAGGCGGCTGTCGTTGGCCGGCAGCAGGCGCGGCAGCACGGCCACCGCCATGGGGTCTTTCACCCAAACCTCCAACCGGCCGCCCGGTGGGAGCCTCTTCAAGTGGCTGATGATCTTAAGCAAACACCAGGGACCCGACCAGGTGCGGGCGTCGAGACGACGGGGTCCGGAAGGACCTTGCACCTGGGGTTGATCTTTCTGGGTCTGCACAGCCTTGATTCCACGCCGGGGTTGTGTCTTTCTCGCCTGACCATGGTAAGGCAAAGGACATGCCAGCCAGCGGCCCCGGCCGGCAATAGTCGGATAACCGCATGTTATATGGGGGTTAAAAATTAATTTGGCCCTAGCGCTTGCCCCGGGGGCCTGCAATCGTTAACCTTTAACCATGTTAACTTGTTAATGCTTAACGCGACGTTAACCAGCACGATTTACGTTTAACGACCACCATCCGGACGAGGCGCCAAGCAGATGATCGACCAGGAATACAACCGATATTGGGAAACCGTGGTGGAGACCATGCAAAACGGCCTCATCGTGGTCGACACCGGCGGCACCATCGTATCGACCAACCCGGCCATGGCCGAGCTCACCGGCTACACCGAGGAGGAGCTCCTGGGCCAGCCCTGCTCCATCCTGGGGTGCGACCGCTGCCAGGGGGTGCGCGCCGCCGGCGGCGAGGCCCACTGCGAGCTCTTTGAAAAAGGCGGCATCCGGGGCTGCAAGTGCAAGCTGCGGCGCAAGGACGGCTCTCCCCTGCCGGTGGTGAAAAAGGCCGCCCTGCTCAAGGACGAGTCGGGCCAGGTCATCGGCGGGGTGGAGACGCTCACCGACCTGAGCCCGGTGGCCGACCGCGAGCAGCAGATCGACTCGCTCAAGCGCGAGCTGGGGGTGGAGGATTCCTTTCAGGGCATGCTCGGCACCTCCGAGCCCATGCGCCGGCTCTTCAACCTGGTGGAGGCGGCGGCCAACTCCCAGGCGCCGGTCTTGATCCAGGGCGAGAGCGGCACCGGCAAGGAGATGGTGGCCGAGGCCATCCACAACCTCGGCCCACGCTCCGGCGGGCCTTTCATCAAGGTCAACTGCGCGGCCCTAAACCCCTCGCTATTGGAGAGCGAGCTCTTCGGCCACGTCAGGGGGGCCTTCACCGGCGCGGCCCGCGACCGGGTAGGCCGCTTCGAGGCCGCGGCCCACGGCGATTTCTTTTTGGACGAGATGGGCGATCTGCCGCCTTCCATCCAGGTGAAGCTCCTGCGGGTGCTCCAGGAACAGGTGATCGAGCGGGTGGGCGACCACCGGCCCATCCCGGTGGACACCCGCATCATCTCGGCCACTCACCGCGACCTGCGCCAACTGGTGGACCGGGGTCAGTTCCGCCAGGACCTCTACTACCGGGTGGCGGTCATCCCCATACGGGTGCCGCCGCTGCGCGAGCGCCGCAAGGACATCCCCCTGCTGGTGGACGCCTTTATCAAGCGGGTGCGGGCCAAGAGCGGCAACCCGGTGGAGGGAGTTACCCAGCAGACCCTGGACCTGCTCACCGCCTACGCCTGGCCGGGCAACGTCCGCGAACTGATCAACGTGGTGGAGTACGCCTTTGTGGTGTGCAAGGAAGGATTGATCCAGCCCCATCACCTGCCGGGCCACATGCTGGGCACGGCCGCGCCACCGCCGCCGGTGGTGCAGAGCCGCCGGCGGGGCCCCTTAAGCGCCGAGCAACGCCAGGCCATCATCGACGCCCTGGAGCAGACCGGCGGCAAGCGGGCCGAGGCGGCCGCCCTGTTGGGCATCAGCCGGGTGACCCTGTGGAAGCGGCTAAAGGAGATGCAGCAAGAGCCCGCCGGCTAAGGGGCCAGGCGCAGCAGGAGGTTCTTCACCAGGGCCAGGCGATATTCCCGGCTGGCCCGCAGGTCGTCGATGGGACTTGCCGCCTGCTGGGCCAGCTCCCCGGCGGCCGCCAGTGTCTCGGGGGTCAGCTTTTTGCCCTGGAGCGCCGCCTCGGCCGCCGGCGCGCATACCACGGTGGGGCCCACGCTGCCCCAGGCCAGCTTGATCTGCAACACCTCGCCCTGGTCCGAGAGCCGGCCGGCCACCGCCAGGCTGGCGATGGATATGGCCAGGGCGGCCCGCGAGCCCACCTTTTCGAAATGCTGCAGGTTGCCATCGGTGGCGGGCAGGCGCACCCCGCTCACCAGCTCGCCCGGCCGCAGGTCCACCTGGCCCGGCCCCTGGATGAACTCGGCGATGGGCACCCGGCGCGTTGCACCGACGGCGACCAGCTCCACCACCGCGTCCAGGGTGTAGAGCGGCGGCAGGGAGTCCCCGGCCGGCGAGGCGGTGACCAGGTTGCCGCCCAGGGTGCCCATGTGCCTGACCTGGGGCGAGCCGATGCGTTGCAGGGCCGCGGCCAGCACGGGGTACTTCTCCGTAACCAGGGGCGAGGACAAAAGCCGGCTAAAGCTGGCCGCCGCACCCAAAAACACCTCCGGCCCGTCTGGCTCGATGCGCCCCAGCTCGGCCACCCGCTCCAGGCAGATGAGGGCCTCGGGCCGCACCAGCCCGGCGCGGCGGCGCACCAGCAGGTCGGTGCCCCCGGCGTAGAGCGCGGCCCCGGGGTTCTCGGCCCACAGGGGCCAGAGTTCCTCCAGGCTTGAGGGCAGCCACACCCGGGTCATGGTTTCTCCCCCCCGTCCCGCACCACCGCTTCCACCGCGTCCACGATCTTCTGGTAGCCGGTGCAGCGGCACAGGTTGCCGCTTAGCCCCTGCCGGATGCGCTCCCGGTCGGGCCTTGGTTCCCGGCCCAGCAGGCTCTCGGCGGCCAGGATCATCCCCGGGGTGCAAAAGCCGCACTGCACCGCGCCGTGCTCGATAAAGGACTCTTGCAGGGGATGCAGCCGGTCGCCGTGGGCCATGCCCTCTATGGTGAGCACCGTGCGGCCGTGCAACTGGGCGGCCAGCATGAGGCACGACAGGCGGCTCTGGCCGTCGATCAAAACCGTGCAGGCCCCGCACTCGCCCTGGCCGCAGGCCTCCTTCACCCCGGTGAACCCCAGCTCCCGGCGCAGTACGTCCACCGCCCGGGCATCGGGAGCCACCTCCAGCTCCACCTTCTCTCCGTTGATCTCAAAACGAATGGTCATGCCAGGTTCCTCGCAGCGCCTTGGTGCAAGAGCTCCAGGACTACCTGGGGCGTGATGGGGAAACGGTTGGGCGCCGCGCCGCAGGCGTCGGCCACCGCGGCGGCCACCGCGGCCGCGGGCAGGTCGGTGGGCAGCTCGCCGGCGCCCTTCATGCCAAAGGGTCCCTCGGGCTCAAAGCCCGGCACCACCACCAGCTCCATGTCGGGCAGGTCCCCGGCGGTGGGGATGATATAGGTGGACAGGTCGTTTTCGATGATACGGCCCTCGCGGGAGCGCATGCGCTCCCACAGGGCGTAGCCCAGGCCCTGGGCCGCCCCGCCCTGCACCTGTTGCTCCAGGACCTGCCGGTTGATGACATTACCCACGTCGCAGAAGGTGACCAAGGACAACACCCGCACCCGGCCGGTGAGCCGGTCCACCTCCACCCCGCAGAGCTGGGCCCCAAAAGAAAAGATACGGTGGGGCAGGCCGTGCAGGGTCAGGCCGGGGTCGTCGCTGGGCCTCTGGGGGCTCACCGGCGCGCGGAAGCTGTGCACCGCCACCCGCTCCTCGCCGGCCATGAACCCGGCCAGGTCCTTTAGGCTCAGCTCGCGGCCGCTGGTGAGGTGGCGCACCGCGCCGGGCACCAGGGTCATCTCCTCCACCGGCACCATGAGCATGTCGGCCGCCCGCTTGAGCAGGCGGACCTTGAGCTCGCCGGCGGCGGCCAGCAGGGCCCGGCCATAAGTAAAGGTGGTGCGGCTGGCCGAGGACGAACCCGAGGGCAAAGTGCGGGCGGTGTCGGGCAGCACCAACTCCAGGTGGGCCAGGTCCTGGTTCAGCAGGTGGCCGGCCACCTGGAGATAAGTGGAGGCGTTGCCCTGGCCCATGTCCACCACCCCGCAGTAGACCACCAGGCGGCCCTGGTCCGACAGCTCGATCTTGGCGTTGGCCACGTCGGGCACCACCGGGCCGTAGCCCATGCCGTGCAGGGCCAGGGCCAGGCCCACCCCGCGCCGCTGGTGAGGCCCGGCCGCGGCCTTCCACGGCCGCCGCCGGGTCCACAGCCGGTGGCCGGCCGCCTGCTCCAGGCAATCGGCCAGGCCCACCGAGCAGTCCAGGGTGACCCCCACCGGGGTGAGGGAGCCGGGGCGCAGGATATTCTTTTGGCGCAGCTTAGCCGGATCCATGCCCAGCCGGCCGGCCAAGCGCTCCATCATGCCTTCCATGGCCGCGTTGACCTGGGGCACGCCAAAGCCCCGGAAGGCCCCGCCCACCGGGTTGTTGGTGTAGACCGCGTAGGTCTCCAGGTGAACGTGGGGAATGACGTAGGCCCCGCCGGAGTGCTCCAGGCCCAGGGTGGCCACCACCCCGCCCAGGTGATCGTAGGGGCCGGTGTCGTAGTGCAGCACCGCGTGCAGGGCCTGGAGGGTGCCGTCTTGGCCGGCCCCCAGGCGATAGGCCAGGCGGGCCGGGTGCCGCTTGGGGCTGGCGATAAAGCTCTCCTGCCTATCGAGCCATATCTTCACCGGCACCCCCGGCGCGGCCAGGGCGGCCAGGCCCAGCAGGCTCTGCACGCTCACCCCGTCCTTGCCCCCAAAGGCCCCGCCGGGGTAAGGGGCCTTGATGCGCACCTGGTCGCGCTCCAGCCCCAGGGCCTCGGCCACCTCGGCCATGTCCCGAAACGGCGTCTGGGTGGAGGCGGTGATGGTGAGCCCGCCGTCTGGGTCCCAGAGGGCCCAACCGGCCTCGGTCTCCAGGTAGGCGTGCTCCTGCCGGGGCAGGCGAAACACCTCCTGGACCACCACCGCGCAGTCGTCCAAGGCGTCCAGACCCTGGCCGATGGTTACCTGGCCGGCCAACATCAGGTTGCCTTGGGGGTTGTCTCCATGCACCAGCGGCGCGCCCGGGGCCAGGGCCTGGTCCAGGTCAAAGACGCCGGGCAGGGGATCAAGGTCCAGGCGTATCAGCTCCAGGGCGCGGGCCAGGCTGGCGGGGTCCATCGCCAGCACCAGGGCCACCGCGTCGCCGGCGTGACGGACCTTGTCGTCCACCAGCACCGGCTGGTCCTTGCGTACCACGCCCTGGCGATTGCTGCCCTGCACGTCGTCATGGGTGAGCACCGCGGCCACGCCGCTTAGCTCACGGGCCGCCGCGACATCGATGCCTCGTAGCCGGGCGTGCGGCACGCCGGCGCGCTTCACCCCCAGCCAGAGCATGTCCGGGTGGTAGAAGTCGCAGGCATAGGGCTCCCGGCCGGTCACCTTGGCCAGGGCGTCGGCCCGTGGCAGGGACGACCCCACCCGGGCGGCCCGCGCACCGTAGCGCGCCTGGAATATCTCTGGGGTTTTCATGCTGTGATTTTGGAGCATGCGCCGGGCCCTGTCAAAGATATTTCCCGCCGTCGGCCGCCGGCCCAACGCTTTAACCCCACATGCAGCTTGGCTCTTTGGCCACTTGCGGTTAATATAGGAGCCATATTTTCAGGCTTGGGAGAACGCAGACATGGCCAGCCACAAGACCTCCGTCCGTCTTTCGGTTCCCTTGGACAGCGCCATGGCCCCGCTGGTGGCCGGCTTCAGCGAGCAGGCCGGCATCGCCTTGGGGCTTAGTCGCAAAAACGCCTTGAAACTCACCTTGGCCTCGGAGGAGGTCTTCGGGTATCTCACCCAGCACGCCCAGCAGGATCATAACCTGGAGCTGGAGGCGGCCGGCGGCGGCTACTACGCCGAGCTGCGGTTGCAGGTGCCTCCCCAGGCCATGGACATGACCGTCTTCAACCTCACGGCCACACCTTCCCTGGACGACCCCGAGAGCCTCGACGACCTGGGGTTGCTCATCGCCTCGCGCTCGGTGGACCGTTTCACCATCGCCGCCGGGGAAAGTGGCGACATGGTGCTGAGCTTCCGCAAGGAAAAGGACTACCCCCCGCCCGGCGACGAGGCCCCGGCGCCCCCCGGCGAGCTGGCCCGGTTCAGCGTCGGGGCGCCCTCGCCCCAGCAGATCAAGCTGGTCTCGCGCCTGGTGAGCCGTTTCTACCCGGCCCACCAGCACCCCCAGTCCTTCACGGTGCCGGGCAAGCTGGTGGACATGATCGCCTCCGGCGAGTACCAGGCGGTGATCGCCTTTGACCGCGACGACCAGGTGGGTGGCTGCCTCATCTGGCGCTGGCGGGGGGACCACTCGGTGCAGGGCTACGGTCCCTACATCTTTGGTCAACCCCAAGCCGCAGACATGGCCCAGGCCCTGGTCGACGCCTGCCTGCAAAAGCTGGCCCGCACCGACGCCCTGGGCCTGGTCTTCGGGCCGGCCACCGAGCACCTGCCCCCGGGCTACTTTGAGCTGCTGGGCGAGTTGGTCATCCACACGCCCGGCGGTGAGACCTACCAGCAGCCCCACTACTACCGCCAGCTCAACGAGGACCCGGGCGACCAAATCTGGACCCATCCCCGCTTGGAGCGGTTCCTGCGCGACCAGTACCAGCGGCTGTTCTTGCCCCGGCGGCTTTCCACCACCGGCCAGGAGGGCGAGTCGCGGCCGGCCCACCTGGTCATAGGCGCCAAGATCAACCGCGAGCTGCACTCGGTCTCGTTGCACCCGCTCTGGGACGGCCAGGACGCCGGCGCCTGCCTGGCCCGGCACGTCAAGACCCTCACCGAGGAGGGGCTGCCCAATATCCTGCTCTTTTTAGACCTCGGCCTAGACTGGTCCTCCTACCTGGTGCCCGACATCCTGGACACCGGTTTCTCCCCCCGGCTGGTTCTACCCTGCGGCGGCCAGTCCGACATCGTGGTGTTTGAGCATCTGGGCGGGGCCGCATGACTCGACCGTTCGACCTCCAGAGACTGACCCCGAAGTATGTCCAGGGCTTTGA
>JAMOVV010000030.1 GCA_027067385.1 Desulfarculaceae bacterium
AGGAGGCGAAGGGGCGAGGGTCCAAAGGGCGAAGGGGCGAGGGAGCGTGGGGCGAAGGGGCGAGGGAGCGTGGGGGCGCATGCCTGGCCGTCCCCAGCGCGGCGGGTCGGCCAGGCGAAGCGCCGGACGGGCTAGAGGTTCTTGCGGGCTCCGCCGAGCTTCATGGTCTCTTTTTTGCGCAGGCGGATGGATTGGGGGGTCACCTCCACCAGCTCGTCGTCGTTGATGTATTCCATGGCCTGCTCCAGGGTGAAGCGCCGGGGCGGGATGAGGCGCAGGGCCTCGTCGGCCGCCGCCGCCCGTATATTGGTGAGCTTCTTCTCCTTGGTGATGTTCACCGCGATATCGTTGGGGCGCGAGTTTTGCCCCACGATGAGGCCGGGGTAGGCCGGGTCGCCCGGCTCCACGAAGATGGCCCCGCGCGGCTGCAGGTGGTAGATGGCGTAGGCCACCGCCTTGCCGGAGCGGTCGCTCACCAGCGAGCCGCCCGCCCGGCCGGGGATGGGTCCGGCGTGGGGGGTGTGGCCGATGACCAGGGTGGTGAGGATGCCGCTGCCCCGGGTGTCGGTGAGAAACTGGGAGCGGTAGCCGATAAGCCCCCGGGTGGGCACCTCGAACTCCAGGCGCACCCGGCCCAGGCCGTTGTTGAGCATCTTGGTCATCTTGCCGCGGCGGGCCGAGAGCTTTTCGGTGACCACCCCCACGTACTGCTCGGGCACGTCGGCCACGGCCAGTTCCAGGGGTTCGCAGAGCTCGCCGTCGATCTGGCGGGTGATAACGCGGGGCTTGGACAGCGAGAGCTCAAACCCCTCGCGCCGCATGGTCTCCACCAGCACCGCCAACTGCAGCTCGCCGCGAGCGCTCACCTTGAACGAGTCGCTGCCCTGGCCCGGCTCCACCCGGATGGAGACGTTGTAGAGGGTCTCCTTTTCCAGCCGGGCCTTGATCTGGCGCGAGGTGACCAGCCGGCCCTCGGTGCCGGCCAGGGGCGAGGTGTTGACGCCGAACTCCATGGACATGGTGGGCTCTTCCACGCTGATGGCCGGCAGGGGCCGCGGGTCCTGGGGGTCGGTGAGGGTGTCTCCGATAAAGGCTTCCTCCACCCCGGCCACCGCGGCGATGTCGCCGGCGGCCACCTCCTCCACCGACACCCGCTCCAGGCCCTGGTAGGCGTAGACCTGGCTCAGGGAGCAGCGGCCGGCCGCCTGGCCCTTTTTGTACAGGGCCACCGGCTGGCCCGGCTGCAGCCGGCCGCCCACGATCTTGCCCACCGCGATGCGCCCCACGTAGTCGGAGTAGTCCAGGTTGGTCACCAGGAAGCGCAGGGGATCGCCGGGGTCGTAGGACGGGGCCGGGATGTACTGCAAGATGGCCTCGAACAGGGGCTTGAGGTCGCTGCCCTGGCCGTTGGGCTCGGTCACGGCCACCCCGGCCTTGGCGTTGGTGTAGAGGATGGGAAAATCCAGTTGGTCGTCGTCGGCGTCGAGGTCGATGAACATCTCCAGCAGCTCGTCCTCCACCTCGGCGATGCGCCGGTCGGGCCGGTCGATCTTGTTGATCACCGCGATGATGGGCAGCTTGCGGGCCAGACTCTTGGAGAGCACGAAGCGGGTCTGGGGCAGAGGGCCTTCCGAGGCGTCCACCAGGAGCATCACCCCTTCCACCATGTTGAGGGTGCGCTCCACCTCGCCGCCGAAGTCGGCGTGGCCCGGGGTGTCCACGATGTTGAGCTTCACCCCGCCGTAGGTGATGGCGGTGTTCTTGGCCATGATGGTGATGCCCTTTTCGCGCTCCAGGTCCAGCGAGTCCATCACCCGCTCGGCCACCTGCTGGTTTTCGCGGAAAACCCCGCTCTGCCACAGCATGGCGTCCACCAGGGTGGTCTTGCCGTGGTCCACGTGGGCCACGATGGCCAGGTTGCGCAGGTCGTCTCGTCGGGCCAATTGATCCGGCATATTTTCACGCGGCCGGGGCCGTCGTGGCCCCCGCCCCTCCTGTTTGGGCAAAGGTTACGATGAGTCTGGTTGGCGCATTAGTTACCATGGAATCCCCCGGCTGTCTCCTGGTTTGCCGGCCGCGGCCGCGCCGCCGGCCTTGACCTGGCCGGCCCGGGGCCGTATCCTGCCAAGAGCCTTGAACCCCGAGGGAGGAGACTACCTTGAGCCGGCCGGACATGTCCCCGAGGCCCGAGTGCTTCGGCTCCCTGGAAAAGGTCTTTCCCCGGGGCCCGGCCGGGCTGCGCGAGGTGTCGTCCGGCTGTTGGGACTGCCTGGCGCGGGTGGAGTGCCTGCGCCGCGCGGTTAACCAGGGTGAGCAAGCCGAGACCATCCGGGAGGAGGTGGCCGCCCGCTCCGACGGTCCCGGGTGGTCCGGTTTTTTGCGGCGCTGGTCCCGGCTGAAACACAAAAACCGCGCCAAGGGAGCGTCATGAACCGGGTATGCCCCTACTGCGGCACCGAGGTGCCTTGCGACCTGGCCCGGCCCGGGTCGCCCACCGTCTTTTGCCCGGGCTGCGGCCACGAGCTGGACCTGCCGGAAAACCCCCAGCCCACGCCGCCGCCGGCCCCGCCGGCCGCGCCCTGTGACGGCATGGCCACCCTGGCCGATCAACTGGCCCCCGGGCCGGCGGCCGAACCCATACCCTGGGAGGGGGAGGCCGGCTTTTGCAACCGGCTCATGGGCACCGTGGCCGCGGTGCTCTTTAGCCCCACCAAGGCCTTCAGGGTCCCCGGCCGGCCGGAGCCGCGTTGGGCGCTCACCTTCGGCCTCATCATGGTCATCCTGGGCTCCTGCGCCACCTTGCTGTGGAGCTACAAGCTGGGTGAGCTGAGGGTGGCCCGCATAGTGGTGATCTACATCCTGGTGTTCACGCCCCTGGTGGCCGTCTTGGGGCTCTACCTGGCGGCGACGCTGGTGCACTTCTTCCTCTGGATTTGCCGCGGGGCCCAGCAGGGCTTTGGGGCCACCTTCCGGGTGGTGGGCTATGCCCAGGCCGCGGCCGTCTTCCAGCTTCTGCCGGTGGTGGGCAACTGGATAGCCAGCGTCTGGCAGTTGGTCTCCATGACCATTGGCCTGGCCGAGACCCACCACATCAGCCGGGGCCGCGCCTTCTTGGCCCTGATACTGCCTCTGATCGTAACCCTGGTCCTGGCGGCGGTGGCGATCGTGGCCGCCACCGGCCTGGAGATCAGCCAGTTGCGCCAAGCCTTCACCGAGCTGGGGTTCTAGCCAGCCGGCACGGCCGGGTCCTTGCGCCGCGGACGCTGTGCTATAATTCCGCTTAAATTTTCGCACCTCTGGCCTGGCGGGGTTGCGGCGCGGGTAAGGCCACGATGGCATGTCCAGCGTCCAGGTCGGCAATAATTGCGCGACTGGTCCGTCAAGGTATCTATAACCATGAACCTGTGGATACAAGGAGGACCGGATGAGAAAGTCAGCGATTATTTTGGCCGCGCTCGCCGTGGTCCTGGCCGGCATGGGGATCGCCTGGGCCCAGGACAACGCCAGGGTGGCCCGGGCGCATAATAAACCCGTGCGGAGTACTTTTAAACCGCCGGCACCGGCCATCACCGTGAGCCGTCATATGACCGGCCGGGTGCTGCACATCGGCGACATGATCACCGTGACCTTCAAGGTCAAGCCGGAGCTGGAGCGCCAGCCCATCTTCCAGATCATCCTGCTCAAGGGCCGTGCCCACACCGTTAAGGCGTCCTGGATGGGCAGCCACCGCATAGATCCGCCGCATACCTACATGACCACATGGCGCATCCCGTCCGGCTTTGCGACCGGCAGCGACTATTTCGTAAAGGTCGTCCACGCGCCCACCCGCAAGGCGGGATTCTCCGGCTTGTTCACCATTAGCGATGGGCCCCGATTGTCTGGACCGTTCCGGCGGCGTAATTAAGCTTGATTTGACCAGTTATGATTATACCGCCTTTGCAAGGCCCCGAAGTATGCCTTGCACCTCCCCGGGATTGCCGGAGGCTCCATTACCGGGGAGAATGGGGTCCCTGGCGAGACGAAGTGCATATTCACCAGAGGTGATGAGGGTGTGGCGGCCAGCCGGCGCGGCCGGGTCCTTGCAACATGGCCGCGGTGCAATAATTGCGCGACTGGTTCGTCAAGGTATCTATAACCATGAACCAGCTCACCCACCGGCGGGCTGCTCGCGGCCCGCCTTTTTTTAACCCCTTAGCCGGCGCCGGCGGGCCCCGGCAGGATCAGGCCATGGACCTACAGACCCTGGACTTCGACCGTTACCAGCGCTTTGCCTTCACCGCCGAGCTGATGGACCAACTGGGCGGCGAGGGTCTGCGGGTGCTGGACGTGGGTTCTTTAGACAACCGCCTGGCCGGGTTCCTGCCCCGGCACCGGGTTGTCCCCTGGGAGGGGGAGATATCGCGGGCCAAGGGCGGCCTGCCCTTTGACGACCGGGCCATGGACGTGGTGGTGGCCCTGGACGTGCTGGAGCACGTGGCCCCCGGCGAGCGGGGTTTCTTCCTGGCCGAGCTGTCCCGGGTGTCCGATACGGCCTGCGTCATCGGGTTTCCCATCGCCGCGGCGGCCGAGGCCGAGCGCTTCGTGCTGGGGATCACCGGCAGCGCCTGGCTGGCCGAGCACCAGGAGCACGGCCTGCCCCAGCCCCGGGAGGTGGAGGCGATCCTGAGCCGGCTGGGCCTGGAGTTCACCCGCCACCCCAACGCCTGCCTACCCTCCTGGACCGCCATGATGCTCTTGATGTACGGGGTGCGAGACCGCGACCTGCGTGGCGACATCAGCGCCTTTTTCAACCGCCACTTCTACCGGCTGGAAAACCGCGAGCCGGCCTACCGCTACATCTACCTCTGCCGGCGGCGCGGCGCCGGGGCCTAGGGCCCGGCCGGCCAGGTGACAAATGGAACCACCTGGTACCGGGGCGAGGCGGGTAGTCGGCCGCGGAAGACGAACATGAAGCGCAGCGGCGTGCCCGGGGTCACCGGTCCCCGATCGGGCTCCTTGAGCAGGGCCGCCTGGATGGCCGAGGGCGTAAGGGAGCGCAGTTGGGCATCGCTTAGGGTGTTGCCGGCCATGGTGTAGCCAAAGCCCGCTTCCCGGCCGTCGCGGTCCAAGAGAACCGCCCGCAGCACCATGCCGCCCACCGGTCGCGGCTCGTCGTTGGTCACCTTGCCGCTGATCACCCACAGCCGGCCCGCCCGGGAGGTGTCCAGGGCCCGGGTCTGCAGGGCGTAGACCGTGGCCTGGCCGGTGAGGGACAGGGAGGCGGCTTGGCGGCCCAGGAGGCCGTCGAGCATCAGCAAGGCGGTGGCGGCCTTGGCCGCCGTCTGGGTGCCGCCCTGGCCAAACAGACGGCCCACCGCCCCCAGGTGGGCCCGGCAGGTCTGTTGCAGCTCGCGGCGGGCCCGGCGGTCGTTGCTATGGCGCTGCAGCCGCATCTTGAGGCGCAGCAGGGTCTTGTACTGCTCTTTGAGCCCGGCGGCCGACGCCCCGGTCGGAGGGGGGGTGCGCGGAGGGGGCACGGCGGTGGTGGCGCGCGGCGTGGTGGTGGTGGGCCGGGCGATGGTGGCCGGACCGGAGGTCTCGCCCAGCAGGTCGCTAACTATACCGCTGAGGGCCCAGAGCAAGGCGGCCAGCGCGCCCAGGAAAACCACCAACATGAAAAGCACCTGCCGGCTCATGCGCCACAGGGGCTGGGCCTCCGACAGCGAAGGCACCGGCCGCGAAGCCGGGGCGGGCCTGTCCGGTGGCGGGGACGAAGCCTCGGACGGTTGGGTGGCGGGCTCGGCCGGGGTCGGCTCCTGGTCGCGGTTGTGGCCCTGCCCCTGCTCCTGGTCCATGCTGTGACCCCCTTGCTTGGGTGAAAAACGCCCGCCTGTGCCGATGCTAAAGCCCGCCCCGGCCCGTGTCAAGCGCCGGCGGTCGGCGCGATTGCCCCCTGGCCGCCGGTGGGGTAATAATGATGCAGTGCAGCGCCGCCCAGCCAAACCGGGGGCGGTCCAAACCCAGCGAGGAGTTGATGGCGATGAGCAAAAAGGCGCGGTGGTTCATGGCGGCCGGTTTGGCCTTGGTGGTGGCGGCGGTCCTGTTGGCCTACTTTACCCAGCGGCGTCCCGTGGCCGACTTGCGCAAAACCATGACCGAGAGCGCCCTGCCCGGGGTGCGGGAATACCTGGGCCGGCTGGCCGGCCAGCCGGTGAAGGTGAGCTACCAGGACATGGCCATGACCGACCAGGGCCTGGTCCTGTCGCGGGTGGTGATCGCCACCGGTGAGAACAACCCCCACCGCCTTACCATCGACAAGGCGGTTTTCACCCGGCTGGAGCAGGTATTCGGCCCGCGGCCCCATTGGCTGGCCAGCGGTCGCATAAGCGGCCTGGCCGGCGGGCTGACCCCCTCGTCGAGTCTCAAGGTGGCCGAGGTGGAGTTCGAGGAGCTGCGGCTGTGGCCGGGGCTCACCCGGCTGGCGGTGAGCCGCGCCCGGGTGCGCGACTTCAGCCGGCACGCTGCCAGCGGCCACCTGGCCCTGGCCGGCCTGCAGGTGAAGCGTCTACGGGTGAGCCGGGGAGGTTCCCTGGAGCTGGTCTCGGGCCAGGCCGACCGGCTGGTCTTTCACACCGGCCCGGCCACCCTCAAGCTGGCCCGGCTCTCGGTACTGGGCGCCCGGGTGCGCAGCCTAAAACGCCTGTCCCCCTTTGACGCGGGGCGCACCGAGATAACCGGGCTGGCCGCCCTGCAGGCCGGCCGGCAGTTCCTGGGCCTGGGCCGGGCACTGGTGCAATACGACCGCCAGGGACCCCGGCGCAAGCTCAAGGTGGAGCTCAGCGACCTATCGCTCAAGGGACCGGGCGCGCCGCCGGCCATGGCCCGGCAAATGACCGAGCTGGGCTACCGGGAGTTGGGGCTGAACCTGCGCCTGGAGGCCGAGGTGGACCTGGACAGCCAGCGCCTGGTGCTGCGGCGACTGGCCCTGAACTCACCCCAGATGGGCGAGCTGGAACTGGGCCTGGAGCTCAGCGGCTTCCGGGTGGACCCGGCCAAGTTGAGCCGCATGCCGCTGTGGTCCCTGCTGCTGGCCCAGCGCTCGGTGGCCCTGGTGAGCGCCCGGCTCACCTACCGCGACGCCTCCCTGGCCGGACGCCTGCTGGCCCTGCAGGCCCGCCGCCGCGGGCTCACCCCCGAGACCTTCAGCAAGGTACTCGTGGCCCAACTGCAGGCCGCGGCCGGCGAGCTGGGCCCGGGCATGCAGCCCCTGGCCGGCGCGCTGGTCAGCTTCCTGCGCCGGCCGGGAGAGCTGCAGATAAGCCTCCGCCCGCCTAAGCCCCTGGGCCTGTTGGGGGTGACCATGATGAAGCCGCGCACTGTGCTGCAACGCTTGGGCATCGCGGCCCAGGCGCGTTAGCCGCCCGGCTAAAGACCGGCCCCGCGACCTCCCGGCGGCGCCAACCTCGCCCGGCGCTTGAGCCGGCCGATGAGCAGGGACACCGCCTCAACCGCGGTGCGCAGCAGGGCCTGGTCCCGGCGGTTCAGGCGTAGCCCCAGCCCCTCCGGCCGCCGCCGGGCCCAGGCAACCCACCATGAAACCAGGCCCGCCACGGCCAGCCAAAACAGCCAAACCAGGACCCCGCCGGCTTGCGGGTGGTGAGGCGGTGGCGCACCGGTCCCGGACGAAGACATAAACAAAACAACCGGACAGTGGCGCAGGCAGCCCACCGAGGCGGCCAGCGAGGCCGCAATCATGACGGCCAAAACCAAGCTAGGGGGCATTTTGGGAATAATTGCCTCTTACGAGCAAAAATATACTTGACACACATCCGTTATAGACATAATATGCCGCCTGTCAATCTCGCTTCCGGGCCGCGGGAACCCGGGAGCCAACCGTAACTACCACGAAAGGCATGGACATGGACATTATTAGTCAAGGCCGCCCGGCGAAGCTACCCTCCTGGATGAAAAATGTCCGCTGTGAGCAACTGCCGGAGATTTACCAGGAGATGGCCGAGGTGATCGGGGTGGAGCCGACGATCCACCTGGCGGCCATCTTCGCCGGCACCAGCGTGTATTTCCCCAAGCTGGAGCGGGCCCTGATGGGCCTGCGCAACCAGGTGATCCGGCGCGAATTCGACGGCGCCAACATCCGCGAGCTCTCGCGGCGTTGGGGTCTTTCGGCCCGCCACGTGCGCCACATCGTCAACCCGCCGCCGGCGGCCTCCCGCCCGGGGGTGATGTCATGAGGCTGGCGGTGACGGTCCTACTGCTGGGCCTGCTGCTGTGGCTCCCGGCCTGCGGCGAGTACGACGACGGCGGCGCGGGCAGCGGCGGCGGCAGCGTGATCATCTACATCAACAGCAACAACACCACCCCCGAGACCCCGCCCGAGGGTTAACCCTTTTCCTTGCGCCGGAGGTCCTCTCCGGCTTTCCCACGCGCCGACCCGGATATCACCCGGCTACTTTTCTCCCCCTGGTTTTTCCCGGAGACCTTTTTGCGCGGTGGCTTGATTGCCGGCCCCTGGTGGCCGACGTAGGCTCGCCCCACCAATGCGAACGGCCGCGCCGGCCGTGTCGCCAAGCGGAGGAAAAGCCATGGAGCTGCTCAAGACCAAGACGTTCTGGACCGGGCTGGCCGGGCTCATGGCCGGGCTGGGGGGATATTTCAGCGGCGAGGCCGGGGGCATGGAGGCCCTGCAGGTGGGGCTCACCGGCCTGGTGGCCATTTTTTTGCGCCACGGCCTTAGCCGCATGGACCGCCGCCCGCGGTGATCGGTGGGACCGGAAGACCTGCGACTGGCCTTGGAGGGCCTGCGGGGCCGCCTCGCCCGACTGGACACGGTGCTTAGGATGAGCATCGCCGAGCAACGCCGGACCAACTCCGACCTGGAGGCCTCCCTGCGGCGGCAAGACGGCCTGCTGCGCGGCCTGGACCAGCGTCTGGCCCGCCAGGAGCGGCGCCTGGCCGGCTACACCGGGGCCCTGGCCAGCCTGTGGCTGGTGATCCAGATAGTTCAAATGCTCTTGAGGTGATCGGCATGGACAAGACCACGCGACTCATAGCCAAGGGGTTGGTCGAGGAAAAAAAGGAACGCCTGGCCCAGTTGGAGATCAAGATCGACCGGCTCACCAAGGACATCAACTACTACCTCTACAACCTCGACGGCATCGAGGAGATGCGGGTGGACCACGCCCAGCAGGCCATGGAGGAGCTGGTGGCGGCGGTGCGGGAGTTTCGGGCGGTGGCCGGCGAGCTGCGGGAGCGTACCTCGTGAAGACCACCGCGACCGAGGCCGGGCTCAAGGCCCACGCCCGCGCCCTGTACCTGGGCGGTCACAGCCTGGAGCAGGCGGCGGCCGAGGCGGGGGCGCCGCTGAAGCGGGTGCGGGCCTGGGCCGCGGCCGGCGGCTGGGACGCCCGCCGGCGGGCCTGGCTATCCGACCCCCGGGGAGCGGCGGCCAGCCTGCGCCAGGTGCTGGGCCACAAGGTGGAGGCCATCTTGGCCCTGGGCGATCTGGACAAAGGACAGGCCGACGAGCTGGCCAAGATCGCCGCCGCCCTGGCCAAGCTGGAAAACACCGGCTACGATCTCAAGGCCGCCGCGGTGGAGATCGGCGAGCGCCTGGCCCGTTTCGCCGCCGGCTGGGAGAGCGCCGGCGAGCGCCGCGCCTGGCTGGGCGATCTCCTGGACGCCTTTTTCGCCGCTCTGGGCAAGGAGGCCTGAGCCATGCCCGCCGCCCCGGTGCGCCGCATAACCGCCGGCGATTATCGCCAGCGCGCCGACGAGGTGGTGCGCACCCTGCGTTACGAGGTGGGGGCCTTTGGTCCCCAGGCCCCGGATAGGGCCGAGCGTCTGGCCCGGGCGGCCGAGGACCCCTTCTACTTTTTCGCCACCTACCTGCCCCACTACTTCAGCCACCCCTTTGCCCCCTTTCACCGCGAGCTCCTGGACCTGCTGGCCCCGCGCGGCTCGGCGGTGGTGCCGGTGGTGGTGGCCGCGCCGCGCGGTTTTGCCAAGACCACCCTGGTGAGCTTCGGCTACGTGCTGCACCAGGCCCTCTTCGGCCGCCGGCGCTTCGTGGTCATCGGCTCCGACACCGCCGACCTGGCCTGCGACCTCACCGGCTACCTGCGCCTGGAGCTGGCCCACAACCAGCGCCTGGCCGAGGACTTCGGCCGGCTGACCCGGGTGCGCGGCCCGGCCGACGACTTTGTCACCGGGGCCGACACCCGCATCCTGGCCCGGGGCCGCGGCCAGCGCCTGCGCGGCCTCAAGCACGGCCGCCACCGCCCCGACCTGGTGATCCTCGACGACCTGGAGAACGACAAGAACGTCCAGAACCCCCGGCTGGTGCGCGAGCTGCTCGACTGGATTCGCGAGGCGGTCTATCCGGCCATCGACCCCGGCGGCAACCTGTTTATCATCGGCACCGTGTTGGCCAAGCGCTCGGCCCTGGCCACCATGCTCACCTCGCCCGAGGAGCCCTACCGCCACTTCACCCGCCGCACCTACCGCGCCATCGACGACCAGGGGCGCAGCCTGTGGCCCCAGCGCCACCCGGTTAAGGCCCTGCTGGAGCAAAAGGCCCTCATGGGCTCGGCCGCCTTCAACAAGGAGAAGCAGAACGACCCCCGCGACGACGAGGGGCTGTTCCAGGAGGCCTGGCTGCGCCCCTACCACCCGTCCGAAATCCAGGACCGGGCCCTGGCGGTGGCCGGCTTCCTGGACCCCTCCCTGGCCGCTGGCGAGACCGGCGACTACAAGGCGGTGATCAGCGTGGGCCTGGACGCGACCGCCGGGGTCTTCTACGTACTCGACGCCTTTATCCGGCGCTGCTCCCTGGGACAGTTGGTGCGGGCGGTGCTCAACCGCCAGGCCCGCTACGACTACCTGGTCTTCGGGGTGGAGGACAATCTCTTCCAGCGCCTGCTCATTGACGAGTTCGCCCGGGCCGCGGCCGAGGCCGCCGTGGTCCTGCCGCTCAAGGGAGTGACCCATCGCCTGGCCAAGCAGACCCGCCTGGCCGGGCTGAGCCCCCTGGTGGAGCGCGGCCTGGTGCGCTTCAACCCCGGCCACTCCGACCAATCGCTGCTGATGGAGCAGCTAATACATTTTCCTTCCCCATCGGTACACGACGACGGGCCCGACGCTCTGCAGGGGGCCATCGCCCTGCTCAAGTCCACCGGGCCCAACGTGTGGTGAGGTGCACATGAGAGCTTGGCTCAGAAAACTATCGCGACCCCGCAAACGACGCGGCCTGGACCTGCCCGGCCCGCCCCTGCCCCCGCCGCCCTTCTTGGCCGGCTCGGCCCTGGGCCGGCGGGCGGGCCAACTGGCCGCCTACCAGGGATGGGTCTTCGCGGCGGTAAACGCCATCGCCTCCCGGGCGGCCGGGGTTCCCCTGCGCCTGCTGCGCCGGGAGCCCGACGGCCCCGGGCCCGAGGTGACCCGCCATCCCCTGCGGGACCTGCTGGCCCGGCCCAACCCCATCATGACCGGCCGCGAGCTGCGCTACACCCTTATCACCCACCTGGAGCTCACCGGCATGGCCTTCGCCCTGGTGAGCGACAACGCCTTGGGACTGCCGGCCGAGCTGTGGCCCCTGTCGCCGGCCGACCTGGTGGAGATCGAGACCGGCCGGCACACCGGGCGGCCCATCGAGGCCTTCCGCTTCAGCGACGGCCAGGGCGCGGAGGTGCGCTACCGCCCCGAGGAGGTGCTCTACTTCCGCCACCCCAGCCCCACCAGCCTGGTCTACGGCGCCTCGCCCATCGAGGCCATGGCCCACGCCTTTGACATCGACCTGGCGGTGCGGGTCTACCAGAAGAACTTTTTCAAAAACTCGGCCCGGCCCGAGGTGGTGCTCTCCACCGACAGCCGCCTGTCCGAGGACGAGGCCCGCCGCATCCTCACCCGCTGGACCCAGAAGCACCAGGGGCTGGCCCATGTCTTTGAGCCCACCTTGCTCGACGGCGGGCTCAAGGCCACCCCCCTGGCCTTCTCGGCCAAGGACTTCGAGTTCCTGGCCCTGGCCGGCTGGACCCAGGACAACATCCTGGCCGCCTACCGGGTGCCGGCCGGCAAGCTGGGCCTGGTCAAGGACCTCAACCGGGCCAACGCCTTTGCGGTGGACGTCACCTTCAACGCCGAGTGCATCCGGCCGCGCTTGCAGTTGATCGAGGAGGTGCTGGGGGCCTTTTTGCTGCCGCGTTTTGGCGACGAGTTGGTGCTGGCCCACGACAACCCGGTGCCCACCGACCGGGTGCAGAACCACCGCGAGATGATGGACCAACTGGACCGCGGGGTGATCACCATCAACGAGGCGCGCGCCGGCCTGGGACGTCCGGCGGTGGCCTGGGGCGACGCGCCCTACCACGCCGGGACCCGCCGGCCGCCGGCCGCCCCGGCCGATGCCGCCGGCCTGGCCCGGGCGGCCGAGGCCATCTACCGCCGCCTGGAGCCGAGGTTCGCCGGCTGGTCCGCCGGTCGGGTGAAGTCCGAGTTGCGGCGCCGGCCCGAGCTCTGGGCCGGGCTGCGGCGCGCCGGGCTCAGCCCCGGCCAGCGGGACCGGGTGCGCGCGGTGATCACCGACTGCCTGGTCCGGGGCCAGAGCCTGGAAACCATGCGACAGGCCCTGCGAGGGGCCGTGAAGGAGGACGACAAATGAAGCTGGTGCACAAGCTGATGGACTTCACCATAGGCCGGGTGGACCAGGAGGCCCGCACCTTTTGGGCGGTGGCCTCCACCGAACAGGTGGACCGCCAGGGCGACTCCATCGTGGCCGAGGGATGGGACCTGGCCAATTTCATGAACAACCCGGTGATCCCCTGGGCCCACGACTACAGCCGGCCGCCGGTGGCCCGGGCCCTGGAGTGCCGGGTGCAAGACGGCCGCCTGGTGTTCCAGGCCCAGTTCCCCCCGGCCGAAGATTACGCCTTTTCCGACACCGTGTTTCGCCTGTACCAGGGCGGGTTCCTGCGGGCCTTTTCCGTGGGGTTCTCGCCGGTGCACAGCGAGGTGCAAACCAGCCAGGTCCAGGGACGCGCCGTAACCGGAACCCGTTACCTCAAGCAGGAGCTCTACGAGATATCCTGCGTCACCCTGCCGGCCAACCCCCAGGCCCTGCTGGCCGCCGGCATCATCAACCCCAGAGCCGCCGTCCCCACCGCAACCCTCACCCCGGCCGATAACGCCGGCAACCACCAATTGGCCCGCCGGGCCCTGGACCGGCTCCTGCTGAGCCGGCTCCAGCGGGCCCTGGGCCGCTGAGCGCCAAGACTACACCACCAACGCGAGGAGAAGACATCATGACCGATAAGCAACTGATCAGCTTGCTGGAGGAGGCCACCGGCCGCCAGTTGGACGAGGGCCAACTCACCGGGCTCATCGATGAACGCATCAAGAACCTGCTGGCCGCCGCCGCGCCGCGCAGCCTGTCCTTGGGCCAGGCCCCGGCCGGTCCCCGGGTGGGGCTTAGCCGCTACCTCGGCGACGTGCGCCGCCTGGGCATGGGCCAGGCCCCGGACCATCTGCCGGCCGACCAGGTGGTGCGCACCGTGGAGCCCCTGACCAAGCCGGTGAGCGCCAGCGGGGCCAAGGACCTGCGCGAGGGGCTCAGCTCGGCCGGCGGCTACCTGGTGCCGGCCGAGCAGGCCGGCGAGGTGCTGGAGTTGGTAAACCACTACAGCGCGGTGAAGGAGCTGTGCCGCCAGGTGCCCATGCGCTCCCACCAGATCACCTTCCCCACCATCAGCGGCGGGGTGAGCGCCTACTGGGTGCCCGAGGCCTCCGACACCGCCACCTACGGCCTGGGCGACGGACAGGCCCACGGCGAGAAGCCCCGCTCCGACGCCACCTTCGGCCAGATGGCCATCAACGCCCACGTGCTGGCGGTGAAGGTGGTGGTGAGCAACCAGCTTCTCGACGACTCCGACCCCGGGGTGGAC
>JAMOVV010000031.1 GCA_027067385.1 Desulfarculaceae bacterium
GTCCGGGCAACGCACCCGGTGCATGAAGTGAAACTGGTTGGGATCAAGACCTTCGCTAAGACGCTCGTTGATCACCGCCACCGGCACCACCAACTGGGAGGCCAGGTAAACGCAGAGGCGCTTGGGGCCCAGCTTGGTCAAGAAGTTGCCGTCCACGTCCAGCACCAGGCGGTCACCCTCCTGGTAGCCGCTGTTGCAGTGCCGGGCGCGCACCACCTCGGCCACGATGCTGTATTGCGCCGCGGCCCGGGCCAAGTTCTCGATGTGACGGCGCCGGGGGTCGTCCGGGCCGATCTTCGCCAGTTGGTCGGAGTCGTAACCCACTCTCTTGCCGTATCTTTCCAGGATATCCGACGTCACGGCCCAACCCTCCCCGGTACATAACCGCTGGCGGCGTCCCAGGCGGGACGGGAGGGGCCTCTGGCCGCCTTCCCGCTGGTCTCGATCCCGTTGGTGTAGAAACCCGCCTCCCGACTGAGCGCTCGTTCAATGTATTTTTATGCCAGGACCACCCTGGTTGTCAAGTAATAAAAAATCAACGGACCCGCTAGGTTATCCAGGTGGCTTTAAACTGAACATTTGTGTGCTTGTGCGGTATACAGAAGGCTTGACGCCAGCCGGGGGCGTCCCGCCGGGGTGGGCGCTTGCGGGCCGCCACCGGTCGGGTTAGACTTGGCCGACCCACTTTGCCAGGAGCGATCATGACTTCTCATACATCCGGCCATCCCGGCGGCCATCCCGGCGGGCCGCCGCCAGGGGCGCAAGACGGCGCCCCGCCGCTGAGGCTGGTGGCCTGGGAGACCACCCGCCGCTGCAACCTCTCCTGCCTGCACTGCCGGGCCGGGGCCGAAGACCATCACTACCCCGGCGAGCTCACCACCGCCCAGGGCGAGGCCTTCCTCACCGACCTGGCCACCTTGGGCCAACCGGTGGTGATCCTCACCGGCGGCGAGCCGCTGTTGCGGCCGGACATCTTCCACCTGGCCCGCTTTGGCACTGACTTGGGCCTGCGCATGGTCATGGCCCCCAACGGCACCCTGCTCACGCCAGAGGCGGCCGAGCGCCTGGTGGAGGCCGGTATTGCGCGCATCAGCATATCCCTAGACGGCCCGGACTCAGCCAGCCACGACGCCTTCCGCGGCCAGGCCGGGGCCTTTGCAGGGGCCATGAACGGCATCGCCGCAGCCACGGCGGCGGGGCTGGAGTTCCAGGTAAACACCACGGTTACCCGCTCCAACCTGGGGCAGATGCAGGCCATCCAGGAGCTGGCCGCGGCCAAGGGGGCGGTGGCCCACCACATCTTCCTGCTGGTGCCCACCGGCCGGGGCCGGGCGCTCACCGGCGAGATCATCACCGCCGAGGAATACGAAGACGTGCTCAACTGGTTCTACGACCAGCGCGACCAGGTGGACATGGAGCTCAAGGCCACCTGCGCGCCCCACTACTACCGGGTGCTGCGCCAGCGGGCCAAGGTCGAGGGGCGCAAGGTGGAGTTCGCCACCGAGGGCCTGGCCGCGGTGACCCGGGGCTGCCTGGGGGGCATCGGTTTCGCCTTTGTGAGCCACGTGGGCCGGGTGCAGCCCTGCGGCTACCTGGAAAAAAGCGCCGGCAACCTCACCGAGGCGCCGTTTAGCGACATCTGGCGCGACTCAGAGCTTTTCCGGCGTCTGCGCGACTACGACCAGCTCCAGGGCAAGTGCGGCATCTGCGAGTACCGCAAGGTCTGCGGCGGCTGCCGGGCCCGGGCCTATGAAGTCAGCGGCGACGAGATGGCCGAGGAGCCCTTGTGCACCTACCAGCCCGGCCGGGCCGGCAAAAAACCCTAACGGCTGGGCGCAACCGCCGCCCCTGATTCCGGGGCGGTCCCGGTGGTATACTCAAGCACGGACCGGGAGCCGGCCCTTGGCGGAAAGAGATACATGGACGAGCTAGACAAGGCCATACTGCGCCAGGTGCAGTCCAAGCTGCCCATCGACGCCCACCCCTACGCCCGGGTGGGCCAAAAGTTGGGGCTGAGCGAGGAGGCGGTGATCGAGCGCCTGGAGCGCATGAAAAAAAGCGGGGTGGTGCGCCGCATCGGCGGTAACTTTGTCAGCACCCGGCTGGGCTTCGCCTCCACCCTGTGTGCCGCGGCGGTGCCCGAGGACAAGTTCGAGGCCTTTGTGGCCGCGGTCAACGCCCACCCCGGCGTGACCCACAACTACCGCCGGGCCCACGAGTTCAACGTCTGGTTCACCTTCATCGCCGAGTCCATGGAGGAGATCGAGGCCAACCTGCAGCGCCTGCGCCAGCAGACCGGGGTGAAGGACATCCTCAGCCTGCCCAGCCAAAAGATGTTCAAGATCAAGGTGGACTTCCCGGTGTAGGGTGGGGCCGGTCAGGCATGCGGGGACCAGTCATGCGACGTTTTATCGCCATCGTCATCGCGGGGCTCTTGGCCGCGGCCCTGTACGGTTGCTGCCACCGGGAGCCGGGTTTCATCAAGGTGCAGCCCCAGGCCAAGAAGTACGACCTGGTGCTGCTGCACGGGCTGACCAACAAGCACCGCTGGAGCCAGGCCTTCCTCGACGTCTTGCTCACCATCTGGGGTTCGGGCCGGGTCTACCTGGTGTACACCAACCACCCGGAGCACATCCACCAGCGGACCATCGCCGGCCGCCGGCTCACCTGCGCCGGCGATGATGACTTCAGCGCCGGCGACGATAGTATAGAGGTGCAGGCCAAGCGCCTGGCGGCCGCGGTGGAGCGGTTGCAAAAGGACTACGGCCTGGGCCGGCCCTTTAGCATCATCGCCCACAGCATGGGCGGGCTGGTGGCCCGGCGCTTCATCTACCTGCGGCCCGGCGCGGTGGCCGGCCTGGTCACCCTGGGCACCCCGCACCAGGGCTCGCCCCTGGCCGACTCCTGCACCTGGGCGGGGTACTTCATCGGCGCGACCGACGCCATCGCCGACCTGCGGCCCAAGCGGGTGCACCGCTTCAACCTGCGATACCCGGTGCAGGGCGCGCCCCTGGCCGCCGGCGGCAAGGTCTACACGGTGCGCGGCGGCTGCCCCGGGGGCTATTGTTTTGGCTGGGGCGGCGAACTGGTGGCCGGCTGGAGCATTCTCAAGAGCTTTTACCACGCGGAAAACGACGGCATGGTGCCCTGGGGATCGGCGGTGATCACCGGCGCCGTCCACATCGCCGACTACCCCCACCACGACCACTACCAACTGGTGCGCGACCCCCGGGTGGCCCTGGAGGTGTCGCGCTACCTGCCCTGAGCCGGCGGCGCGGCCGGTTGCGCGCAAAAAGGGCGCGGCGAGTCAAACTCGCCGCGCCCGTGCGGTCGGGGGGTGATAACGGGGAACTGCCGAGTCGCTTCCGGTCGAACTTTCGCCTCAGGATACTCGCGTGAGACTCCGCTGCTGGTACCGGCGCAGGTCCCCCCGCTCCATTAAGCTGATTTGCTAGCCCATCTTCTCCTTGACCCGGGCCATGGCCAGGAGCTTGTACTCCTCGCCCTCGGTGAACAGGCGGGCGCGCTCGGCCTTGGCCGCGGCCACGAAGTCCTGGTCCTTGATCGAGGGGATGTTGATGTCCACGCTGAGCATGCAGGCCTTCATGGCGGCCAGGGCCACCTCGGCGCCCACGCCCACGTCGCTGATGGCCATGAGGTTGCCGTACTTGGAGAGCTCCTCGGCCTCCTTGATCACCTCCAGGCAGGCGCGGCAGATATCCAGGGGAACGTTGGTGGCGTTTTTGGCCGCGGCCTGGATGGCCTCGGCCCGGGCCTTCTTCTCCTCGTCGGTCTCCTTGGGCATGCGGAAGCACTGCATGTAGCCGTCAAAGGCCTCGATGTCCTGGTTGGTCAGCTCCTTGAGCCGCTCGATGATGCCCATGAGCTTGTCCACCTGGGCCTGGGCCTGCTGGTGGAACTCGGCGTACTTCTTGTTGCTCACGGTGAGGTTGCCCACCATGGCCACCATGGAGGCGGCCAGGGTGGCCACCACCGCCGAGACGTTGCCGCCGCCGGGGGTGTGGCTCTTGCTGGCGGCGACCTCGATGAAATCGTTTAGGGTCTTGGTGTAAATCTTGTCTTCAGCCATCACAGACTCCTTTCGCCGCCTCGCCTTAACCCAGGCCCTGCAGCTTGATCGCCTTGAGCACGTTTTCCATGATGATGGTGGTGGTGAGGCTGCCCACGCCGCCGGGCACCGGGGTGAGCACGCCGGCCACTTCCTCCACCGCCGGGTCCACGTCGCCGCAGATGGACTTGCCGTCCTCGGTGGGGTTGACGCCGGCGTCGATAACCGTGGCGCCGGGGGTGATCATGTCTTTCTTCACCAGGCCGGCGAAACCGGCGGCGGCCACCACGATCTCGCCGCGCTGGCATTCGGCGGCCAGGTCCTTGGTGCGGGTGTGGCACACGGTGATGGTGGCGTGGCGCTTGATCAGCAGGCTGGCCAGGGGACGGCCCACGGTATCGCCACGGCCGACCAGGGTGACCCGCTTGCCGGTGAGGTCGATGCCGGCCCGCTCCATCAGGGCCACGCAGGCCAGGGGGGTGGCCGGCACCAGGGCCAGGTGTTCCTGGCCGCCTAGGAGGTAGCCGCGGTTGACCGGGTGGACCCCGTCCACGTCCTTCTTGGGATCGATGGCCTCCATCACCGGCTCTTTGTTCACCTGCTTGGGCAGGGGCAGCTCCACCAGGATGCCGTGCACTTCAGGGTCGGCGTTCCAGGCGGCGATCTGGTCCAGCACCGCCTGCTCACTGCTGTCGCCGGGCATGATGTTGAGGTCCACGATGACACCCAGGGCGTCGCCGACCTTGATCTTGCTCTTGGCGTACCAGACGCTGGCCTCGTCGTCTTCGCCCACCAGGAGCACGGCCAGCTTGGGCTGCACTCCCTTGGCCTTGAGGGCCTCGACGTCCTTGACCAACTCCGCGCGAATCTCCTTGGCAATGGGCAAGCCCTTAATCAGTTCAGCCGCCATGGGCCACTCCTTTCCTATGCATCCAAGCCGCCGCCCGCCGGCAAAGGGGGGCGCGGCCAAGGTTAACCCCGTCTTGTGAAATATCTAGCGACCACAAAACAGCATAAGCCCCGTTGAGTGTCAAGGATTTTTGGCGCCCCGGCCCTTGACAGCCATCTTGGCATGGGTAACCATTGGCCCTAACCAAGCCACGCCTTGGCGCGATTCACGGCCGCTTGGATCCCATCAACGGGACCGAGACGGCGCGCGGGCGGGACCTTGGGGTGGGATCGCCGGGCGTTAGCGCCTGGGCGGTCCTAAGCGGGGCGCAGGCGCCTCGCGGCCGGCCGGTGGCCCAGCCACCGCCCGCCGGGCCCCGGTCCTCCCTTTAGCGCGCCGAGGCGATTTCTTTTTCACCCGCCGGCATCCCCGGCGGCGCTGCCGGCCATCCGTCTTGCGGGCGGCCGGAGGAATGGAGAGGATCATGGGCCGCAGGCAGGTCACCATCGCCGACCTCTACCGCATGAAGCGAGAAAACCAAAAAATCACCGTGCTCACCGCCTACGACTTTCCCGGCGCCCTGATGGTAGAGGAGGCCGGGGCCGACGTGGTGCTGGTGGGCGACAGCCTGGGCATGGTCTGCCTGGGCTACAGTTCCACCGTGCCGGTGACCATGGACCAGATGATCGACCACTGCGCCGCGGTGCGGCGGGGGCTCACCACCGCCCTGCTCATCGGCGACATGCCCTTTATGAGCTACCAGGTGAGCGTATCCCAGGCGGTGGCCAATGCCGGCCGCTTCATCAAGGAAGCCGGCTGCGACATGGTCAAGCTGGAGGGCGGGGCCGAGATGGTCCCGGTGGTAAGGGCCATGGTGGACGCCGGCATCGCGGTCTGCGCCCACATCGGGCTCACCCCGCAGTCGGTCTCCAAGCTGGGCGGCTACAAGGTGCAGGGCAAGGACCTGGCCGGGGCCCAGAAGCTGGTGGACGACGCCAAGGCCCTGGCCGGGGCCGGGGCTGACCTGATCGTCTTCGAGTGCATCCCCTCGGCCCTGGCCGCGGCCATCACCCGGGCCACGCCCATGGTGAGCATCGGCATCGGGGCCGGGCCGGACTGCGACGGCCAGGTGCTGGTGTACCACGACGTGCTGGGTCTGGCCCGGCGCAACCCGCCCAAGATGGCCAAGCAGTACGTCAACCTGTGGCCGCTGATCACCGAGGCCCTGGGCAACTATTGCCAGGATGTGCGCTCCGGCGCCTTCCCGGCGGCGGAACACGGGTTTGCCATCGACCAGGCGGTGGTCGATCAACTCAAGATTTAGCCGGCAGGTGCGCGATGCGTGTTTGGGTGATAGGCCCCGGCGCCCTGGGGCTGCTCATGGCCGTGCGCCTGGCCGAGGCCGGGGCCGAGGTGGGGCTCTTAGACCACCGGCCCGGGCGGGCCGGCCGGCTGGCTGAAAGCGGGGTGTGCCTGGAGCACGGCGAGGGCGAGCTGCGCCTGCCGCTAAAGGCCAGCGCCCACCCGCCGGACTTGGCCCACTGCGACTTGGCCATCGTCTGCGTCAAGGCCTACCACACCGCGGCGGTGGCCGAGGCCCTGGGCCGGCACCTGGCCCCGGGCGCCCGCGCGCTTACCCTGCAAAACGGCGCCGGCAACGTGGAAACCCTGGCGGCCGCCCTGGGCCGGGAGCGGGTGCTCGGCGGCATAACCAGCGAGGGGGCCACCCTGGTGGCCGAGGGCCACGCCCGTCACGCCGGGACCGGCCAGAGCTTCATCGGCCCGGCCGCCGGCGAGCCCGACGCCTTCTGCCACCAGGTGGTCGATCTCTTCAACGCCGCCGGCTTTGCCGCCCAGGCCGCGGCCGGGGTGCCAAACCTCATCTGGACCAAGCTGGTGATCAACGTGGGCATCAACGCCCTCACCGCCATCCTGGACGTGAACAACGGCGTGCTCCTGGAGCTGGCCGGGGCCCGGCGTCTGATGGAGCTGGCCGTGGACGAGGCCCTGGCCGTGGGCCGGGCCCTGGGCATCGAGTTCCTGCACGCCGACATGCCCGAGGCGGTGCGCCAGGTGGCCCGGCGCACCGCGGCCAACATCAGCTCCATGCGCCAGGACGTCCGCGCCGCCCGCCGTACCGAGATCGACTTTATCAACGGCATCGTGTGCCAAAAAGCGGCAGAACTGAACCTGGCCGCTCCCATCAACCAGGCCCTGACCCTCTTGATAAAGGCCAGGGAAGAAGGGTATCTTGAGCAGGCCGGCAGGGGTGAGACCTAGACAGACAACCCCGATTGGAAAAGGGCGCCGGCGTTTGCAAACGGTTTTCTTGGCAAGGGGGTGGGGCTAATTTTCCTTAAGTCCCCGAGAGAAACTTTCCCCCGGCCTCACGGAGTGATTCGCATGAGTGATATCAAGGCGCAGTATCGCACGGTAATGGCCGATCATTTCCCGCCCGAGGTGAGCATCACCGTGGGCGACACCGTACTTCGCTATCGCAAGCGGACCTGGAAGCTGCCCGACGCCGACGGCGTGCTGATCGAAAAAGGGCTGCGCTACGGCGAAAACCCCGGCCAGGAAGCCGCCCTGTACGAGCTGGTGGACGGCGCCCTCACCGTGGGCGAGGTGGAGCTGATCCAGCCGGGACGCGGCCTGGTGAGCGCCCTGGACGAGAGCCAGATGCTGCAGGCCGGCAAGCACCCCGGCAAGACCAACCTCACCGACGTGGACAACGCCCTGCACATCCTGCGCTACCTCACCGGCCAGCCGGCCTGCGCCATCATGAAGCACAACAACCCCAGCGGGGTGGCCGTGGCCGGCGATATCGCCGACGCCTACCACCGCGCCTTCATGGCCGACCTCATCGCCGCCTTTGGCGGAGCGGCGGTGCTCAACCGGCCGGTGAACCGCTCGGCCGCCAAGATGATGAACGACCTCTACCTGGAAGTGGTGGCCGCGCCGGACTACGAAGAAGGCGCCCTGGATATCCTCCAGCAGCGCAAGAACCTGCGCATCCTCAAAATCCCGGCCATCGCCGAGCTGGACCAGTGGCGCGACCAGCGCTTCCTGGATATCAAGTGCCTCATGGACGGCGGCCTGGTGCTGCAAACCTCCAGCTTCAACCCCATCCGCACCCCGGCCGACCTGCTGCCGGCCACCTGCGAACACCAGGGCCAGACCTACCAGCCGGCGCGCCAGCCCACCGAGCGCGAACTGGCCGACGTGGTCTTCGGCTGGGCGGTGGAACAAGGGGTCACCTCCAACAGCGTCATCTACGTTAAAGACGGCTGCACCGTGGGCATCGGCACCGGTGAGCAAGACCGGGTGGGCGTGGCCCGCATCGCCGTGGACAAGGCCTACCAAAAATATAAGAACCGCCTCACCTGGGAAAAATACGGCCTGAAATACGACCAGGCGGTGAGCCAGGTGGCCGACGGCTCGCGGCCGGCCGCGGAGCTGGAAAAAATCGAGGTGGCCGCCATGGAGGCCGGGGCCGGCCTCATCGGCTCGGTGATGATCTCCGACGCCTTCTTCCCCTTCCGCGACGGCGTGGACGTGGGTATCCGGCAAGGCGTCTCCTGCATCGCCCACCCCGGCGGCTCCCTGCGCGACTGGGAATCCATCGAAGCCTGTAACCAAGCCGACCCGCCCGTGGCCATGGTCTTCACCGGCCAACGCGCGTTCAAGCATTAAGAGGAAAAGTGGGGGAGACCCTTTTTGTTCACAAAAAGGGTCTCCCCCACACCCCCTCCCCCAAAAAACTTTAGCGGGACGGGCGAAATAGCAGTGGGCCGGCAGGCCCACAAGATTCCGCCCGTCCCTGGTTTTGGGGAAAGTCGGGGAACAGACAGCTTGGTCATGGAATATATATAATGGAATAGATGGCCGATAAGGATGAAGCCAGGTTGCCGGCCAGGGATCGAAGCCGGCCGGAGGCACGAAGGGGGACCTGCGGCCCAGATGGTTGGCCAGGCGTAGGACTTGGGTAGGATGGGGTTTATATGGTAATGAGAATACCTATTAGGTAATCAGGGGGGCCATAATACTCTGGCAGCCGGTGGGGCAACGACCGCATCGGCGGGGAAGAAACGCAATGGACGTCATGAAATTATTAGGTGGTCTTTTAGGTGGTGGGCTCGACGGCGGCGGGTTGTTCAAGGCCTCGTCTTCCGGCGGCGGCAGCCTGGCCGACGCCCTGGGCGGTATGCTTTCGGGCGGCTCCGGCAGCTCCGGCGGCGGACTGGCCGGCGCCCTGGGTGGCCTCTTGGGCGGCGGATCGGGCGGCGGTGGGGGCGACGTCATCACCAGTGCCCTGAGCAATCTCATGGGTGGCGGGCAGGGCCGCTCCGGCGGTTCGTCGCTGATGCCGCTGCTGAGCATGGCCCTGGCCGCGTTCATGGGCAACAAGGGCGATAGCCAGGCGACCGCCGGCGCCGGGGCCAGCCAGTTGTTCGACGCCATGGCTGACAAGCCGGCCGACCAAGACGCCGCCCTGGACCCCCGCCAGGCCGAGGACGACGCGGTGCTGTTGATCAAGGCCATGATCGCCGCAGCCTATGCCGACGGCCGTCTGGACGAGGCCGAGCGCCAGGCCATCACCAGCCGCATGGAGTCGGTGGGCCTGGATGACGACGAGCGGGCCTTTATCGCCGAGGAGCTTTTGAGCCCGGCCAAGGTCGATGAGATTATCAGCGGGGTGAAGACCCGCCAGCAGGCCTGGCAGGTGTATGCCGTGTCCATCCTGGGCATCAACGTGGACACCTGGGAGGAGCGTAGTTACTTGCAGGAGTTGGCCCAGGGAATCGGTCTCAGCCCCGAGGACCGCACCGAGATCAAGCGGCAGTTGGGCCTGGCCTGACCCGCGGGATTGTTTGCAGTACCACCCGGGCCGTTTACGCGGTCCGGGTTTTTTATGGGGCCGGCCGCCAGTCGCCCGGCTGGCCGGCGGCCGGCGGCTCAAAGGGCCGCAGCTCGATGGCCTGGTCCGGGGCCAAGTCCAGCCGTAGCTCGCGGACCCAGGAAGCCAGGGTGACCCGGCTGCTGTGGGGCACGCTGTCGGGCACCAGGATGGCCCGGTCGCCGTGGCGGGTGGGCACCACCACCCAGCGCTCGACGCGCTCGCGCCAGAAGCGCTCTACGGTGCAGGCCAACCTCAGGTGGAGCTTGAGCTCGCCGGGCGGGGCCAAAAAGCGCCGGGAGGCGTCCACGCTAAGCCCGGCCAGCAGCCCGCCGTGCTTATCGGCCCGGGGCAGGGCCAGGCGTCCCTGCTTGGGGTCCACGATCCAGGCCTGCAGGGTCCAGTAGGGACCATTGTAGCCGGTGGGCCAGGAGTTGAAGACCGACATCTCCAGGGGACGGGCCAGAGCGGCGTCCAGGTCCTGGGGGGCCACGCCGGCCTGGAAGTGTACGGTGATCACCGCGGGATGGGGGCCCACCTTGGCGGTGCGCCAGCCGCAGGCCGGCAGGACCAGGAACAGGGCCAGGACCAGCCAAGCGCCGCGGGTGGTCGGGGTGGATTTGATCATGCTACCAATCCTCTCGCGCCGGCCGGCGGCGGGTGTGCTTGAGGGCCGAGCGGCGTCGCTTGTTTTCCAGCCGGCGGCGGCGGGCGGCCCGGCTGGGCCGGGTGGGCCGCCGGGGTTTTACCGGGCGGCTGGCGTCGGCCAGGCGGCGCACCAGCCGCTTGAGGGCCACCGACTTGTTTTGCGCCCGGCTGCGGCGTTCGGTGGCGGTGACGCTCACCCCGGTGGGCAGGTGGGTGAGGTGCACCCCGGTGGCCACCTTGTTGCGATGCTGGCCGCCGGGCCCCGAGGCCCGGAAGTAGCGCCAGCTCAGTTGGTTTTCCGGGGGCGTGGGAAAGGCGTCCATGGCCCTGGCTCGCATTGCTTTTAGTTGTCCCGCTCCGGCGGCTCAGGCCGGCGGTGTCCGGTTGTCGCGTTCGATGTAGGCGTAGGCGCTGTGGTTGTGGATGGACTCGAAGTTTTCGCTGTCCACCGCGAACCAGGTGATGTTGGGGTCGTCGGCCAGCTTGCGGCTCACCTCGCGCACCACGTCTTCCACGAACATGGGGTTGGCGTAGGCGTTTTCGGTCACGAATTTTTCGTCGCCGCGTTTGAGCAGGCTGTAGACCTCGCCGCTGGCCGACTGCTCCACGATGTGGATCAGGTCCTCGATCCAGATGAAGCGTTTGAAACGCACCGCCAGGCGCACGATGCCGCGCTGGTTGTGGGCCCCGCCGTCGCTGATCTCCTTGGAGCAGGGGCACAGGGTGGTGACCGGCACCCGAATCTGCACCACCAGGTCGTAGCCGTCGCCGTTGAGGCTGCCCCGGAAGGCGACCTGGTACTCCATGAGCCCCTCGGCCCCGCTCACCGGCGCGGCCTTGTTGATGAAGTAGGGGAACTCCACCTCCATGTGGGCGCTCTCGGCGTCTAAGCGCTTTTTCATCTCCTCGAGGATGTCGGCCAGGTTGCGGATGTTGATATTGTTGGAGTATTCGCTGAGCAGCTCGATAAAGCGGCTCATGTGAGTGCCCTTGTACTGGTGGGGCAGGTTGACGTACATGTTGATGGAGGCCACGGTCTGCTGGTTGCCGTTGGCCCGGTCCAGCACGGTGATGGGATAGCGGATGTTCTTCACCCCCACCTTGTCCACCGGGATATTGCGGTGGTCGGCTTGGTTCTGCACGTCGCTTATATTTTTATAGTCAACCATGGCGACGGGTATTTTATGCGCTGGGGGGCCGGCGGTCAATCGCAAAGCGAGCCGGCGGCGGTATACAACACGGCGGGACCGGGAGGGGTGAACCTCCCGCGTCCCGCCGTGGGTATAGCCGGCGCGCCGGCCGGGGCGCCGGCGCGCTTGGGGTTCTTACCAGCCCCAGGTGAGGTACTGGTGGATGGAGTTGGCCGCCTGGCGGCCGGCGCCGGCGGCCAGGATGACCGTGGCCGCGCCGGTGACGATATCGCCGCCGGCCCACACCCCGGGCTTCTTGGTCTTGCCGGCCTCGTCGGCCACGATGTAGCCCCACTGGTTGGTCTCCAGCCCCTGGGTGGTGCTGGTGACCAGGGGGTTGGCCGCCGCGCCCACCGCGATGATGGCCATGTCACATTCCATGGTCTTGGTGCTGCCCTTAATGGGCACCGGGCGGCGGCGACCGCTTTCGTCGGGCTCGCCCAGCTCCATCTCCTGGACCTCCACCCCGGTGAGGAATCCCTTGTCGTCCTCGAAAAAGCGCAGGGGGCTGTGCAGGAAGAAGAACTCGATGCCCTCTTCCTCGGCGTGGTGAATCTCCTCGGCGCGGGCCGGCAGTTCGGACCGGCTGCGGCGGTAGATGCACTTGACCTCGTCGGCCCCCATGCGCATGGCGGTGCGCAGGGAGTCCATGGCCACGTTGCCGCCGCCGAAGACCACCACCTTCTTGCCCTTGACCAGGGGGGTGTCGTACTCGGGGAAGAGGTAGGCCTTCATCAGGTTGGAGCGGGTGAGGTACTCATTGGCGCTGTAGACGCCGATGGCGTTTTCGCCGGGCACCCCCAGGAAGCGGGGCAGGCCGGCGCCCACCCCGATGTACACCGCGTCAAAGCCCTGCTCCTGCAGCAGCTCGTCCACCGTGATCATGCGGCCCACCACCACGTTGCACTCGACCTTTACGCCGAGCTGGGAGAGAAAGGCCACCTCGTGGGCCACGATCTCCTTGGGCAGGCGGAACTCCGGGATGCCGTAGACCAGGACGCCGCCGGGCTTGTGGAAGGCCTCGAACATGGTTACGTCGTGGCCCTTGAGGATGAGGTCGCCGGCCACGGTGAGTCCGCCGGGGCCGGTGCCCACCACCGCCACCTTTTTGCCGGTCTTTTCCGGGATGGGCGGCAGGGAGATATCGCTCTGGGCGCGGGCCCAGTCGGCCACGAAACGCTCCAGGTAGCCGATGGCCACCGGGTCGTCTTTTTTGCCCACGATGCACTTGCCCTCGCACTGGTTCTCCTGGGGGCAGACGCGGCCGCACACGGCCGGGAAGGAGTTCTTGGTCCACAGGGCCAGGATGGCCTTTTCGAAATTACCGTCCCGGATGTGACCGATGAACTCGGGGATGGGCACTTCCACCGGGCAGCCGGTTACGCAGGCCGGCTTTTTGCACTGCAGGCAGCGGCCGGCCTCCCGCTGGGCCATCTCCGGGGTGAGGCCCAGGGGCACCTCTTCAAAATTACGACGACGCACCTCCGGCGCCTGTTCGGGCATCTTGGTGCGGGGAATTTTTTCCTTCTTGGCTTTCTTTGCTTCGGCCATGGTTTTTCTCCCGGGTCTGAAAAGCTAAGCCTGGGGCCTAGGCCTCGCAGGAACACTTATGTTGAAAGAGGTCCATGGCCTCCTTCTCTTGGGGGATGTAGGCGGTGAGGCGCCGCGAGAGCTCCTCGAAGTCCACTTGGTGGGCGTCGAACTCCGGACCGTCGACACAGGCGAACTTGGTTTGGCCGCCCACGCTCACCCGGCAACAACCGCACATGCCGGTGCCGTCGACCATGATGGCGTTGAGGCTCGCCATGGTGGGCACCTTGAACTCCTCGGTGACCTTGGCGCAGAACTTCATCATGGGCACCGGTCCGATGCACACCGCCTCTTTTACCTCGTCGCCGAGCTTTTGGAGCTGCTCGCGCAGCACGTCGGTGACAAAGCCGTGGTGGCCGTAGGAGCCGTCGTCGGTACAGACCAGCAGCTCGTCGCTGGCCTTGGCCATCTTGTCCTCCATGATCAGCAGCTCCTGGTTGCGGGCGCCGATGATGGCGATGACCTTGTTGCCGGCCTGTTTGAAGCCGCGGGTGATGGGATGCAGCACCGCCACCCCGGTGCCGCCGCCCACGCAGATGATGGTGCCCTTTTTCTCGATGGGGGTGGGCCGGCCCAGCGGTCCGGCGATATCCATGATGGTATCGCCCGCACCCAGGCGGGCCATCATGGCCGTGGTCTTGCCGACCACCTGGTAGATGATGGTGATGGTTCCCCGCTCGGGGTCGGTGTCGGCCATGGTCAGCGGGATGCGCTCGCCGGTCTCGTTCACCCGCAGGATGATGAACTGCCCCGGCCGGGCCTTGGCCGCGATCTTGGGAGCCATGATATCATTGGCCACCACCGTGCCCTGGGCCAACTCTTGCCTGGCGATTATTTCAAACATGATACCTCCACCCAGAAGAGTGGGACCCCTCAGGCGGGCTCATCAGCCGCGTCCCGGGTCGTCCACATTGGAAATCCCTGTTCTAGAAAGTGGTATAGATACCATAGCATACTGCGATTTCCAAGCATAAAAAAAGCAAAAAATGCACAATTACAGCAAGTTGTGCAATTCGGCCCTCAAACCTTGTGCGTCATTTCTCTTGACGAAGGGTAGTTAATTGTGCTACCTGCCGAGCGATAACTCTTTTTAGGTTGTTTTAGAGCGGGCCCGTCAGGCGCCACCCCGGCCACCTTTTTTCCAGGCCCGGGGTTGGGCGGCAATCGGTAACCCGAGCAAGAACCAAACGGACTGAAGGAGGATAATCTATGTCCAAGCTGCCCGACCCGACTAAAAACCCGGATTACGTAATTGCCGAGGCAGCCGAAGAGTACATGAAGCCGATCAAGGAGATCGCCGGCCAGTTGGACCTGACCGATGACGAGCTCCTGCTGCATGGTCACTACGTGGCCAAGATTGACTTCAAGAAGGTGCTCGATCGGCTCAAGGACAAGCCCGACGGCAAGTACATCGACGTCACCGCCATCACCCCCACGCCCCTGGGCGAAGGCAAGTCCACCTCCACCATGGGCCTGCTGCAGGGCATGGGCAAACGCGGCCTCAAGGTGACCGCGGCCATCCGCCAGCCTTCCGGCGGTCCCACCATGAACATCAAGGGCTCGGCGGCCGGCGGCGGCCTGGCCCAGTGCATCCCGCTCACCCCCTTCAGTCTGGGCCTCACCGGCGACATCAACGCCATCATGAACGCCCACAACCTGGCCATGGTGGCCCTCACCAGCCGCATGCAGCACGAGCGCAACTACACCGACGAGCAACTGGAGCGCCTCTCGGGCATGAAGCGCCTGGACATCGACCCCACCCGGGTGGAGCTGGGCTGGATCATCGACTTCTGCGCCCAGAGCCTGCGCAACATCATCATCGGCCTGGGCGGCCGCTACGACGGCTTCACCATGCAGTCCAAGTTCGGCATCGCGGTCAGCTCCGAGGTGATGGCCATCCTGGCCGTGTCCCAGGACCTGGCCGACATGCGTCGCCGCATGGGCAAGATCGTGGTGGGCTACGACAAGACCGGCAACCCGGTGACCACCGCCGATCTCGAGGTGGACGGCGCCATGACCGCCTGGATGGTCGAGGCCCTCAACCCCAACCTGCTGCAGAGCCTGGAAGGCCAGCCAGTCTTCGTGCACGCCGGTCCCTTTGCCAACATCGCCATCGGCCAGAGCTCCATCATCGCCGACCGCGTGGCCCTGAAGATGACCGACTACCACCTCACCGAGTCCGGCTTCGGCGCTGACATCGGCTTTGAGAAGTTCTGGAACCTCAAGTGCCGCTTCAGCGGCCTCAAGCCCAACTGCGCGGTGGTGGTGGCCACCATCCGGGCCCTCAAGTGCCACGGCGGCGCGCCCATCCCGGTGCCCGGCAAGCCCATGCCCCCCGAGTACAGCGGCGAGAACGTCGGCTGGGTCGAGGAAGGCTGCAAGAACCTGGTGCACCACATCAACACCGTGCGCAAGGCCGGCATCAACCCGGTGGTGTGCATCAACGCCTTCTACACCGACACCGACAACGAGATCGCCAAGGTGCGCGAGATGGCCGAGGCGGCCGGCGCCCGCGTGGCCCTGTCGCGCCACTGGGAGCACGGCGGCGAAGGCGCCCTGGAGTTCGCCGACGCGGTGGTCGACGCCTGTAACGAGCCCAACGACTTCAAGCTGCTCTACGACCTGGACGTGCCGCTGCGCCAGCGCATCGAGCTCATCGCCAAGGAGGTCTACGGGGCCGACGGCGTGGACTACTCCCCCGAGGCCGAAGCGGCCGCCAAGCGCATGGAGGCCGATCCCGAGCTGGCCAAGCTGGGCACCTGCATGGTCAAGACCCACCTGTCGCTCTCGGACAACCCGGCGCTCAAGGGCGTGCCCACCAACTGGCGCCTGTTCATACGCGACATCCTCACCTACGGCGGCGCGGGCTTCGTGGTGCCGGTGGCCGGGGCCATCAGCCTCATGCCCGGCACCGGCTCCAACCCGGCCTACCGCCGGGTGGACGTGGACGTGGAGACCGGCAAGGTCAAGGGCGTCTTCTAAATTATTTATCTCACAATACCTAGTAGACCCCGGGGGCTTGCCCCCCGGGGCTTTTTTTTGTATGGTGCGTAAGTTGAATCGCTAGGGAATCGATCGTAATAGTGTCATATTTCACAAGCTGCGCATGCGCAGCACGCCAGGCAGGGCCAGGCGGCCCCTAGGGGCCCCGGCCGGACCTGTCGTCAGCCAGGGCGGGAGAGATGTCAAGTACAACTGATAAAGTTGGAGCGGTAATGGTGGTCGGCGCCGGTATCGCCGGGGTGCAGGCCTCCTTGGATTTGGCCAATGCCGGTTACTACGTCTACCTGGTCGAGAAGACCTCGGCCATCGGCGGGCGCATGGCCCAGCTCGACAAAACCTTCCCCACCAACGACTGCGCCATGTGCATCGTGTCGCCCAAGTTGGTGGAGTGCGGCCGTCACCTAAACATCGAGATCATCACCAACGCCGAGGTGCAGTCGTTGGAGGGCGAGCCGGGCAACTTCACGGCCAAGGTGCACCAAAAACCGCGCTACGTCGACGATGACGCCTGCACCGCCTGCGGCGACTGCATCGAGGTCTGCCCGGTGGACGTGCCCAACGAGTTCAACCAGGGGCTCAACACCTGCAAGGCCATCAACAAGCGCTACGCCCAGGCCTATCCCAACTCCTTTGCCATCACCAAGCTGGACCGGGCCCCCTGCAAGATAAACTGCCCGGCCAACCTCAACGTGCAGGGCTACATGCAGATGGCCAAGGTGGGCAAGTTCGACGAGTCCCTGAAGATCATCATGGACGACCTGCCCCTGCCCGGGGTGATCGGCCGCATCTGCCCCCACCCCTGCGAGGAGTCCTGCCGCCGCCTGGAGGTGGAGGAGGCCATCGCCATCCGCGACACCAAGCGTTTCGTGGCCGACCAGGCGGGGGTGGAAAACATCGCCCAACCCGAGGTGGAGCCGCGCGGCGAAAAGGTGGCCATCGTGGGCGCCGGCCCGGCCGGCCTCTCGGCCGCCTACCACCTGGCCCGGGCCGGGGTGAAAAGCGTGATCTACGAGGCCCTGCCGGTGGCCGGCGGCGCCCTGGCGGTGGGGGTTCCCGCCTACCGCCTGTCGCAAGAGGTCATCGACCGCGAGGTGGCGGTGATCAAGGGCATGGGGGTGGAGATCAAGCTCAACACCCCCATCGGCGACGAGATCACCTTCGCCGATCTGCGCCGGGACTTCGACGCCGTGTTCCTGGGAGTGGGCGCGCCCCAGAGCTTCAACCTGGGGGTGCCCGGCGAGGACGGCGACAACGTCGTCAGCGCCCTGGACTACCTCAAGAGTGTGAACCTGGGCCAGGAGGTACCCACGGCCAAGCAGGTGGCGGTCATCGGTGGTGGCAACGTGGCCATCGACGCCGCCCGCACCGCCATCCGCAAGGGGGCGACCAAAGTCACCATGATCATGCTGGAGAACGAGGAGGAATGCCCGGCCAGCTCATGGGAGGTGGAGGAGGCCCTGGAAGAGGGCGTGGAGATCATCCACCGCAAGGGAGTGGAGTCGGTAACCGCCTCCAGCGTGTTCCTCAAGGACTGCGTCCAGGTCTTTGACGAGCAGGGGCGCTTCGCCCCGGCCTATGACGACGCCTGCGAGCTGGTGGAGATACCCTGCGAGCTGGTGATCACCGCCATCGGCCAAAAGACCGACCTGGGCTTCCTGGGACCGGACGCCGGGCTGGAGCTCACCCCGCGCGGCACCATCGCCAGCGACCCGGTCACCATGGCCACCAACCTCGAGGGCGTCTACGCCGGCGGCGACGTGGTCACCGGTCCCTGGATCGCCATCGGGGCGGTGGCCGCCGGCCGCGAGGCCGCCTTTAGCATGCTGCGCCAGTTCGAGGGCCAGGACCTGGCCCAGGGACGCCGGAAGCTGGAGATGAAGCCGCCGGAGGAGCAGGAGTACAACCCCGTCCCGGACGACATCTTCGTGCTGCCCCGGGCCCGCATGGAGCAGCGCGCCCCGGACGAGCGGATCAAAGACTTCGACCAGTTCGAGCTGGGGCTCACGGCCGAGCAGGTGATGGCCGAGGGCGCCCGTTGTCTCAACTGTGGGGTGTGCTGCGAGTGCCTGCAGTGCGTGGAGGCTTGCAAGGCCAAGGCCCCGGCCCACGACCAGCAGCCCCAGGACCTGGAGTTGAAGGTGGGCAGCGTGGTCATGGCCCCGGGCTTTGATCCCTTTGACCCCAGCCTGTTTGACACCTACAGCTACGCCAGCCATCCCAACGTGGTCACCGCCATGGAGTTCGAGCGGGTGCTCAGCGCCTCGGGCCCCTACCAGGGCCACCTGCAGCGCCCCAGCGACGGCCGCGAGCCCCAGAAGATCGCCTGGCTGCAGTGCGTGGGCAGCCGCGACATCAACCACTGCGACAACGGCTACTGCTCGGCGGTCTGCTGCATGTACGCCATCAAGGAAGCGGTCATCGCCAAGGAGCACGCCAGCGAGCCCCTGGACACCGCCATCTTCTTCATGGACATGCGCACCTATGGCAAGGACTTCGAGAAATACTACGACCGGGCCCGCGAGGAACACGGGGTGCGCTTTGTGCGCAGCCGTATCCACACCATCGACCCGGTGGAGGGCGACCGGCTGCGCATCCAGTACGTGACCGAAGACGGCGAGCCGGTGGAAGAGTTCTTCGACATGGTGGTGCTCTCCATCGGCCTGCAGACCGGTCCCGAGGCCATCGCCCTGGCCCAGCGCCTGGGGGTGGAGCTCACCGAGCACAACTTCGCCGACACCTCGTCTTTCACCCCGGTGGGCACCAGCCGGCCCGGCGTCTACGCCTGCGGCTGCCTGGCCGGCCCCAAGGACATCCCCCAGGCGGTGATGGAGGCCTCGGCCGTGGCCAGCGCCAGTTCCATCGGCCTGGCCGAGGTGCGCGGCACCCTCACCCGCGAGGTGCAGTACCCGGTGGAGAAGGACGTCAGCGGCCAGGAGCCGCGCATCGGCGTGTTCGTCTGCAACTGCGGCATCAACATCGGCGGGGTGGTGGACGTGCCGGGGGTGCGCGACTACGCGGCCACCCTGCCCTACGTCACCTTTGTGGATGAAAACCTCTTCACCTGTTCCCAGGACACCCAGGCCAAGATCAAGCAGGCCATCATAGACAACGACCTCAACCGGGTGATCGTGGCCTCCTGCAGCCCGCGCACCCACGAGCCCCTGTTCCAGGAGACCATCCGCGAGGCCGGGCTCAACAAGTACCTCTTCGAGATGGCCAACATCCGCGACCAGGACTCCTGGGTCCACCAAAAGGAGCCCGAAAAGGCCACCGCCAAGGCCAAGGACCTGGTGCGCATGGCCGTGGCCAAGGCGGCCCTCATCGAGCCGCTGCACCAGGTCGACCTGAGCCTCACCAAGAGCGCCGTGGTGGTGGGCGGCGGGGTGGCCGGCATGAACGCCGCCCTGAGCCTGGCCGAGGCCGGCTACCCGGTGCACCTGGTGGAAAAGACCGACACCCTCGGCGGCAACGCCAACCAACTGCTGGCCACCTGGAAGGGCGAGCCGGTGGCCCCCTACCTGGAGGAGCTCATCGCCAGGGTCCGGGGCCACAAGGACATCACCTTGTACCTGAACAGCGAGTTGGTGGACGCCACCGGCTTTGTGGGCAACTTCGTCAGCACCATCAAGGGTGACGACGGCACCGAGACGGTCATCGAGCACGGCGTGGTCGTCATGGCCACCGGCGGCCACGAGACCCGCCCGTCGGAGTATCTCTACGGCGAGCACGACGCGGTCTCCACCGCCCTGGAGCTCGACGCCGAGCTGCGCGGCAACCCCGAGGCGCCCAAGAAATGGGACGCGGTGGCCTTCATCCAGTGCGTGGGCAGCCGCGAGCCCGAGCGGCCCTACTGCAGCCGCCTGTGCTGCACCCACTCGGTGGAAAGCGCCATCAAGATCAAGGAGACCAACCCCGAGGCCCAGGTCTTCATCCTCTACCGCGACATCCGCACCTACGGCGTGCGCGAGGACCTCTACAAGAAGGCCCGCGAGCTGGGGGTGCTGTTTATCCGCTACGAGGTGGACCAAAAGCCCCAGGTGGCCGTCGACGGCGACCAGTTGACCATCATCGCCAAGGACCATGTGCTGGGCCGCGAGGTGAGCTTCACCGTCGACCGGCTGGTGCTGGCCGCGGCCATCGAGCCCAACAACGTCACCACCCTGGCCGAGGCCTTCAAGACCCCGCTCAACGCCGAGGGTTTCTTCCTGGAGGCCCACATGAAGCTGCGGCCGGTGGACTTCGCCTCCGAGGGGCTCTACCTGGCCGGCCTGGCCCACTTCCCCAAGCCCCTGGACGAGGCCATCGCCCAGGCCGACGCGGCGGTGGGGCGGGCCATGACCGTGCTGGCCAAAAACGTCATCCGGGTCGGCGGCGTGGTGGCCACGGTGAACCCGGACAAGTGCTCGGTATGCCTGACCTGTGTGCGCACCTGCCCCTACAACGTACCCAAGATCGTTGACGGCAAGGCAGTGATCGAGGTGGCCTCCTGCTACGGCTGCGGCGCCTGCGCCGCCGAATGCCCCGGCAAGGCTATCACCCTGCAGCATTTCACCGACGCCCAGATCCTGGCCAAGGAACGGGCGGCGGTCAATTAAGGAGGAAGTCCCGTGAGCGATTTCGAACCGAACATTCTGGCCTATTGCTGCCAGTACTGAGCGTACTCAGCCGCGGACCTGGCAGGTTCGATGAGACTGCAGTACCCCACCAATATCAAGGTGATCCAGCTCCCCTGCTCGGGGCGGGTGGACATCCTTCACCTGCTGCGGGCCTTTGAAGACGGCCTTGACGGCGTCTACGTGGCCGGGTGCATGGAAGGCGACTGCCACTTCCTCACCGGCAACCTCAAGGCCCGGCGCAAGGTGGAATACGTCAAGAAGGTGCTGGAGAGCCTTGGGCTGGAGCCCGAGCGCATCGAGATGTACAACATGAGCTCCGCCGAAGGCCCCCGCTTCGCCCAGGTGGCCAACGAGTTCTACCAGCGGATTCAGGAACTGGGCCCCTCCCCGGTGCCCAAGGCCCAAGCGGCCTGAGGCCAACGAGGTACTTGATATGATTATCGGCGACACCAAGCCTTTGGAAGAAATCCTGGAAATGATCGAGGGCCGCGAGCGGGTATTGGTCCTGGGATGCCGCGGCTGCGTCACGGTCTGCAACGTGGGCGGTGAAAAAGAAGTGGGCATCCTGGCCACCACCCTGCGCATCGCCCGCAAGAAGGCCGGCCGGCCCGGCGCGGTGGAAGAGCGCACCCTGGAGCGCCAGTGCGACCCGGAGTACATTGAGGAATTGGCCGACGTGGCCGGCGACTATGACGCCATCGTCTCCATCGCCTGCGGCGTGGGACCCCAGTTCCTCAGCGAACGCTACCCCGATGTCCGCGTCTTTCCGGGCATCAACACCACCTTCATCGGCGGGGCCCTGGAGCACGGCGTCTGGGCCGAGCGCTGCCAGTCCTGCGGTAACTGCCTGGTCCACCACTTCGGCGGCCTGTGTCCCATCGCCCGCTGCTCCAAGAGCCTGATGAACGGTCCTTGCGGCGGGTCGGCCAGCGGCAAATGCGAGATCAGCCCCGACGTGGACTGCGTCTGGCACCTCATCGTGGAAAAGATGGCAAAGATGGGCCGGGCCGAGGAACTGGAAAAGGTATGGCCCACCAAGAACTGGCTCACTTCGCGTGACGGCGGACCTCGGGTTCGGATCAGGGAGGACTTGAAGCAATGAAAGCCGGTAGCAACCTGGAAAAAGTGCTGGAGGCCGGCCACTTCGCGGTCACCGGCGAGTTGGGCCCGCCCCGGGGCAACAACGTGGAAGAAGTCAAGCACAAGGCCTCCTTCCTCAAGGGCATCGTGGAGTCGGTCAACATCACCGACAACCAGACCGCCGTGGTGCGCATGTCCTCGGTGGCCGCCTGCAAGATACTCATCGACGAGGGCCTGGAGCCCAACCTGCAGATGGTCTGCCGCGACCGCAACCGCATTGCCCTGCAGTCCGACCTGTTGGGGGCCACCGCCCTGGGATGCAAAAACGTGCTGTGCCTCTCGGGCGACCACCAGCGCTTCGGCGACCACCCCGAGGGCAAGAACGTCTTCGACCTGGACTCCATGCAGCTCATCGCCATGATGAAGAAGATGCGCGACGAAAAGGTCTTCCTCAACGACAAGGAGCTCGACGGCGCGCCGGCCATCTTCATCGGCGCGGCGGCCAATCCCTTTGCCGACCCCTTCAGCTTCCGGGTCACCCGCCTGGCCAAGAAGATCGCCGCCGGGGTGGACTTCATCCAGACCCAGTGCATCTACAACATGGCCAAGTTCCGTGAGTACATGAAGCAGGCGGTGGACCGCGGCCTGCACGAGAAGGTCTACCTGCTGGCCGGCATCACCCCGCTCAAGAGCGTGGGTATGGCCAAGTACATGGCCAAGTTCGTGCCGGGCATGGACGTGCCCGAGGAGCTGATCAAGCGCCTCAGCGGTGTGGACAAGAAACAGCAGGCGGCCGAGGGCATCAAGATCGCCATCGAGCAGATCCAGGAGATGAAGGAGATCGAGGGCGTGGCCGGGGTGCACGTCATGGCCATCGAGTGGGAGCACCGGGCCAAAGAGATCATCGAGGGCGCCGGCCTGCTGCCGCGCCCGGTGGTGGACTAAAACCCAACCAAAAACTTGCCGCGCGGGCAGGGGATGGCATTGCCCCTGCCCGCGGCTTTTCGCCTGATGCGGACCCGGCCGGCTGGTCGGGTCTGTTTTTTATCCGCCTGGCTCGGCCCTGGGACGGTGCGCTTGCAGGTCGACGAGCTCGGCAAGCACAACGCGACGCCGCGGGGTGCATGCGGCGCTTGCCAAAGCGGCCGCGATGGGTTAGACATGCGACATACAAACCAGCGCCGCCAACGGGAAGCCGGTGTAACTCCGGCGCTGCCCCGCAGCTGTGAGCGTAACGACCGCCGGGAAAACCACTGCACCCGGGCCGCACCAGGAGAGAACCTCCGCCGGCCCGGCATCAAGGTGCGGGAAGGCCCGGCCAGTAGGCTGACGCGAGCCAGAAGACCGTTGCGACGCCCCTGACGACCATACCCGAGCGAGGGAACGGGGTGGCGCCGCGTGTTGCGGCCCCCTCCGGTGGGCCGTTTTTTATTGAGGACGCCATGGTCCAGAGCGTACTGATCCTCGGCGGGGCCAAGAGCGGCAAGAGCCGCCGGGCCCAGGCCCGGGCCGAGTCCTGGCCCGGCCGCCACGTCTACCTGGCCACGGCCACCGCCGGCGACGACGAGATGGCCCGGCGCATCGCCCGGCACCAGGCGGTGCGGGGGGAGTTGTGGTCCACGGTGGAAGAGCCGCTGGAGCTGGCCGCCGCCCTGAAGCGGGCCGACGGTGAGGACGCGGTACTCCTGGTGGACTGCCTCACCCTGTGGCTGACCAACCTGCTGCTCATGGCCGGGCTCGACGACGCGGCGGTGGCCGGGCGCTGCGCCGAGCTGGCCGGCCTGGTGCCGCGGTTGGCCGGCCGGGTGATCCTGGTGGCCAACGAGGTGGGCATGGGCATCGTGCCCGGCGACGGGCTGTCGCGCCGCTTTCGCGACTTGGCCGGATGGCTCAACCAGCAGATGGCCGCGGCCTGCGACGAGGTAATCCTGGTGGCCGCCGGCCTGCCGCTGGCGCTCAAGTCCCCCGCTAAAGACGTTTGAAAGGAACTTTTGATGCAGCCTGTTGAAGCACTCATCGCCAAGATCACTCCCCCGGACTCCAGCGTGGCCCAGGCGGCCCAGGCCCACATCGACAACCTCACCAAGCCGCTGGGCGCCCTGGGCCGTCTGGAGGAGCTGGCCCTGCGCCTGGCCGTGATCCGGGGCTCGGACCAGCTCGCGCAGCCCCGTCCCGCGGTGGCCGTGTTCGCCGCCGACCACGGGGTCACCGAGGCGGGAGTGAGCCCCTACCCCCGCGAGGTCACCGCCCAGATGGTGCTCAACTTCCTGGCCGGCGGCGCGGGCATCAACGTGCTGGCCCGCCAGGTGGGGGCCGAGGTGCGGGTGGTGGACGTGGGCGTGGACTGCGACTTTGACGACGCGCCCGGTCTCAAAAAGGCCAAGGTGGCCCGGGGCACGGCCAACCTAACCCTGGGACCGGCCATGACCCAAGACCAGGCGGTGGCCGCCGTGCTGGTGGGGGCCGAGACCGCCGCCGAGCTCATCGCCGGAGGCTGCGACCTGTTGGTGCCCGGCGAGATGGGCATCGGCAACACCACGGCCAGCGCCTGCCTCACCAGCGTGCTCACCGGCCGGGACCCGGCCCAGGTCACCGGGCGCGGCGCCGGGCTCGACGACCCCGGCCTGGCCAACAAGACCGCCATGATCCAAAAGGCCTTGGCGGCCAACCCGGTCTCGGCCGATGACCCCCTGGAGCTCTTGGCCGCCTTGGGCGGGTTGGAGATCGCGGCCATCTGCGGCTACGTGCTGGGCGCGGCCGGGGCCGGGGTGCCGGTGATGCTCGACGGCTTCATCTCCACCGTGGGTGCGGCCCTGGCCGCGGCCCTGTGCCCGGCGGCCAAGGACTACCTGCTGGGCGGCCACCGCTCGGTGGAGATAGGCCACCAGGCTCTGCTGGACCTGCTGGGCCTGGACCCCCTGCTGGACATGGGCATGCGCCTGGGCGAGGGCACCGGCGGCATGTTGGCGGTGAACCTGGTGCGGGCGGCGGTGGCCATCTACAACGAGATGGCCACCTTTGAATCAGCCGGGGTATCCGGCAAGGAGTAGGCAAGCCTTGCGCGCCTTTTTACTGGCCCTGCAGCTTCTCACCGTGGTCACGGTGCGCTCGGACATCCGGGGCGAGCCGGCCGAGCTGGCCGCCAGCCGCGGGTTCTACGGCCTGGTGGGGGCGCTGCTGGGCGCGGTCCTGGCGCTCTGGGCCTGGGGGCTCTGGGCCTGGCTGCCGCCGCTGGTGGCCGCCGGGTTACTGCTGGCCACCTGGGAGGGGCTCACCCGCTTTTTGCACGCCGACGGCCTGGCCGACAGCGCCGACGCCCTGGTCTATTTCAGCGACCGCCAGCAGACCCTGGCCATCATGAAGGACACCCGCTTGGGCAGCTTCGGGGTGGCGGCCATGATCACCGTGTACCTGGTGAAGTTCGCGGCCCTGGCCTGCCTGCCCTGGCCCGCTCTGGCCGGGGCCCTGGTGGCCGCGCCGGCGTTGGGGCGGGCGGCGGCGGCCATGCTCTCGGTGCTGCTGCCCGCCGCCCGGGTGGACCAGGGGCTCGGCGCGGCGGTGGCCCAGGCCACCTCCCCCTGGCCGGGTATCGCCGCGGCCGCCTGCGCCATCGCCGCCGCCGGCCTGGCCGCCGGGGTGCCCGGCCTGTGGTCCGTCTTGGCCGTGGTGGCCCTGGTGACCGGGCTGGGGGCCTGGTTCCGGCGGCGCCTCGGCGGGGTCACCGGCGACACCCTGGGCGCCACCATCGAGCTGAGCGAGACCGTGGTGCTGGTGGTGATGGCCGCCCTGGTTTGCTAGCCCCCGGCCCGCAACCCCGGCCCCGGGCTCATCTATTGAAAATTCTTGATACAGTTGGTGGCCTGTGATAGAAGCACAAAGGTTAACCGGTGCGACGTGTTTGGTGCGCGCCGGCCAGCCTGTGTTTTTTCCACACCAAGGAGCTGACGATGTCCCTGGCCCGCAAGCTCACGCCTAGTGCCATGCCCGATGATGTCACCCCCCAGATGGTCAAAAAGATCGATAAAATCTGCGCCGCCAACCGGGGCAAGGCCGGCGCCTTGATCCCGGTGTTGCAACAGGTGCAGGAGGTGGTGGGCTACCTGCCGATCGCGGTGCAGGAGCGCATCGCCGAAAAACTGGGGGTCCCCGGTCACGACGTCTACGGCGTCACCACCTTCTATTCGTTCTTCTCCATGAAGCCTCGCGGCCGCCACGTCATCCGGGTGTGCATGGGCACCGCCTGCTACGTGCGCGGGGGCAAGGAGGTGCTGGAACGCCTGGAGCGCCACCTGGACGTACCGGTGGACACCACCACCGAAGACCGCCGCTTCACCCTGGAGCAGGTCCGCTGCCTGGGAGCCTGCGGCGTGGCCCCGGTGGTGGTGGTTGACGAAGACAACCATCGTAAAGTCATGGCCGACAAGATCGTGGACCTGGTCGAGCAGTACCAGTAAGGCGCGCCGGCATTGATATATCGCAAGGAGACTCTCTGATGGCCAAGTTGAGCATTAGCGACCTTGCCCAAATTAAACAACGGGCCTCGTCAACCTTCCAACTGCGCAGCGGCCAAGAGCCGGTGGACATCAAGGGACACAAGCATCTCTTGATCTGCGGCGGTACCGGCTGCCACGCGGCCGGCAGCCAGACGGTGCGCGACGCCCTGCGCGACGAGATCGCCGCCAAGGGGCTGGCCGATAGGGTGTCGGTGGTGGAGACCGGCTGTAACGGCTTCTGCGCCATGGGCCCGGTGATGGTGGTCTACCCCGAGGGCACCTTCTACGTGAACCTGGAGACCAAGCACGTCCCCCAACTGGTGCAGGAACACCTCATCGAAGGCCAGCCGGTGGAGAAGCTGCTGTTTAAGGATCCCAAGAGCAAGCAGTTCATCCCCCTTATGATGGAGATACCCTTCTTCGCCAACCAGCAGCTCATCGCCCTGCGCAACCGCGGCCTCATCGACGCCGAGTCCATCGACGAGTACATCGCCCGTGATGGCTACACCGGCCTGGCCAAGGCCCTGGGTGAGATGACCCCCGACGATATCATCGAAGAAGTGAAAACCTCGGGCCTGCGGGGGCGCGGCGGGGCCGGCTTCCCCACCGGGCTCAAGTGGCAGTTTTGCCAGAAGACCCCGGGGCAGGAAAAGTTCGTACTCTGCAACGCCGACGAGGGCGACCCCGGCGCCTTCATGGACCGCTCCATCCTGGAGGCCGACCCCCACTCGGTGGTGGAGGGCATGACCATCGCGGCCAAGGCCATCGGGGCCAACGCCGGCTATGTCTACTGCCGCGCCGAGTATCCCCTGGCCGTCAACCGGCTGCAGTTGGCCATCGACCAGGCCCGCGAATACGGCCTGCTGGGCCAGGACATCCTGGGCACCGGCTTCAGCTTCGACCTGAGCATCTACCAAGGGGCCGGCGCTTTTGTCTGCGGCGAGGAGACCGCCCTGATGCGCTCCATCGAGGGCAAGCGCGGCATGCCGCGGCCCCGCCCGCCCTTCCCGGCGGTGGCCGGCCTGTGGAACAAGCCCACCGTGCTCAACAACGTGGAGACCTGGGCCAACGTGCCCCAGATCATCACTAAGGGCGGCGCCTGGTACGCCTCCATCGGAACCGAGACCTCCAAGGGCACCAAGGTCTTCGCCCTCACCGGCCACGTGAACAACATCGGCCTGGTGGAGGTGCCCATGGGCACCCCGCTCAAGACCATCATCTACGACATCGGCGGCGGCATGCCCAAGAAGCATCGCAAGTTCAAGGCGGTGCAGCTCGGCGGTCCCTCGGGCGGCTGCGTGCCGGCCGAGCATATCGACCTGCCCTGCGACTACGAGGAAATCGCCAAGGTGGGAGCCATCATGGGATCCGGCGGCATGATCGTCATGGACGACTCCACCTGCATGGTGGACATGGCTCGCTTCTTCATGGACTTCGTGCAAGAGGAATCCTGCGGCAAGTGCACCCCCTGCCGGGAAGGCACCCGCCGCATGCTGCAAATCCTGGAGAAAATCACCGAGGGTAACGGCGAGGACGGCGACATCGAGACCCTGGAAGAGCTGGCCGAGATGATCAAGGAGTCGGCCCTTTGTGGCCTGGGTCAGACCGGGCCCAACCCGGTGCTCAGTACCCTGCGCTACTTCCGCGATGAGTACGAGGCCCACATCTACGACAAGAAATGCCCGGCCAAGGGCTGCGCCGCCCTGCTGGAGTTCCAGGTGGACCCGGACAAGTGCAAGAAGTGCGGCCTGTGCGCCAAGAACTGCCCGGTCCAGGCCATCACCTGGCAGAAAAAGGAAGTGGCGGTGATCCACCGCGACAAGTGCATCGAGTGCAAGACCTGCCTGGAAAATTGCAAGTTCGATGCGATCTACTAGCCCGCGCTGAGCTTTACGCAAGGGGGGCGCGTCCCCCCTTTTTCTTTTACGAGAGACGCCATGCCCGACTGGGCCGCCATATACCAGGAGTTCCGTCCGGTCTATGCCCGCACCTATCGTCGGGCGGCCCTGACCGCCCTGGGCTTTGGGCTGATCGCCCTCATCGCCGGGGTGCTGATGTACCTGCTGCTGGAAGACGCCCTGGTGCCGGCGGTTATCCTGTGGCTGGCCGCCGCGGCCGCGGCCGCCTTGTGCGCGCGCAACCTGTGGCTGGGCAGCGCCAAGAAACCCCTGGTGCTCAGCGGGCAGGTGCTTAAGAAACAGGCGGTGGTGCGCGCCGATATCAACCGCAGCAAGTTCACCAAGCCGGTATTGGTCCTGCAGGTGACCGAGGCCTTTGAACTCAACCAGGCCGGCCGCGGCCCCCAGCGGCCGGACAAGACCGGGGCCTTGGGAGTGGTGACGGCGCGCTATATCTTTGCCCGCATCGGCGCTGGCCAAAGCGTCACCCTGGTATGCCTGCCCAGCGGCGAGGCCATGGGCATGATCTACGGCCAGCGCCTGGTGATGGAAGACACTAGGCCACAGGCCTGAGGCCGGCGGCCGAGCTCAATCGCCCCCGGCATTCCCGCCCCCGGCAACCCGGCCCGCTGCTGCGGCCCCGTGACTCCCGGCCCCGCAACCCTCGCTACTCACCCTCGGCCCTGCCCCGCCCCGGCTACCCCGGCCCTGCAACCCCAGCCCCCGCAGGCCAGCCCGGGGTCACAACGAACGGAACCCCCCGACAAAGCGCGATTGGCGGTGCCAATAGGTGAGTTCCAGGGTATCGTGGTTCACCCCGTCGCGCCCCTTGGCTATGGCCAGGCGCAAAAACACCACCCCCATCTGGTTCATCTCCTTGGCCGCCTGGTCCGGCGAGCCCCGCCACTGGCGGACCATCTCGTCCTGGGTCAGCGGCTGCATGAGAAAAACCATGTCCGGGGTATAGGCGTTGCGCTCCGAGCCCTCCACATCCTCCATGGAGGCGGCCCAGCGCTCGCCGGGAGCCGGCTTGCGGGCCTCGGAGATGACCATCACCGCGTCCTCGGTGATATCGCGCAGCCGCTTCATGGCGCCGATGCGCCAGCGGTCGGCCTCCACGTCGCTGGCCACCCCGAAGTTCTTTTGGTCCTCCCGCGGGATGGGCAGCACCTGCAGGTAGTCCACCAGGATGAAACCCCGGGTGGCCCCGGTGCGCGCCTTGAGCACCTCCATTTGGGCCACCACTTCCTCCACCGTGGGGCGCGGGAAATTCTGCTCGTCCAGGATCAGGATACGCCGGCCCAGCTCGGCCAGGGTTTGCCTGGCCTGGGCGATGGCCTCCAACTCGCCTTCCTGGTAGACCTGGGTGCCTTCCTCGCCCACCCCCGCCTCGGAGGCCGAGACCAGGGTGCGCCACTCCACCTTGCCCAGGTTGCAGATGATGCGGGCCGCGATGGACTGGCGCGGCATCTCCAAGGACAGGAACAGGAAACAGGCGTCCGGGTTGTGGCGCACCACGTCCACCCCCAACTGGACCCCCAGGGCCGTCTTGCCCACGTTGGGCCCCCCCGCCAGCAGCATCAACCCGCGCAGGCCCAAGGTGGCCAGGTCCAAACGGGGCAGGCTGTGGTTGGCCAAGCCCACGAACTTGCGCCCGCGGTGACGCGACAAGTAACGCTCGTGCCGCTCCAACTCCTCGGCCAGGGTGGGCACCGTATCCCGTGGCATGCTCCGATGGCTCATGTGGCAACCCCCAAGTTTATTCCAAACGCAATCCCACCGCCGAGCCCAGCCCCAATACCCGCTGGGCCACGCCCTGGTGGCAGGTCAACAGCACCACCTGCCGCCGCCGGGCCACCTCGGCCAAGAGGGACAGGGCCCCCTCCAGGCGCTGGTCGTCAAAGTTGACCAGGGGGTCGTCCAGGATCAGCGGCAAGCGCTCCCGGCCCTGGCTCACCTCGTCGGCCAGGGCCAGCCGCAGGCAGAGATACAACTGGTCACGGGTGCCGCGGGAGAGCCTGGCGGCGTCCCGGTCGATCTCGCCCCGCTTGCGGCGCGCCTTGATCCCGGGCTTCTTCTTGGGCTGGGGGTTGAACAAGTCCGACCCCAGCCAGGTGTAGCTGCCCCGGGTGGCCTGCTCCAGGTAGCCCGCGGCCCGCTGGAGCAGGTTGGGCTGGGCCTCCAGGCGGTAGTGATCCATGGCCCGGTTCAACAACTCCTCGGCCAGCAGCAGGGTGTCGTGCCGCTGGGCCAGGCGGCGGCGGCGCTGCTCCAGGCGCTCCAGCCGGGCCTGGGCCTCGGCCACCCCCTGGCCGGCCAGCAGGTGACCCAAGGTGGTGCGCAGCTCCCCCCGCCGGCCCTCCAGGTCGCGTATGGCCCGGCCCACCTGCTCCAGGCCGGCCCGGGCCGCCGCCAACTCGGCCTCGGCCTGGTCCAGGCTCAGCCCGGCGCTTTCGTCGCTCTGGCCCAGGCGTGAGGCGATCTCGCCGGCCATGGCCCGCAACTCGCCCACCTGGCGGTGCCGCCGGCGGGCCTGGGCCAGGGCATCCAGGTCGGCCAGGCCGCGGCTGGCCAGCAGCCGGTCCAGCTCGGCCCGGCTGCGCTCCAGGCGACGCCGCTGGTCCTCAGCCAGGGCGGCGCCCTGGTCGCGCTCCCGCCAGGCGGCCGCTGCCTCCCGGCAGCGCTGGCGGGCCAGGGACAAGGCCGCGTCAATCTCCCCACCGCCGTCATAGCCCCAAGCGCGCAGGTCAGCCAGCAGGCCCGCCAGCCGGGCCTCGACCTCGGCCGCGTCACGCTCTCGCTCAGCCCGCCGGGCCAGCAGGGCCGAGGCCGAGGCCCGGGCCGCCGACAAGGCCGGCACATCGACTGCGTCCGGCAGCCCGGCCACATCCCGCCGTAGCGCCGCCCTTTCCTCTTGCAAGCGGGCCACCTCTTGGCCGAGCTCCTGGTGCCGCGCCACCAGCGCCCGGCTCCTCCCCCGATCATTCATAAGCCGGCGGGCCAGTATGACCACCCCCCACAGGCCCAGGCCCCCGCCGACCACGGCCGGCCACCACCCCACCGTGGTCATGGCGCTCCATAGCACCAGCAGCACCCCGGAGGCGATCATGGCCACGGCGTCGATGACGTCATGAGTCGCGGCAAAGGCATCGGAGCGCCGCGGCAGGCGGCTGGCCGCCTGGTTGAATTTTTGGCGCGCCGCGGCCAGCTCGTCCGTGACCTGCCGCAGGCGCAGAACCCGGTCCATATCCAGGGCGGCCAGGGTCTCCAGCGGGACCTGCCAGCGCTCTTGCAGCTCACGGGCCTCTTGCCGCTCCTGGCTTTGCCGGCGCTGCAGGTCGGCCCGGCGGGTCTGCAGCTCGGCCCAGCGATAGTTGAGCTGGTCCAGGGCGCCTTCCATCTCGGCCAGGGTACGGCCGCCGGCCAGTTGCTCCACCCGCTGGGCCGCCTGGCGCGACTGCTCCTCGGCCCGGCGTGCCGCCTGCTCGGCCGCCTGGATATCCTGGGCCATTTGCAAGGCCTGCTGGTGGGTGGCCTCGTCGGCCAGGCCGGCGGCGGTGAGCTTGTCGATCTCGGCCTGAATTTCCGCCAGGCGGGCGGCATCGGCCGCCTGTTGCAGGCGCTTTTGGGCCTGGCGCTGCTGCTGCTCGGCCTGCCTGCGACGGCCGGCCAGTTCCCGGGCCTCGACCTCGGCCGCCTGGAGCTGGGTTTGCACCTCGGCCGCCTGCTCCTGGCGCTGCCTGGCTTGGGCAAGTTCCTGGCGGGCGGCCTCGATCTGCTCCACCAGCTCGCGGTCGGTCTTGCCGGAGCGGCGGTCGCGGCTGTAAAGGGCGCTGCGCCCGCTGCGCCAGGCGGCGATCACCTCCACCGGGTTGGCTGTCTGGCCCATGGTGGCCGCCTCCTGGTAGAAGAACCCGAGCAGTTGGCTCTCGCTCTCCTGGCGCTCCTTGCCCGGCGCGCCGCCAAAGGCCTCGCGCAGGTCGTCCAGGTCCATGCGGGCCACAGTGAGAAACACCCCCCGGCCGCACCCCAGGTGTACCTGGCCGGGCTGGGCCTTGCCCAGAGCCACCTCACGGCCGTCCTGGTCGGTGAGCGACAACCGCTCGCCGCGCCGGGCCAGGTGGCGACGCAAGGTGAACTCCCGGCCGTTGTCCAGGCGGTAGACCAGCTCGCCGCCCGGCTCGCCGCCGCCCTGCCAGGGCTCATAGGGATGCACCCCGCCGACGCGCCGGCCAAAGCCGTAGAGCAGGCCGGTGATCAGCTCGGCCAGGGTGGACTTGCCCGCCTCGTTGGGGGCGGCCAGCACGTTGAGGCCGGGCCCGAACTCCAGGCTGAGCCCCGGCCGCAGGGTGCCAAAGGCCCCGACCACCAGCCGTTGGAGCCTCACGGTTGGGCCTCCCCGGCCAGGTCGCGCAGGGCCAGCGAGCGCACCGCGGCCAGCAGGCCCCGCAGGTGGGCGGCCCGCTCCGCGGGATCGGCGCCGCGGTTGAGAGGGTGCAGGTCCCGGGCCAGCTTGTCACCCAGCTCGACCAGCAACTCGTCGTCCTCGCCGGCCTGGTCGATGAGGCGCAACAAGCGTCCCAACACGTCGTCGCGCCCGGCCAGCTCAGCCGGCTCCAGGGCGGGGTAGAGGCCCTCCAGCTCCAGCACCAGGCCGGCGGCGGCCAGCTCCGGCTTGAGGGTCTCGGCCAGGGCCCCGGGGTCTTCGTCCCATAGCTGCCGGGCCAGGGGGCAGGGGCCGGCCAGGCGCAGGCGCAGGCAGCGCTGGAAATCCCAGGCCCCGTCGGCCGGGTGGTAAGCCTGCCGCACCCGCTGGACCAAATCCGACAAGGTGGCCGCCTGGTGCAGATCGTCCAAGGCCAGGTCCTGGAAAACCACCGGTGCCAGGGGGTGGAACTCGGCGGTGACCGACGCGCCGCTGACCTTGGCCAGGTAGACCCCGCGCGGGCCGGGCTCGGCCCAGTGGGCCCCCTGGGGCGTACCGGCATAGACCACCAAGGGCGCGGTCGCCGCCGGTTGGGCGCGGTGCACATGGCCCAGGGCCCAGTAGGCAAAGGGCGCGGCCAACAGGCCCGACAACTCGGCCGGGGCATAGGGCTCGTGGCGCTTGGCCCCCCCGGCGGCGGCCAGGGCGCAGTGCAGCACGGCCAGCCCGGTGAGTCCCTCCGGCGGCCCGGGCAGACCCGCCGACAAATCCCGGCTCACCCGGTCGTGGGCATGGGCCACCCCGGCCACCCACAGCCCCGCGTCACCCAGGGCCACGCCCCGGGGCTCGGGCGTGAAGATGTGCAGGTTGGGGTCCTCGGGCCAGGCGGCCCAGACCGAATCGGGCGTAAAGGGATCGTGGTTGCCCGGGGCGATGAAGACCCGCGCCCCCATGTCGCGCCAAGCGGCCAGGGCCTTCTCCAGGGCCAGGCGGGCGGCCAGGGGGGGATGGGGATCGTCGAACACATCGCCGGCCAGCAGCACCATCCCCACCCCGCGCTCGGCCGAGAGGGCCACCATGCGCTCCAGCGACTCGGCCCGGGCCCCGGCCGCCACCCGAGCCACGGCCGGATCGGGCACGGCCACCGAACCGCCCAGATGCAGATCGGCCGCGTGCAGTACGACGACGCGGTCCATGGCTAGGGGATGAGCCCCTGGGCGGCCTCTCCCATGACCAGGGCCAGGCTGTCCGGATCCAGGCCGGCCTCCGGGCTGGCCAGCTCGCGGCGATAGCGGCTCACCTTGAGCAAGGGATAGTCCGAGCCCAAGAGCACCTTGTCCGCGCCCAGCAGCTCCACCGCCAGTCCGTAGGCCCGCGGCCGGTAGAGAAAGGGCGCGGCCGCGGTGTCGATCCACACGTTGGCCAGGGCCTGGCCCACCTCTTTCTTGAGCAGGGCGTAGAAAAAGAGCCCGCCGGCCATGTGGGCCAGCACCAGCTTGGTCTGGGGATGGTTGCGGATCAGCCGGTAGAGCGACGCCAGGGTCATGGGCGACTTGCCGGGATAGCGGTGGCCCACCGGCTCGTTGGTGTGCAGCAGCAGGGGGACGCCGGCCTCGGCGCAGAGGTCGCAGAGCGGGGCCAGGGAGGTTACCTCCAGGTCGCTGTCGTAAAAGGCCAGCTCGCCCAAGCCCTTCACCCCCATCCCCAGGGCCCGCTCGGCCTCGGCCAGGGCCCAGTCGGCCGGCGGGTGCACGCAGGCCAGGCAGCGCAAACGGCCGCCGGAGGCCTCCTGCGCACCGGCCAGGTAGTCGTTGTGCAGCCGGGCGTGGGACTCCTGGACCCAGGGAAAACCCAGGGCCCAGGACACGTCCACCCCGTCCTGGTCCATGGCCTCCACCAGCCCCTCGGCCGTGACCATGCGGGCGGCCGGGTCGCGGTAGATGGCGGCGAAGGCCGGCTCACCGTCCCAAAAGCGCTCACGCTGCTCCAGGACCTCCGGCGGGAAGATATGGGTGTGCGCGTCGACGATCATGCGGAAATGATAGCAGCAGCGGCCAGGGTGGTAAAGCCCCGAAATTTCAACTTGACATGCCTGCCATCCCCCAATATCCTATACGAGTGTCCCCTATACAATAGTTGCCGTAGGCGAAGGGTAAGGGGCGAACGGGGGGCGAACGGGTCGCCAGGCCCAAGGACCTGCGAGGGGTGGAGGAAGCACCGTGATGAAGATCGAGACCTTGAGTGACCTGGGATGCGTGGAGATCGACCTGCAGGAGGTGGAGGTCCCCCTACTGGGGGTGGTGGCCGCCGGCGAGCCGGTGGAGGCCGTGGCCCAGGAGCGCACCGTTTCCATCCCCCAGGACATGCTGGGGCGCTTCCGCACCTTTGCCCTGCAGGTGCGTGGCACCTCCATGATCGACGAGCACATCCGCCCCGGCGACGTCATTGTAGTGGAGGAACGCCTCACCCCGGCCAACGGCGAGATGGTGGTGGCGGTGATCAACGAGACCGACGTCACCCTGAAGAAGCTTTACGTGGAGCGCGACCACATCCGCCTGCAGCCGGCCAACGAGCAGATGGAGCCCATCATCCTGCGCCACGACCAAGTGCGGGTGCTCGGGGTGGTGGCCGGCCTCATCCGCCACTATAGGCGACACTAGGGGCCAAGGGGGCCACCCCGCGCGGCCGGGGCGACACGCGGCACTCGGAGCGCCAAGACCACCAAGCAAACGGCCGACCCGCGCGGCCGGGGCGACACAGGGGGCGACACAGGGGGCGGCACAGGGGGCGGCACAGGGGCGACCACGGGAAGGGACAAGGGAGAGGCGGGCGTAGTCAAGCCAGCGGGGCGCTACAAGCGCCAGGGCGTCCGCATCTCTTGTGGGCACAGGCTCATCCCTGGCTGACAGCCCCACATGTTGCGCTTGACCTCGGCGCAGGCCCCTTATATAGTGGCCCCATGACACCCAGCGCCCCCCCTGCAACCTGGCGATTAGCCGAGCCCCACCCCGGGACCGACGCCCTGGCCCAGGCCCTGGACCTGCCCCCCCTGGTGGCGGCCATCCTGGCCCAGCGCGGCTATCACCAGCCCGAGGACGCCGCCGCCTTCATCAACCCCCGGCTCAGCGACCTGCCCGATCCCTCGGGCCTCTGCGGCCTGCAGGCGGCCATGGAGCTGTTGGCCCCGGCCATCGAGCAGGGTAAGACCATCGGGGTGGCCGGCGACTACGACGCCGACGGGGTGAGCGCCACCGCGCTGATGGTGGACTTCCTGCGCCAGATCGGCGCGCCGGTGGTCTGGTCCCTGCCCCACCGGGTCACCGACGGCTACGGCTTCAACCCCGCGGCCGCCGAGCGCCTGGCCGCGGCCGGGGCCGAGCTGGTGGTCACGGTGGACTGCGGCATCAGCGACCAGGCCGGGGTGGCGCGGGCCCACCAGTTGGGCATGCCGGTGGTGATCAGCGACCACCACGCCCTGCCGCCGGGGCCCCTGGTGGACGCCGAGGCGGTGATCAACCCCCACCAGGCCGAGTGCCGTTTTCCGCCCCACCTGGCCGGGGTGGGCCTGGCCTTTTACCTGGCCGCCGGCCTACGGGCCGAGCTGCGGCAGCGTGGCCACTTCCACCAGCGGACCGAGCCCAACCTGCGCCACAGCCTGGACCTGGTGGCCCTGGGCACCTGCGCCGACGTGGTGGAGTTGGTTGACGGCAACCGGATAATGGTGGCCGAGGGGGTGAAGGTGCTGGCCGAGGGCCGGCGGGTGGGGCTGCGCGCCCTGATGCGCACCGCCCGCCAACGCCCCGGGCTCGACGCCCGCGACGTCAGCTTCGGCCTGGCCCCGCGCATCAACGCCGCCGGCCGCATGGACCACGCCGCCCTGGCCTGCCGGCTGCTGCTTTGCGCCAACCCGGCCGAGGCCGAGTCCCTGGCCGGGCGGCTGGAGCAGCTAAACCGCGCCCGCCGCCAGGTGGAGCAGGCCATGTTGGACCAGGCCCTGGAGCTGCTGGCCGACGACCCCCGGACCCAGGACCGGGCCTGCATCGTGCTGGGCCACCCGGACTGGCACCGGGGGGTGCTGGGCATCGTGGCCAGCCGCCTGCTGGAGGCCACCGGCCGGCCGGTGATGCTCTTTGCCCTGGAAAACGGCCACGCCGTGGGCAGCGGCCGCAGCTTGGCCGGCTTCCACTTGCAAAAGGCCCTGGGCGGGCTCCAGGACATCCTGGTCCACTACGGCGGCCACGCCATGGCCGCCGGGGCCACCCTGGCCAGCGACGATCTGCCCGCCCTGGCCCGGGGGCTTGACCAGGCGGCGACCCAGCGCCTGCAGGAGATCAAGGACCAGCGGGTGCTGGCCATCGAGGCCGCCGCCAGCCTGGCCCAACTGCAGCCTCCGCTGGTGGAGCCCCTGTCCCGTCTGGCCCCCTTTGGCCAGGGCAACCCCGAGCCGCTGGTCATGGTAAGCGGGGCCCGGGTGGCCTCGGCGGCCATGCTCAAGGGCCGCCATCTCAAGCTGCAACTGGCCCAAAACGGCCACCGCGCCGCGGCCATCGCCTTCAACTGGTCCCGGCCCCAGCCGCCGGTGGGCCAGGAGCTGGACCTGGCCCTGCAGCTAAAGCCCTCCACCTTCCGCCCCGGCACCCTGGACATGGTGATCAAGGACCTGCGCCCCGCCGGCGATGCCTGACTCCGCGAGGCGTCTCCCTGGACCGCCGCCCCGCCTTGGGGCAGCATCGGCCCATGTCGCTTGATGATCGTCTTACCCTGCGTTTCGGAGCTTCGCGCCTGGTTCTCACCCCCCTGGAGCCGGTGGCCTGGCAGCCCCTGGCCCGGGAGCACCCCGGTCCGGCCGGGCTGTGCCTGGCCCTGCTGGCCCGCGCCCACCCGGCCTGGCGCGGGGTCATAGGCGGCGGACGGCGGCGGCCCTCGCCGGCGCGGTTGGCCCGGCTGCCGGCCGGGGTACTGGAGGCGCTCCTGCCGGCCCTCTGCGCCCCTTGGCTCAGCCGGGCCGAGGCCGACGAGTTGGCCGAGCTGCAACGCTATGCCCGGGCCCGGGCCGACTTCCCCGGCCTGGACTGCGCCGAGTGCCGCCGCCAGGAGGTCCGGGGCGAGGGGTCGCCCGACTGCGGGACCTGTCCCCTGGGCCGGCCGCCGGCCTCGGCCGAGACGGCCCTGTTGCTCCATCCCTGGCTGGGCTCCGGCCCGGCCGGCCGCCTGCTGCTGGACTCGTTGCGGCGCACCCTGGGGCCGCGCCAGCAGCGGCTTTTGGCCATGCGCCTGAAGATACTGGAGGCCGCCCGGCGTTTGGCCCCACCGGCCCGGCCGTGATACAATGCCGCACCCCAAAGGGAGGTTTTCCATGATCGATAGCGCGCCGAACAACCCCGCCCCCGAGGTGCTAAAGGAAATACTGGCCTCTGATCCCACCATCGCCATGGTGGGGCTCTCGCCCAAGCCGGACCGTGATAGCCACCGGGTGGCCCAATACCTCTTGCAGCAGGGGTACCGGGTGATCCCGGTGCACCCCAAGGCCGAGGAAATCCTGGGGCAAAAGGCCTATCCCTCCCTGGCGGCCATCGGTCAAAAGATCGACCTGGTGGACGTGTTCCGTAAACCCGAGGCGGTGGCGCCCATCGCCCAGGCGGCGGTGGAGGTGGGGGCCAAGGTCCTTTGGCTGCAGTTGGGGGTGCGCAACGACGAGGCCGCCGCCATGGCCGCCGCGGCCGGGCTCACCGTGGTGCAGGACCTGTGCATCAAGATCGAACACCACCGCCTGCTGGGCACCCCGTGAGCCCCCCGCCCGACCTGCAGCGCATCGGCCGGGTCTTGCAGCGGGCGGCCGGCCGGCTGGGCGACCAGTACAAGGTCACCGGGGTGGGCATGTGGGCCGGGTCGGTGCTGGAGGAGGTATACGACCTTTTCGTCCAGATGGACCTGGCCGCCTACCGCCACCTGGCCGACCTGGGCTCGGGCGACGGACGGGTGGTGCTGGTGGGCTCGCTCTTCACCCGGGCCACCGGCATCGAGGCCGACGCCGAGCTGGTCCAGATCAGCCGCCGGGCCGCCGGGGAGCTGGGCCTGGAGCGGGCCGACTTCATCCAGGACGATTGCCGCCAGGCCGAGCTGGACTCCTACGACCTGCTTTTCATGTACCCCGACAAGCCCATGACCTGGCTGGAAGAGCGGCTGCCGGCTAACTGGCCGGGACACCTGGTGATCTACGGCCCCTATTTCAAGCCCGAGACCATGAGCTTCATCCGCTCCATCTACGCCGGCACCACCCACTGCACCCTGTGGTCGCGCTAAGGCCTCCGGCCGGGGCGCTTGCCAAATCCGCCGGCGCGAGCTAGGCTATTTACATGAGATCACGGGCTGCTTAAGTCCAGGCCAGGGAGGGCCGATATGATTAACATGGATGGTTGCAAATCAACTGGGGTGGTGCTCTTGCTTTTGGGGCTGGCCCTGGCGGCCGGCTGCGGACGCACCGGCACCGATCCCCTCACCACCGCCTATTTCGAGGAACGCTGGCTGGGCATGGGCCACGCCAACGAGACCTACCGCTACGCTGAATCGCTCTACCGCCAAGGGCGCTACCGCGAGGCCATGGCCGCCTACAACGCGGTGGAAAAGGCAGCCTACAGCCAAGAGCTGCGCCGGGCCGCCCGGCAACGGCGTTATTACCTGCAAGAGTACATCGCGGCCCAGGAAAAGGGGCGCACCCCGGCCCAACCGCCGTACTTCTCGGCCCCGGTCAAGGGCAAACCCAAGCCCCCCGCCGCGTCCCGGGCCAAGCCCGGCTCACCCTACGGCTCCGGCTCCCGGGCCGGCACCTTGCAGCCCCTGCCGCTGCCATCTTCGCCCTATGGCTCCGGCTCCCAAGCCGGGACCCTGCAGCCCCTACCGCCAGCCCCGGAGCCGGCCGGGCAGACCCGGCTGCTGCCGCCTTCGCCCCCCATCGTGGAGCAGCCGGCCCGCTGAAACGGCGGGCGGCCGCAGCCGCGCCGGGGTTAGCCGGCGGTGTCTGGGGTAAAGTGATTAGAAAGAGCGGGCGTCCGGGGCCGGCCCGGCAAGGCGGCCCCGGCGGCTGTCCCCAAGATCAGTCCTGGTCCCAGGCGGCGATCTGGTCCCTCAGCTTGGCCAGGTCGCCGGCGTAGTTTTCCCACAGGTCGTCAAAGAGCACCGGCACCCGCTGGTGCATTTCCTCCAGCAGGGGCAGGGTTATCTCGCGTATCTGGGGGTGGGCCGCCTTGGAGCAGCGCAGGGTGAAGACGTGGCGCCACTCGCGCAGGTTGGCGCTCATGACGATCTCGGTCTTGAGGCTGTTGGGCAGCACGCTGCGGGCCTGCTCCGGCCGGGCGCCGAGCTCCAGCAGCTCCAGGTAGGCCTTTTCGGCCGCGGCCATGGCCGCCAGCCAGGCCTGGTACTGCGGCGATGAGCGGGGCCAGAACAGCGGCCGGATAACGGTGATCTGCCTGCCGAAGCGCTCCTGGGAGTAGTTGGCGTAGCGGGTGGACTCCTGGCTGTAGGCGGCCAGGCGATGGCGCACCAACTCGTGGGTCACCCCGCGGTCGCAGATGAAGCGCACGCTGACGCCGGCGTGCTCGATGACGCTGTGGTGGCCCGAGGCCACGATGCGGCTGATGAACTTGGGCGCCGAGTCGTGGCTGACGAGGTGCTCGGACTTGTAGCAGGTGCGGCCAGCGGTCTCGATCAGGGCCAGGATATCCTCCGGCGCGGGCATCAGCAGTATCTCGTGGCTCGGCGCAATGACTTTCAAGACTCGGCTCCTGTGGCCGGTTGGCAAGCGGCGGGGTCTCCATCCCCGCCCCCCGCAGAATACCCCCCCGCCCACGGCCGCACTCCCCCCCGGCCGGCGACTAAACAGCCCCCTCGCCCCCCCTGGCCAGGCAGCCCCTAACGCCCCCTGGCGAACACGGACGCGCTCCGGCGGCTATCCCCGACGCCCCCCGGCGGCCGGGTTTAGGAGGTAAAGGGTGCGGCAAAGGCGGCGGTTTCTTCCAGCTCCTCCTCGATGCGCAGCAGGCGGTTGTACTTGCAGATGCGCTCGCTGCGGCACAGCGACCCGGTCTTGATCTGGCCGGTACTCATGGCCACGGCCAGGTCGGCGATAAAGGTGTCTTCGGTCTCACCGGAGCGGTGGCTCACCACCTGGGTATAGCCGTTGCGCTTGGCCAGGTCGATGCAAGCCAGGGTCTCGGTGACCGTGCCGATCTGGTTGAGCTTGATGAGGATGCTATTGGCGCAGCCCTGCTCGATGCCGGTGGCCAGGCGCTCGGGGTTGGTGACGAAGATGTCGTCACCCACGATCTGCACCTGCTGGCCGAGCTTGTCGTTCATCAGGGTCCAGCCCGCCCAATCGTCCTCGGCCAGGCCGTCCTCGATGGAGACCAGGGGATAGCGCTCCACCCAGTCGGCGTAGAGGTCCACCAACTCGGCGGCGCTCATCTCGCGGCCGTCGGACTTGTGGAAGATATACTTGCCGTCCTGGTAAAACTCGCTGGCCGCCGCGTCCAGGGCCAGGGCCACGTCTTCGCCCGGGCTGTAGCCAGCCGCCTCGATGGCCTCCAGGATCACCGCGATGGCCTCGTCGTTGTCCTTGAGGTTGGGGGCGAAGCCGCCCTCGTCGCCCACGCTGGTGACCAGGCCGCGGCCGGAGAGGACCTTCTTGAGGTGGTGGAAGACCTCCGAGCCCATGCGCAGGGCCTCGGCAAAGGTGTCGGCCCCCACCGGCACCACCATGAACTCCTGGATGTCGACGTTGTTGGGGGCGTGGGACCCGCCGTTTAGGATGTTCATCATGGGCATGGGCAGCAGGCGGGCGTAGGCGCCGCCGAGGTAGCGGTACAGGGGAACCAGCAGGGCCTGGGCCGCGGCCCGGGCGGTGGCCATGGAGACGCCGAGGATGGCGTTGGCTCCCAGGCGCGATTTGTTGGGGGTGCCGTCTAGCTCCAACATGGTCTGGTCGATGAGCACCTGGTCCAGGCCGTCCATGCCGGCCAGCTCGGGCGCGATGGTCTCCTCGATGTTGATCACCGCCTTGCGTACGCCCTTGCCCAGGTAGCGGCTCTTATCGCCGTCGCGCATCTCCAGGGCCTCGTGTTCCCCGGTGGAGGCGCCCGAGGGCACCGCGGCGGTGCCCAGTGAACCGTCTTCGAGTAAAACGTCGCATTCCACGGTGGGATTACCCCTGGAGTCCAAAATCTCCCTGGCAACAATCTTGTCAATGGCCAACATGGCTACCCCCTCCGATATGGCTGAGTACCTGTGAAGTCAAAACTAGAATAACCGTAGCACTTGGGTGTTGGACTGTAAAGCGTGGGGCGGCGGGGCGGCGGCTCAGTCGCCGGCCAGGCGCTTTAGGTTGTCGCGGGCGAACTCGATGGTGGGATCGAGTTCCAGGGCCGAGCGGTACATGCGGCAAGCCTGGTCCACCTGGCCCAGCTCGCGCAGGCAACTGCCGATGTTGGCGTAGTTGATGGCCTGGGCGGGATCGATCTCTATGGCCCGGCTGAAGGCCTCGATGGCCTCGGAATACTCCTGCAGCATGAAGTGGCAAAAGCCCAGCAGGTTGAAGACCTCGCAGTGGGGGTCGGGGAAACCGGCCGCCCGGCGCAGGGCCTCCTTGGCCTGCTCGTAGCACTCCAGGTCCTTGAGGGCCGCGCCGCGCTGGGTGTGGATGGAGGCCTCGTCCTCGGGCGGAGGGTCGAGGGACAGGGCCAGGTCCAGCTCGGCCAGGGCGTCGCCGGGGCGCTGTTGCTCCAGCAGGGCCAGGGCCCGGAAGAAGGGCAGGTAGTAGCTCACCGGCCCGTCGCCGGCCGCCTCGCTCATGGCGGCCAGCACGTCCAGGGCCAGGCGGGAGTCGTCGAGCTGGCTGGCCAGCTTGCTGGCGTGGAAGATGACGTCGGTGCCGGTGGTGCGCTTGGCAAAGTGGCAGCCGGGGATGATGCCGTAGACCGCCGGCACGCCGAGGGACGGGTGGGTCACGTCCAGGTGGTAGACGCTGAGCCCGCGCTGGTCCAGGGCGGCCACGCAGGCCTGGACCTCGACCAGCAGGTCGTCGGAGCCCAGGTCGGGTAACTGGTCCAGGGCCACCACCCCGGCGGCCTCGGTCACGTAGGCGGCCTGGTCCATATCTGTGAACTTGGGCAGAGCGCTCACCTGGTAGTTGCTGCCGGTCTCGAAATCGCCGGCCAGTTGGGCCACCTCGGTGAGGGCGCGGATAAGGGCCTTAGCCGGGCTGGTGGCGGTGCCGGCGGTGTAGACGATCTCGCTTTTTTGGGGGAAGGTGGCCGGGTCCCAGCACAGGGCCCCCACGCTGGGGATGCCCATGTCGCAGGTGAAGTCCTTGAGGTAAACCTCGATGCCGGCGGCGCTGAACTTGTCGAGCAGCTCGCGGGCCACCGGGTCGTCCACGCTGTCCGGGTCGATGGCCGGGGTGCGGCGGCGCTCCAGCCACACCAGGGCCGAGACGTGGCGCTCCACCACCTCGCAGAGACTCTGCAACACCGCCTCCTCCTGGCAGTTGCCAGCCGCCGGACCGTTGTACTCGTTGATGGCGTAAAACCAGTCCAGGGGGATGAACTCCTCGCGGTCCCGGGTGAGGTTGCGGGCCCAGGTCCACCGCTGGGGCAGCAGTTCAAAGACCGCCCGGGCCCGCCGCAGGTCATCGGACGGGTGGTGCAGCGAAAGGGCCACCTGCTCGAAATCCATCACCCGGCCGCCGCAGGCCTCGGTCGCCTGGCCGTAGGTGAGCAGGGGCAAGTCGGCGCCCTTGATGAAGTCAAAGAAGCTCACCCGCTCGGCCAGCTCCATCAGGGCGCTGGCCTCGGCCTGCACCGGGCCGGCCCCCTTGCCCATCTGCTTGGCCGTGCCGGTGAGCTCGGTGGCCGCCGCCCCGCACATGCTCAGAAACACGGGGATATCCAGACGGCCGGTGTCGATGCGCCGGGTCTGGCGCAGCAGCTCGGCGCCCATCTGGGCAAAGCGCTCGCGCACCCAGGCCACCGTCTCGGCCGGGGGGCGCGACTTGTCTTGCTCGCGGGCGTAGAGCTTGGGGGTGGGGTGCAGATCAATGCCCGATGATGAGGGTGCCGGATACACGTTGGGTCCCTGCTCGGCTAGGGGGTATGCACAAAATTTTTTCCAGGTGCCTGAAAAAAAACGACGGCGCCCGGTTATCCCGAGGCGCCGTCGGATAGCAAAGCCGTATTAGTTGGGCTTGTTTAGACGCAGCCGGTGGGCTTGGCCAGGCCAGCCATCTTGCAGGCGCCCTTGCCCGGTCCGCTGGGGAACAGCTCGTAGATTTGCTTCAGTTTAAAGCCGGTCACCTTGGTCATGATGCGGACCATGGGAGCGATACCGTTTTTCTTGTAGTAGTCCTGGAGGTAGTGGATGACCTTCCAATGGTCCTCGGTCAACTCGCTGATGCCCTCCTCTTCCTTCACATAGTAGGCAAAGTCAGGGTCCCATTTCTCAGGGTCCTGGATGAAGCCGTCCTCGTCTACTTCGTAGGTTTTGCCCTTATACTCGACGGTAGGCATGTGGGTCTTCCTCCTTAGGGGTTGGTAAGCTACATATTATTGGTTTGGCTGCTATAACGATTGTGTAAAAAAACACACGCTACTGTGTATCAACTCACCCCCAAACTGTCAAGGCAAAATTGCCGGAGTATCCGGGAGTTTTTCAACCGTTATAGAAAGCTTTGGATCCTCTGCAGGTTTTGGTTCAGGCGCTTTAGCTTGCTCTCGCCCTCGGCCAATTTTTCCTTTTGTTTTTGCACCACCGCTTCCGGGGCCTTGGCCAAAAAGCCCTGGTTGGCCAACTTGCGGCGGGTTGCCTCCAAGTCCTTGTCAATCTTGGCGATTTGCTTGGTCAGGCGCTGCTGCTCCGCCCGGAAATCCACCAGCCCCTCCAGGGGCACGTACACGGTCACCCGGCCCAGGGCCTGGCCGGCGGCCTTGTCCGGGGCCTGGCCCTCGGCGGCCCAGGAGACCTCGGTGGCCTTGGCCAGGTTGCCCAGTTGGCCGGCCTCGGCCCGCAGCAGCTCTGCGGCCTGCTCGTCGTGGGGGCACAGGATCACCGGCACCCCCTGGCCGGGGCTGATGCCCATCTCGCCGCGGATGTTGCGCACCGCGCCGATCACCTCCATGAGCAGGCCCATTTTTTCCTCGGCCGCCGGATCGATATCGCCGGGGTCGCCCTCGGGCCAAGCGGCCTGCATCACCGATCCCTCGGTGCCGGGCAGGCGCTGCCACAGTTCCTCGCTCACAAATGGCATCAAGGGATGCATGATGCGCAGCAGGCGGCTGAAAACCTCGGCCAGCACCCGCCGGCTGGCCGCCTGGCGGGCCGGATCGTCGTGGTTGTAGAGGTAGGGCTTGGCCAGCTCCAGGTACCAGTCGCAGAACTCGTGCCAGGTGAACTGGTAGATATGGCTGGCCGCGTCGTTGAAGCGGTAGTCCTCGATGGCCTCGGCCACCGCGGCCGCGGTGCGGGTGACCCGGCTGATAATCCAGCGGTCCTGGTCCAGGGGCTCCAGCTCGGCCCCGGATTCCATGTCGCCGTCTAGGTTCATCAGGGCGAAGCGGGCGGCGTTCCATATCTTATTGACAAAGTTGCGGTAACCGCCGATGCGCTCTTCCGATAGCTTGATGTCGCGTCCCTGGGCGGCAAAGGCGGCCAGGGTGAAGCGCACCGCGTCGGTGCCGTACTTGTCCATCACCACCAGGGGATCGATGACGTTGCCGTAGGACTTGGACATCTTGCGCCCGTCCTCGGCCCGGATCAGGGCGTGGATGCACACGTCGTAAAAGGGCACCCGGCCCATGAACTTCAGGCCCATCATCATCATGCGGGCCACCCAGAAGAACAGGATGTCAAACCCGGTGACTAGGCAACTGGTGGGGTAGAACTTGGCCAGCTCGGGGGTGGACTCGGGCCAGCCCATGGTGGAGAAGGGCCACAGGGCGCTGGAGAACCAGGTGTCGAGCACGTCGGTTTCTTGGGTCAGCTCGGTGGAGCCGCAGGCGCTGCACTCGGTGGGGGTCTCGCGGGCCACCATCACCTGGCCGCAGGCGCAGTACCAGGCCGGGACGCGGTGTCCCCACCAGATCTGGCGGCTGATGCACCAGTCGCGGATGTTGGTCATCCACTCGTAATAGGTCTTGGTCCAGACCTCGGGCACGATCTTGGTGTCGCCGTTTTGCACCGCGGCCAGGGCCTCCCGGGCCAGGGGGGCCACCTTGACGAACCACTGCTTGGAGAGTATCGGCTCCACCATGGTCTTGCAGCGGTAGCAGTGGCCCACGTTGTGGTCGTAGTCCTCCTGGCCCTCCAGCAGGCCCTGCTCCTGGAGGTCGGCCAGCATCTTTTCGCGGGCCTCGAAGCGGTCCAGGCCGGCGTAGGGGCCGCCCTCCTGGTTGATGCGGCCGTCGTCGTCCATCACCCGGATGGCGGGCAGGCCGTGCTTCTGGCCGATGAGGAAGTCGTTGGGGTCGTGGGCCGGGGTGATCTTGAGCGCGCCGGTGCCGAACTCGGTGTCCACGTAGGGGTCCTTGATCACCGGTATCTCGCGTCCCAGCAGGGGCAGGAGCACGGTGTCGTCGGCCAGCTCGGCGTAGCGGGGGTCCTTGGGGTTGACCGCCACCGCGGTGTCGCCCAGCAGGGTCTCGGGCCGAGTGGTGGCCACCACCAGGTAGCCCTGGCCGTTCTTAAAGGGGTAGCGGATGTGATAGAGTCCGCCGGCCACCTCCTGGTGCTCGCTCTCCAGGTCGCTCAGGGCGGTGTGGCAGCGGGGGCACCAGTTGATGATGTAGTCGCCCCGGTAGATGAGGCCTTCCTCGTAGAGCCGCACGAAGACCTCGCGTACCGCCCGACTGAGCCCCTGGTCCATGGTGAAGCGTTCGCGGCTCCAGTCGCAGGAGGCCCCCAGGCGCTTGAGCTGGTTGATGATGCGGCCGCCGTATTCCTCGCGCCACTGCCAGACCCGCTCGATGAACTTCTCGCGGCCCAGGTCGTGGCGGGTCAGCCCCTCGGCGGCCAGGGACCGCTCCACCACGTTTTGGGTGGCGATGCCGGCGTGGTCGGTACCCGGCATCCACAGCACCTCGTAACCGCGCAGCCGCTTGAAGCGGCACAGGATGTCTTGCAGGGTGTTGTCCAAGGCGTGACCGATGTGCAACTGGCCGGTTACATTGGGCGGCGGAATCACGATGGAGTAGGCCGGTTTGTCGCTTTGGGGGTCGGCCGTAAAAAGCCCGTTGTCTTCCCAATAGCTGTACCAGCGGGCTTCCACCAGCTCGGGCTGATAGGATTTGTCCAGGCTGCCTGGGGGGGCGCTGTCCCGGGTTTGGGGTTTATCGGAGTTGCTCATCGGTCCGCTCTTTCCAGGGGGGCCGCCGGGGCCCCGGGTTGGGGTTTACACTAACGCAAATAATAAGGTGGGGAGCGTTTACTCCCCACCTCGCACCGGCCCGCCGGGCCGGTCTTCTAATCTACTACCGGTTCGTCTTCGCCGGTGATCTCCTGCTTAATGGCCTCGATCTCCTGGTCTACCTTTTGGGCCACCAAATCGGGCACCAGGCGCTCGGCCACCTCTTGCAGCACCTCGCGGGCCACCCGCTCGAAGATGGCCTTGGCCTCCTCCGGGTCCAGGCCCACCATGGCCGCGGTGGCCGCGGTGGCCGCCGGCTGGTCCTGGCCGCCGGTGGCCGTGGCCACACCCAGGGCGGCCGCGCCGGCGGCGGCAGCGGCAGCGGCGGCAGCGGCCACTTCGGACACCTCTTCCACCACCGGCTCGTCTCCGTCCATCTCGGCTAACATGGCGTCCAAGTCGTCCTGGGCCATCTCCTCGCCAGCCTCCTCGGCCGCCGGGGCCTCCTCCTCCAGTAACGCCCCCGTCTCGTCGGTCGGGGTCTCGGCCTCCAGCTCGGCCAGCATGGCGTCCAGATCGTCGCCAGCCTCCTCGGCGGGGGTCGCTTCGGCCGCCGGCTCTTCGGCCGGGGTCGCTTTGGCCTCCGGTTCCTCGACCGCCGGTTCTTCGGCCGGGGGCTCTTCGACCGCGGCTTCCTCGGCCGGGGCCTCGGCCTCCAGCTCGGCCAGCATGGCGTCCAGGTCGTCGCCGGCTTCCTCGGCGGGGGCTTCCTCGGCCGCCGGTTCGTCGGCCGCAGGCTCTTCAGCCGGGGTCTCGGCCTCCAGCTCGGCCAGCATGGCGTCCAGGTCGTCGCCGGCTTCCTCGGCGGGGGCTTCCTCGGCCGCCGGTTCGTCGGCCGCTGTCTCTTCGGCTGCGGCTTCGTCATCCATATCGGCCAGCATGGCGTCCAGGTCGTCGCCGGCCTCTGCGGCCGGGGCTTCCTCGGCCGCCGGTTCGTCGGCCGCGGCTACACCGTCGCCGCTCTCCAGCTCGGCCAGCAGGGCGTCCAACTCGTCCTGGTCCGGCTCATCATCGTCGGCCTCGTCGTCGGCGTCCAGGTCGCCGGGGGCCTCACCGCTCAACTCGGCCAAAAGGGCGTCGATCTCAGCCCCCACACCGTCATCTTCCGGGGCGGACGCCTCAGGGTCTTCCACCACCTCCACCAGATCGATAATCTCCACGTCCGGGGGGGGTACATCTTTACCGGCCAAGTTAACCTCCAGGCAAGTTAAAAGGCATGGGACGCATGTAGAGCTCGGCTAAAAAAGGCTATCATACGCGACAGTTAGTGTCAACCGACCGCCGTGGGGCCAAGCCGGTCATAATCCGGCGTAAATAGGCCAAGTTACGCCGGTCGGCCCAGGCCGAATCCTTGGGCGTCTCCATGATCACCGCGGCCGAAGCCAGCCTGGGCTCACCCACCAGGGCTTTAAAGCCCGCCTCCCCGATGTATCCCTGGCCCAGGTGGGTGTGCCGGTCGCGCCGCCGGCCGCGTGGGTGGTCTATGTCATTGAAATGCCACAGCTTAACCGCATCCACCCCCAACAGGCGCTCCACCCGGTCCACAAACCGGCCCACCGGGGCCGCCGCGTCGATGCGATATCCCGCGGCCCAGGCGTGGGCCGTGTCCAAACATACCCCCACCGGCCAGCCGTCCAGGCGCTCCAGGAGCCGGGCCAATTGCACCAGGGTGCCGCCGAGCTGTCCCCCGCCGCCCGGGGTGTTCTCCAGCCACAGGGCCACCGCCCCGCCGGTGCGCTCCAGGGCCCGGCGCGCCGCCGCGGCCACCCGCTCCAGGCCCCAGTCCAGGCCCCGGCCCATCCGGCTGCCCGGGTGCACCACCACCGCGGCGCAGCCCAGGGCCGCCGCCCGCTCTAGCTCGTCGACCAGCAGGTCCAGCGACTTCTCCCACAGCTCGTCCTTGGGGCTGGCCAGGTTCACCAGGTAGGAGGCGTGCACCACCACCGGGTGCAGCCCGGCCGCGGCCGCCGCCGCCCGGAAACGCTCGGCCGCCGCCGGCCGCAGCTCCGGCCGCCGCCAGCCCCGCGGGTTGGACGAAAACACCTGCAAACACTCGGTGCCCATCCTGGCCGCCGCCTCGGCCGCCTTGTGGTGCCCGCCGGCTATGGACAGGTGAAACCCCAGGCGCACCGCTTCAGCCCACCCCCCGCCAAGGCCGCGGCAAGAAGACGTCTTCGTACAGGGTAAGGGCGAAGCGGTCGGTCATGCCGGCGACGTAGTCGGCCACGGCGCGCTGCTGGGCCGCCTGATCGGCCGGCGGCGGCGAGCCCAACAGGCGCTGGTAGAGCTGGCGGTCGTCCATCAGGCGCTCAAAAATCTCTCTGATCAGCTTGGAGGCCTTGATGAAGTCGGCGTGCACCTCCATGTTTTCGTAGACGTGTTCGTACAAGAAATCGCGCAGCCCGGCCATGGCCTCCTCCACCGCCGGGCTCATGCACAGCTCGCCCCCGCCGGCTTCGGTGGTGCAGGCGATGAGGTCGCGCACCATGGTGTCGATGCGCCGGCTGAGCCGGTCGCCCAAAACCGCCTTCACCTCCCCCGGCAGATCGTCTTCGCTGATCACCCCGCCGCGCACCGCGTCGTCCACGTCGTGGGCGATGTAGGCCATCACGTCGGCGGCGCGCACCAGCCGCCCCTCCAGGGTCTGGTCCGGCCCCGGCGGTCCCTTGCTGAGAAACCGCCCCCGCCCCTTGGAGTGCCGCAGGATGCCCATGCGCACCTCGAAGGTGAGGTTGAGCCCCTGGCCGCCCTTTTCCAGCTTGTCCACCACCCTAAGCGACTGCTGGTGGTGGTAAAAACCGTCGGGCAAAATCTCCTTGAGCACCGCCTCGCCGGCATGGCCAAAGGGGGTGTGCCCCAGGTCGTGGCCCAGGGCGATGGCCTCGGTGAGGTCCTCGTTGAGTGACAGGGCCCGGGCCATGGTGCGGGCGATCTGGGCCACCTCCAGGGTGTGGGTAAGCCGGGTGCGGTAATGATCCCCGGTGGGCGAAAGGAAAACCTGGGTCTTGTGCTTGAGCCGCCGAAAGGATTTGCAGTACAAAATACGGTCGCGGTCGTGGGCAAAGGCCGGGCGCAGGCTGCACTCCGGCTCCGGCCGCAGCCGGCCCCGGCTGGCCGCCGAGCGGGCGGCATGGGGTGAAAGCATGCGTTCTTCACGCTGCTCCAACTGCTTACGAACAGACATTATAACCGGCTCCCATCTTTACAAAACCTCCCCGGCCCTTTAAACTCCAGCCCATGCGTCCCACGGGAATAATATACCGTTATCTCTTTAAAGAGATGGTAATTCCTTTTATGGTGAGCTTGGGGGTCTTCACCTTCCTGCTGCTGATCGCCAAGGTCATGGAACTCACCGAGCTGGTGGTGAGCCGCGGGGTGGAGCTGGGCACCGTGCTGATGCTCTTGGTCTACACCCTACCCTACTTCCTGGTCTTCACCATACCCATGGCCACCCTCTTGGGGGTGCTGCTGGCCTTCCTGCGCCTGTCGGCCGACAACGAGATAACCGCCCTCAAGGCCTCCGGCGTGGGGCTCACCCAACTGCTGCCGCCGGTGATCGCCCTGGCCCTGCTGGCCTGGGCCGCCTCCAGCGCCCTGGCCATCTGGGCCATGCCCTGGGGCAACCGCAGCTTCGAGGACAAGCTCTACCAGGTGGCCCGCTCCAAGGCCGACCTGGCCCTCAAGGAACGCGTCTTCCTCGACACTTTCCCCGGCCTGGTGCTCTACATCAACCGCCTGCCCGGCCACGGCATGCTCGAAGACGTCTTCGTGGTCGACGAGCGCGAGGAGGGACGCGCCCACACCATCGTGGCCAAGCGGGGACGCATCTTCCCGGCCCACCAGGGACAGGTGGTGCTGCGTCTCTACGAAGGCAGCCTGCACTCGGTGGACAGCGAACTCACCACCGCCCAAACCGCCAACTTCGCCACCTACGACGTGGCCATCAAGGCCGCCGGACCGCCGCCGGGACAGCGCAAGATCAGCCACGAGCGCGAGATGTACCTGGGCGAGCTCCTGGCCCAGCTCAAGACCCTGCCGCCGGACAGCACCCGCTACTACCTGGTGGACATGGAACTGCAAAAGAAATTCTCCCTGCCGGTGGCCTGCCTGGTGATGGCCCTGGTGGGGCTGCCCCTGGGGGCCCGCGCCCGGCGGGGACGCTCCTGGGGTATCTTCATCGCCCTGCTGTTTTTCTTCGCCTACTACCTGATGCTCTCCACCGCCTGGTCCCTGGGCGAAACCGGCATCTACCCCGTGGTGGTGGGCATGTGGATGCCCAACCTCATCTTCGGCCTCCTGGGGCTGATCATGTTCCGCCAGGAGCTCAAGGAAGCACCCAACCCCCTAATCGACGCGGCCAACGCGGTGCCGGTGCTGGTGGGCCGGCTGGCCCGCCGCTGGGGCCGCCAGCGGACCGGGGTCTAAACCATGCGTATCCTATCCCTATACCTGGCCCGCGAATACATCAAGACCGTGGGCGCCCTGGCGGTGCTCTTCGTGGGCATCTTCACCCTCTTCGACTTCATCGAAAAGATCGACAACTTCCACGAGGCCGGCGTGCCCACCGCCACCGTGGCCGCCTTCTTCCTGCTGCAACTGCCCGAGCTGCTCACCCTCATGCTGCCCATGGCCGTGCTCCTGGGAACCGTCATCACCCTGGGGCTCATGGTCAAACGCAACGAAATCGTGGCCATCAAGGCCAGCGGCATCAGCCTGCTGCGCTTCACCCTGCCCATCATACTGGTGGGCACCGCCTGCGCCCTCATCGTGGCCGGCCTCAACGAAACCGTGCTGCCCCGCACCAAGGCCAAGACCAACTTCATCTGGGACGTCATGGTGGAAAAACGCCCCGGACGCCTCTTTCACAACCAAAAGTTCTGGTACAAGGGCCACAGCTCCATCTACCACGTGGGCTACTACGACGACACCACCCACACCCTCACCAACGTGGTCTATTACCGCTTCGACCGCGACTTCAACCTGATAATGCGCATCGACGCCCGACGCGCCCGCTTCCTGGCCGGCAAATGGCACTTCTTCTCCGGGCTCATGCAAAAACGACGCCCCGACGGCACCTACAGCGCCCAGCGATTCGAAGAACAAACCATCGACCTGCCCGAACGGCCCGGCGACTTCACCCGCCTGGTCAAACCCAGCGACGAAATGAACTTCGCCGAGCTAAATAAATACATCACCAAGATCGAAGAAGAAGGCTACGACTCGCGCCGCTACCGGGTAGACCTGCACGGCAAGATCAGCTTCCCCTTCGTCTGCCTCATCATGGCCCTCATCGGGATTCCCCTGGCCCTGATAAAACAAAAGGGCGACTCCATGGCCCTCAGCGTCATCCTGGGAGTCGCCGGGGCCCTGCTCTACTGGGTGAGCTTCAGCTATGTGCGCTCTATCTTCGGATACAGCGGCGTGCTGCCACCGGTCATCGCCGCCTGGATGATCAACGCCGTCTTCGCCCTGGCCGCCCTCTGGCTCATCTCCACCATCCGCCAATAGGCCGCAGGCTGCGGCACCCGTATTTACCAAACGTCGTTCTAAAAAGTGTTCCCTTATCATTCAGGTTAGGAGGGCTCGTTTGGGAGCAACCGGACGGGGTAATGGGAAAACCGCAGGCTGCAGCACCCGTATGTACCAAACGCTATCCTAAAGACTGTTTCCCTTATCATTCAGGTTAGGAGGGCTCGTTTGGGAGCAACCGGACGAGGTAATGGGAAAACCGCAGGCCGCGGCACCCGTATGTACCAAACGCTATCCTAAAGACTGCCCCCTCGTCATTCAGGTTAGGAGGGCTCGTTTGGGAGCAACCGGACAGGTAAAAAGTCTTGGGGCCAACGCCTGCCTGGAAGGCGACGGAGCCTCGCCCCAACAAAAAACGCCACCCGTGGGGGGTGGCGCTTGGACTATCGGTTGCAATCGCGCGGCTACTGGGGCATGGCGGTCTCCAGGGCCATCTTGATCTTGTTCTTCAGCTCGGTGAGATCAAAGGACTTGATGACGTAGAAGTCGGCCGCAATGGATTTCATGTCTTCCTTGAAGGTATCGTAGGCCGTACAGAGGATCACCGGCAGGTCGTAATGTTTGTTGCGGATGTCTTGCAGCAGGTCCAGGCCGTTGTAGTCGACCATCTTGATGTCCAGCACCACCAGGTCCGGTTTCTCGGCCTCAATCATCTCCAGGAGCTGGTCACCACTGTCGTGGGTCACCACCTCGTAGCCTTCGTCGGCCAATTCCTCGGCGTAGAGAAAGCGAATATGTTCTTCGTCGTCGACGATAAGTAGCTTGGGCATGGCTCCTCTCCCGGCTAGGCGCTCCAGCGCTCCAGTAGATAAGGCTTGGTCTCCTCGAAAACCACGCACTCGTTGTCAATAAACTCCTCGGCCTGTTGCACGCTCATGGACGCGGTCTTGCGCACGTAGGAAAGTGTCTTGCCGAAGTACAGGGGGATCAAGGACGCCAGCAACTCGTCGGCCTCCACCACCTGGGTCTTGTAGGCACAGGCATAGTCGTAGAGCACCTTGGCCCAGAGCTGGGTGGGAAAATCGAAATGCTCCATGGGCATCTCGCTGATCTCCCGCAGCTTGATCAGCAAGGGCTCGCTCACCGCCAAGGGGTAGACCTCCTGGTACTGCTTGAGACCGTCGTGGAACTTGGCCACCAGGGCGTCTTCGGTGACCTTCACCGGCGGCGGCATCTCCACCTCGCCCAGGCCGAAGCCGTATATGGCCGTGGGCTTGGACCACTTGACCCGCATCCAGTAGCCGGTGGAATGGACCATGAGATCAAAGATGGTGCCCACCACCTGGCTGAACATGGGCCCTAAGTCGCTGCCCGGGTCCTTGGGCTTGTGGATTTTGGGACGCCCCATGTAAGCCTGGCAAATGGGGATGTTGTTGTTCATGGCCAGGGTGGTCATCCAGATGTCGATACCGAACTGGCTCACCGCCTCGGTCCAACTAGTGGCCGCCAGGTAGATGCGGGCCAGCTCGCCGGAAAACCCGAAGTCGCCGCCGATGGGCTGGCGCACCCGGCGGCCATACAGGGCCCGGGTGAGGGGATAGGCGATGGAGTTGGTGATGGTGCCGTCGTACTTGTGGCGCACGTACAGGGGAGCCACGTAGCCGAAGTCGTTGAACAGCGGCTCGCCCAGGTGCTTGATCCAGCGCGGGGTGATGGACTTGAGGTCCGCGTCCACCACCACCACCGCCCGGGCGCCCAGCTCCACCACCTTGCGAAACAGGTTGCGGAAGTTGTTACCCTTGCCACGCACCCCCGGCGGGGTGGAGATATAAATTTGGGGCACATCCCCGGTGTCGGCGGCGAAAAAGGCCTCTTTGGTGCCGTCGTCGGAGTCGTTGTCGCAGTTGATGAGCACGTACTTCTTGTCGCCGAAGTACTGCTTGAGCCCCAAGGCGGCCTGGCTGGCGGGGTACCCGATTAGCTCGGCCTCACGGTAGGAAGGGATGGCCACCACCATCTCGGCTTCGCTGATGTTCAGGGGATTTTCCTCGTAGTGGTCGTCTGGCATTAACTGTCCTCGCGGCAACGGAATCGCTCTACACGGCCTTAGAATATCGGTTTAGCCAGGGCGCGTCAAACCGATATGCCAGTTTGACACATCCCGCCGGGCAATAGCATACTTAATTGCCCCTGCAGGAGGAAACCGTGTCTACTAAGCCATTTTTCGACCCCACCGGCTCACCGACCGCAGTGCCCGGGTTCACCGTGGGCCACGCCCACCATCCGGAGATGCCCACCGGCTTGAGCGTGGTGCTCTGCCCCGAGGACACCGTGGGCGGCCTGGACGTCGGCGGCTCGGCCGCCGGCACCCGCCAGACCAACGGCCTGGACCCCGACCACCTGGTGGACCGAGTCAACGCGGTGCTGTTCACCGGCGGTTCGGCCTTTGGCCTCGATGCCGCCGGCGGCGTGGTGGCCTACCTGGAGCAGCGCGGCCGGGGCGCGCCGGTGGGACCCACCGTGGTGCCCATCGTGCCCACCGCGGTCATCTTCGACCTGCCCCTCACCGGCGGCAAGGGCCGCCCCGACGCGGCCATGGCCGCCACCGCCTGCGCCGCGGCGGGCGACGGCCCCATGGCGCGCGGCTGCGTGGGCGCCGGCCGCGGGGCTACGGTGGGCAAACTCTTTGGCGTGCCCCAGGCCACCAAGGGCGGGCTGGGTGGCGCTTCCTGCCGGGTGGGCGACCTGCGCCTGGGGGCCATGGTGGTGGTCAACGCCTTCGGCGATATCATCGACGAAGACGATCGCATCATCGCCGGGGCCCGCACCTCCCCCGAGGCCCACGAGCTGGTCAACACCGAGCAGTGGTTCACCACGGGGCAAAAACGGCCGGAGATAAAGCAGGTGACCAACACCACCCTGGCGGTGGTCACCACCAACGCCAAGCTTAATAAATCCCAGGCCCACAAGGTCGCCGCCCTGGCCGGGCACGGCATGGTGCGAACCATCAACCCGGTCAACACCACCTACGACGGGGACATGGTCTTCGTCTTGTCATGCGGAGACATCGACGCCGACATCAACGGTCTGGGGGTAATCGCCGCCCGCCTGGTCCGCATGGCCATACTCGACGCCGTGCGCTCAGCCGGTCCCCTGGGCGGCCTGCCGGCCGCGTCCGGCCTGCAACCCAAACCACGGGGGGAATGAACACATGCGACTGCGCACCATCGCCGCCGGGCTCCTGGCCCTGCTACTCACCTGGCCGGCCTCCGCGGCCCTGGCCGGCGGCATCAAACCAAGCCAGTGGGGAATCAGCGGCTATTACCAGGCCGGGGCCACTCTGGCTCCCAAGAACATCAAGGGCGCCGGCGTGATGGTGCACGCCGCCTGGTCCCTGCGGCAACGGCCCAAGATGGAGCTGCGGCTGCGCCTGGAGGCCTCGGCCGGGACCTTCTGGGACTACGAGACCGCCAGCGAGGTCGCCCTGGTCCCGGCCCTGCGCGTCCTGGTGAACCTGGGCGCCTGGCAGCCCTATGTCGAAGGCGGCGTGGGCGGCAGCTACTCCAACTTCCAACGGCGCGACCTGGGCTCTGACCTCAACTTCCTGCTTTTTGTCGGGGTGGGGGTGCGCTGGCGGATCAGCCCATCGCTGGCCCTGGAGGCCGGCTATCGCTACCGCCACCTGTCCAACGCCAACCTGGGTACCAGCAACCCGGGGCTCAACACCCACCAGTTCCTGGTGGGGCTGGTGTTACCGTTTTAGGCCCGCTCCCGGCGCCGGCGGCAGGGACTAAACCGCGGCCGAGGGAGCCGGCGTCATGAGCTTCCGGCCCCGGCGAATGCGCCCGGTCTTCTTGACCCTGCTGGCGGCGGCCCTGCTCCTGGCCGCGCCACCGGCGGCCCGGGCCTTCTCCCTGGATCAGTGGGGCCTGGCGCTCACCAGCGGCCAGGACATGGACGTGGCCCCCGGTCGGCTGTCGCGGGTCGGGGTGATCGGTCACGCGGCCGGCCCCCTGTGGCAGGGCCGCCACGCCCGCCTGGAGCTGCGCCTGGAGCTGCACGCCGGTTGGTTC
>JAMOVV010000032.1 GCA_027067385.1 Desulfarculaceae bacterium
GTTATATACGCCGAGAAACCCTTGGTTCATATTAATTAAAGTTAATCAATCATCCCCCGGGGCCGGTCGGTCGCCGGGATTGTTTTATGCAATATTTCGGCGGGTTATCCCGAATGGACCGCTTGGGCACGCTATTTGCTTTATGTACATCATACTGCGCGTAATCATCAGGGCGAGAGCGAACCTAAGTTGCCGAGTTGTTTGATGTAAGCCAGGTGCCGGCCCCACAGGGCCCCAGGAGGCGCCCGGCCACGGCATCTACCACCACCTACGCCAAAGGGACAGACATTGGCCGTCCGTTGTCAACCAGACCAGCCTGAGATCGCTACGGCCGATTCCCATGGATACACCAGCTTGCCTACTCGCCGCCACAGTTGTCGGCGAGCCACCCCCACCCTTTCCCGCGAGGTTACCTCCTTGCAAAGGCGGGGCGGCCGCCCCACCGGCCGCCCCGCCATTCTCCAGGGCAGGGGGGTGGAACTACTTCCATTGCAGTTAATTACCCCCAGCCGCCCGCCGGTGGCCGCGGCAGGGCCGCGCCATGGCTGCGCTACGGCCGGGGGCCGGTTCCAGGAGAGCCATTGGTTTGCAGACGCATATCCCGCCCCCCAGCCGAGCGCCAGGGGGACTGCCCGAAGGGCGCTTAGCCCCGGGTAGTTTGCCGCAGCTCGGCGCCGCTGACCACCAGCGGCGGGGTGCCCTAAGCCATATGTCATCCATGACATATGGCTTTTTTGCGTCTGCGCCACGGCCGCGGAGCGCGCCGCCGAGGGCGTCCGCGGCTCCAACGATTTAGCCGCCCGCCGGCCGGGGTCGGGGACCCTGGGGTGCCGCCGGCCGGGGCGACAAGGAGTTCAACCAATCGAGGAGGTAACATGGGTGTAACCAGACGCGATTTCCTGAAATGGTCGGGAAGTGCGGGCGTGGTGGGAGCCGCCATGTGCATGGGCATCAGCGTCAGGCCGGTGGAGGCCTACGCCGCAGGGCTCAGCATACTCAAGGCCAAGGTGACCACCACCATCTGCCCCTACTGCGCGGTGGGCTGCGGGCTCATCGTGCAGACCGACAAGAAGACCGGCAAGCTGCTCAACACCGAGGGCGACCCGGACCATCCCATCAACCAAGGCAGCCTCTGCGCCAAGGGGGCCGGCCTCTACCAGATGACGGTCAACCCCGACCGCATGGACAAGGTGCTTTACCGGGCGCCCTTCAGCGACAAGTGGGAGACCAAGAGCTGGGACTGGGCCTTGAGCCGCATCGCCGAGCGGGTAAAGAAGACCCGCGACGCCAGCTTTGTGCACAAGAACACCCAGGGCCAGGTGGTCAACCGCACCACGGCCATAGCCCACGTGGGCTCGGCCGCCCTGGACAACGAGGAATGCTGGGTGTTGCAGGCGATCATGCGCGCCCTGGGACTGGTGTACATCGAACACCAGGCGCGCATATGACACAGCGCCACGGTTGCGGCTCTGGCAGAGTCGTTCGGACGCGGCGCGATGACCAACCATTGGATCGACATCCGCAATTCCGATTGCATCCTGGTGATGGGGTCCAATGCGGCGGAGAACCACCCGGTATCCTTTAAATGGGTAACCAAGGCCATGGAGAAGGGGGCCACCCTCATCAGCGTGGACCCGCGCTTTACGCGCACCTCGTCCAAGGCCGATATCTACGCCCCCCTGCGCTCGGGAACCGACATCGCCTTCCTGGGCGGCATGATGAACTACATCCTGGCTAACAAGAAGTACTTCGAGCCCTACCTGGCCAACTACACCAACGCCAGCTTCATCGTGGGCGACAAGTACAGCTTTAGCGACGGCCTGTTCTCCGGGTTCGACCCCAAGAAGAAGAAGTACGACAAGAGCCAGTGGGCCTTTGCCCGCGACTCCAAGGGTGTGCCCAAGCGCGACCTGAGCCTCAAGCATCCCCGCTGCGTGTTCCAGCTTATGAAGAAGCACTACCAGCGCTACACCCCGGAGAAGGTCTCGGCGGTCACCGGCACCCCGGTGAAGGACCTGCTGCGGGTCTACCAGGCCTACGCCGCCAGCGGGGCGCGGGACAAGACCGGCACCATCATGTACGCCATGGGCTGGACCCAGCACACGGTGGGCGTGCAGACCATCCGCATGATGGCCATGATCCAACTGGCCCTGGGCAACATCGGGCGTCCCGGCGGCGGAGTCAACGCGCTGCGCGGCGAGAGCAACGTGCAGGGCTCCACCGACCACTGCCTGCTGTTCCACATCTGGCCCGGCTATCTCGGCACCCCGCGGGCTTCCCTGGCTAGCCTGGCGGCCTACAACGCCAAGAATACCCCCAAGAGCGCCGACCCCCTGTCGGCCAACTGGTGGCAGAACAAGCCCAAGTACATGGCCAGCTTCCTCAAGGCCATGTTCGGCGACAAGGCCACCAAGGCCAACGACTTCGGCTATGCTTGGATGCCCAAGCTGGACAACGGGGTGGCCTACTCCTGGCTGGACCTCTTTGACCAGATGTACAAGGGGACCATCAAGGGATTCTTCGCCTGGGGCCAGAACCCGGCCTGCTCCGGGGCCAACTCCAACAAGACCCGCCAGGCCATGGCCAAGCTGGATTGGCTGGTCAACGTCAACATCTTTGACAACGAGACCTGCGAGTTCTGGCGGGGCCCGGGCATGGACCCCAAGAAGGTGCCCACCGAGGTCTTCTTCCTGCCTTGCGCCACCAGTATCGAGAAGGAAGGCTCCATCACCAACAGCGGCCGCTGGATGCAGTGGCGCTACCGCGCGGTGCCGCCGCTGAAGGGAGTCAAGCCCGATGGCGATATCATGGTGGAGCTCTTCAACAAGATACGGGCCCTCTACGCCAAGGGCGGCAAGTTCCCCGAGCCCATCCTCAACCTGCGCTGGGACTACGCCGCCGGCGGCAAGTTCGACGCCCACGCGGTGGCCAAGCTGGTCAACGGCTACTTTGAGCGCGACACCACCGTCAAGGGCAAGAAGTTCAAGAAGGGCCAACTGGTGCCGTCTTTCGCCTACCTCAAGGCCGACGGCTCCACCTCCAGCGGCAACTGGCTCTACTGCCAGTCCTACACCGACAGCGGCAACAAGGCCGCCCGCCGCGGGACCAAGGACCCCACCGGCATGGGCCTGTACCCCGAGTGGTCCTGGTGCTGGCCGGTGAACCGTCGCATCCTCTACAACCGCGCCGCGGTGGACCTGCAGGGACAGCCCTGGTCGGCCAACAAGAACATCCTCAAGTGGACCGGCGGCAAGTGGGTGGGCGACGTGCCCGACGGCGGCTGGCCGCCCATGGCGGTGAACCCGGCCAAGACCAAGCGCCCCTTCATCATGAAGCCCGACGGGGTGGGCTCGGTCTTCGGACCCGGCCGGGCCGACGGTCCCCTGCCCGAGCACTACGAGCCCCTGGAAGGCCCGGTGGCCAAAAACCTCTTCTCCGGGCAGCTCTCCAACCCGGTGGCCGCGGTGTACACCACCCCGGCCGACCCGGTCTTCACCTGCAACCAGCGCTTCCCCATCGTGGGAACCACCTACCGGGTCACCGAGCACTGGCAGACCGGTGTCCTGACCCGCTGGCAACCCTGGCTGCTGGAGTGCGAGCCCCAGCAGTTCGTGGAGATGAGCCTGGAGCTGGCCAAGCTCAAGGGCATTAGCAATGGTGACAAGTGCATCGTCTCTTCCGGGCGCGGCCAAGTCGAGGCGGTGGCCATCGTCACCGGTCGCTTCAAGCCGATGAAGGTGCAGGGCGTTACGGTCCACCAGGTGGGGCTGCCCTGGTGTTTCGGTTGGGTCCATCCCGTCGACGGCGGTGACTCGGCCAACCTGCTCACCCCGGCCGCCGGCGACCCCAACACCCGCATACCGGAGACCAAGGCCTTCATGGTCAACGTGGTAAAGAAAGGGGGCGCCTAAGCCATGGCTGGTAAGTTCTTTTTCATCGATACGACCAAGTGCACCGCCTGCCGAGGCTGCCAAGTGGCCTGCCAGGAGTGGAACAAGCTGCCCGCCACCCCCACCAAGCAAAGGGGCACCCACCAAAACCCGCCTACCTGGAACGGCGTGACCTACCGGGTGGTGCGTTTCGCGGAACACCCCTCGCCCATCAACTCCATGGTGTGGTACTTTTTCACCGACGCCTGCCGCCACTGTCTCAACCCCCCCTGCAAGCAGGAGGCCGACGAGATGGTGAAGGGGGCCATCGTGGTGGATAAGAACGGGGCGGTGATCTATACCGAAAAGACCAAGAAACTGGCCAAGGACCTCAAGATGATCCAGGACGCCTGCCCCTGGAGCGTTCCGCAGTTGGACCAGCGCACCGGCCGCCTGGCCAAGTGCCACATGTGCACCGACCGGGTGTCGGCCGGGCTGCTGCCGGCCTGCGTCAAGGCCTGCCCCACCGGGGCCTTGAACTTCGGTGACGAGCCGGCCATCAAGAAGCTGGCCCAGGAGCGCTTGGCCGCGGCCAAGAAGCGCTTCGGCCAGGCCCAGATACTCGACGCCGGCGATGTCCGCGCCCTGTACCTGGTAACCGCCGAGGAGTCCATGTACAGTCAAACGGCCTGATGACCGGCCAGGGGGTCCTCCGGGGCCCCCTGGCCCAAACCCACCCCGGGAGTTGCTAACCATGGCGGCCACGGCCACCCTTGACGAAATAAAGGCCAAGATCGAAACCCTGGCCCAGCGCAACCCGGCCTATGCCGAGCTATGCGGCTTTTACGGCGAACTACTGCTGCAGACCATGCAGGAAGACCCGCAAGACGACGGCGGGAAGCTTAAACTGGACGCCGAGGCGGCGGCCCGGGGTTTGAGCCAAGGCCGGTCCCTGCTGGATTTGTCCCAGGTGGAGCTGGACTGGGACCAGGCCGGCCGCCGCCTGCAGGGCCTGGCCGCCATCGTGGATAAACGCTCCCGGGATGCCGGCGTGGCGGCGGCCCTGCAGACCATCGTGGAGTCTCCCAACGGCGATGCCCGCCGCCTGCTGCGCGCGGTGTTGCGCTCCGACTACGACCTGGTGCAGGAGCAGGGCCGCCGCCTGGGGGTGGACCCCCAGGTCCTGGCCCTGGTGTTGCGCTTGGCCCTGCGGCCGACCCTATTGGCCGCGGCCCGCTGGGCCGCCGAGCAGGTGCCCCTGGGCGACTGGACCTTTGGCCACTGCCCGGTGTGCGGTTCCGCTCCCGGCCTGGCCGAGATATCCGGCGAGGGCGGCGCGCGCACCCTGCACTGCTCGGTGTGCGAGACCGCCTGGCCCTACAACCGCCTTCGCTGTCCCTTTTGCGAAAGCGACGACTTCAAACAACTGACCTACCTCAAGCCCGAGCAGGAGCAGTGGTCCCAGGTGGAGGTCTGCGGCCTCTGCGGCCAGTATCTCAAGACCCTGGACCTGCGGGAGTTGGCCGGTCCCATCATCGTGCCCCTGGACGACGTGGCCACCTGGCACCTGGACATCATCGCCCAAAAGCACCTCTCGGCCTAGGCCGGCGGCCGCGGCCGGGCCTGGGACCCGCGGCCCAGGCACCCCGGTGCGGGCGGCTTTAGTAGCCGATGTCGCGCAGTTGCTTGGGGGTCACCCAGTGGTAGAGCCGGCCGTTGAAGTAGTAGGCCCCGTACTTCTGGGGACGCGAGGGCTTGACGCGGTAGGCGATTTCCATCGACGACCCGTCGGCCCGCCGGACCAGTATCACCCCCTGCTCCTTGGTGCCGCGCACCGTCCAGCGGCCGCGACCCTTGCCCTGGGATTGGCCCAGGTACTGCGAGGTGACGTTGCCGGCGCGGTCGCGGTTGGCCAGGTTGGCCGCGTCTTCGTGCCGGTCGCGAAAGGTGCCGTCCGGGCCCAGGTAGATGAGCGTCTCGTGGCTCAGGGCGGAGGTGCCGCTGTAGCGCCACCAGTAGCCGGCGAAGTGCTTCACCAGGTCGGCCACGTCGACCTTGAAATAGCGCAGGCCCCGGGCGATGGCCCGGGCCGCGTCACTTAACCGGCGGCCGAACTTCTCTGGCGTGGTGACCGCGACGATCATGGCCCCGCCGGAGTAAGGCGAAAAGGTGCCTATGCCCCGTCCCCGGGCCGGCTGGCCCTCCCAAAACCCCTGGTAGTCGCCCTCCAGGGCGTTGCTCCCCAGGCGGCGCAGGGGACCCACCAGGCTCATCCTGGTGTTGCCTTGGTTGATGCCCTTTAGCATCTCGGCCTGGACCTCCTGCAGGCTGGCGGCGGTGTGGGGCAACACGATGATGGCCCCGGCGATGCTGCCGTGGCCCAGCAAGACGCCGCGGGGCAGCATGCGGTGTTGCCACCGGCCCGGCGGCCGGAAGGCGAACCCCCACTGGGGGTGGCCCAGCTCGCCGGTGGCCGGGGCGGGCCGGCCGGCGGCCGGCGGCTGCCCGGTGGGCTTATCCGGCAGGCCGGTGAAAGGCCGGGCGGTCGGGGCGGGGGCGGCGGCCGGGGGCGCCGGCGCATTCTGCCGGGTGAGCACCAGGTGGCGGGCCCGCCGGGGATCGGGCTTGCCCTGGGCGTCGGGCTCCATGAGGCTGAGGCGCAACAGCTCGCCGCGGCGCTGGGCCCGGAAGAAGGATCCGCCGCCCTGGCCGGTGAACCGGCCGGTGCCCACCCCCTGTTGCACCACGCCGCTTAAGGTAAAGCGCGCCCCGGTGGTACTGGATAGGCTGCCGCTGAGCCGGCCCTGGGCGTCGGTTTTGATCACCAAGGTCAGCACGGTCCCCGGCCGGCTTAGGCGGTACACCCCGGCCAGGTCCTGGCCCTGGGCCAGGGCCGCGCCGGATAAGGTTATGAGCAACGCCGTTAATATCGCCCAGGCTCTTTGCATGATTTCCCCACCATTGAGTTAGGATCGGCTCCAACTATCGCGCCCCCGGTGGCCGGCGGCGGATTCGCTTCCCGCTGGACTGCATGACGCGGGCTATGCCAACATATTACCATTGTTCAGAAGACCGCCGGGGGTTGCGGCCGCTGGCGCGGCCGGGCGACTCCGGGCGGGGTACGAGGCTCAAGACGGAGTGACGCGATGACCAGGTATAAAGGGATCGGGCGCAAGATCGCCGTGACGGCGCTTATGCTGGGGTTGGGGCTCATGGTTTTGGCGGCGGCCACGCCGGCGGTCGCCGGCGGGTCCACTATATTGGTTTCCATCCACGACCCGGGCGCCCGCGGCGACACCCTCTACGCCATGGACCCGACCAGCGGCCAGGCGCGGGCCCTGTTCAACTTCGCCAACCACCCCCGCCACCACGCCGGGCTCATCCTGGACCCCCGGGTGGGCCCCGGCGGCCGCTACATCTATTTCAGCTCCGATAACGCCAATTTCTACACCCCCTTTTACTACAACCTGTTTCGCATCACCTCCGACGGTCGCTCCTGGCAGCAGCTCACCCCGGGGGTGAACTCCGGGCGCTGGGACCAGCGGTGTCCCTGCTCGGTGGTGCGGGGGCGGGTGCGGCGGCGTAGCGGCCGGCCCTACTCGGCCGCCCCGGTTTTCCTGGAAGGGGTGGGCATGGTCTACAGCCAGCCCGACGGCAGCTTCGAGTTCAAAAAGGTGCCCATGGGCATGCGCTGGCTCATGGCCTACCGCCCCGGCAACGCCCGGGCCTACGACTCCCAGTTGATCACGGTGGCCCCCGGCGCGCCGATGACGGTTGACCTTATCCCCAACTCCACCCACCGCGCCAGCCTGCGCTACCCGGTGCCGGCCGGCGACAACCTGGTCTTCCAGGCCGGGCTGCTCACCCTGGTGCGGCTCAACCTGGCCCGGCGCACCACCGCCAACATCTACCAGGTGGGGGGGACCTGCAGCCTCAAGCAGATCAGCGGCTTTGACCTGGACCGGCGCAGCGGCCGGCTGGCCATCTTGGACTACGCCACCGGATGCCCCACCAACCGGGGGCTCTACGTGACCCAGGGCAACGCCCTGCGACTGCTGCTGGACACCAAGACCGATCAGCGCTGGTGCGGGGTGGGGCAGGTCTTCTGGTCGCCGGACGGGACCAGGCTGGCCCTGAGCGTCTGCCTGGCCTACGGCAACGCCCTGAACCAGATTCCCAGCCTGCTGGTCCTGGATGCGGCCAGCGGAAGGGTGCTGGGCAACTGGGGCATCAACATGCCGTCGTTGAACCTGGGCAAGATGCGGCTGCACGGCTGGAGCCCCGACGGCCGGCACCTGCTCTTTTCCTGGTACACCAGCCGGCCGTCGGCCGGTAACCTCTCGATCATCGGGGTGGGCCCCGGCGGGACCATCGACCCGCGCACCGGCCGCCACCTTATCCGCGGCCGCCGCATCAACGGCGCCACCTGGGCGGTGCTCAAACCACCGGCCCGTTAGGGACGGCGGCCGCCCGGACCTAGGCGTCTTCCCGGCCCTGGAACGCGAACCACACCGTACCGATGATCCCAAAGCCAAAGGCGGCCAGGAAATTGGCCGCCGGGGCGATCATCCACAGGAAGGCCCCGCCAAAGGCGGCCACCGAAACCACGATGTCCCGGACCAGGTAGTACAGGCCAAAGGTGGCCGCCTTGCGCCCCTCGGGGGCCAGGTCCATGATCAAGGCCTTGCGGGTGGGCTCGCCGAACTCCTTGAGACCGCGCAGCACGAACGCCCCCACCAGGGGCCAGAAGGACTGGCAGAACCACAGCACCAGGGGAAAGAGGGTGAAGAAAACAAAGGTGGTAACCACGAAGGGTTTCTTGCGGCCGCGGTCGGCGAAGTGGGCCACCGGGATGTAGATCAAGATGGCGGTGGCCATCTCCACCGCGGTGAGCAGGCCGAACTGCACCGCGCTCACCGGCGAGGCGATGACCTTGAGGCACCAGATCACCACAAAGGCGTAGGGTATCTGCTCGGCGAAGCGGATGAGGATGTCGGCGATTAGCAGGTTGCGCAGCCGGGGGTTGAGCAGGTGCAGGGCCTTGAAGGGATTCAGCACCTGGTCGCCCTTGTCCGCCGATGGGGAACCCGACGGCTGGTCTTCGATGAGCCGCTGCTGGATGACCGCGGCCAGCACCGCCAGGGCCAGGGCCACCGCAAAGGCCATGCGTATGCCGGTGGCCGTGCCCCAGGTGCTGATGAACAGCCCGCCCAGCACCGGTCCCAGGGCCATGGGCAGACGGCGCACCAAGGAATGCAGCGAGACCCCCATGGTCCGTTTGTTGGTGGGCAAAACCCGCGACACCAGGCTCATGGTGGCCGGCAGGCTGATGGCGGTCCAGGACAGGAACAGGGCCGCCCCGGCGATCACCGCCGGCCAGGCCGGGATGAGGATAACCACCAGGAAGCCGGCCATGGCCACCAGGTTGAAGACCAGCAGGGCCTTCTTGAACCCCAGGCGGTCCGAGAGATAGCCTCCGGGGTAGGAGTACAGGGCCGAAAGCAAGTTGTCCATGCCGTTGAGCAGGCCGATGGAGATGGCCCCCCCGCCCAGGGCCATGAGGTACAGGGGTAAAAAGCGCTCGGCCATCTTTTCGCCGAGACCCACCAACACCACCATCACCAGCATGCCGATCATGCTGCGGTTGAGCCCCAGGTAACGGGCCGCCTTGGATTTGGGGATATCTGCCATGACTTATATGCCTCGCCAGGTCTGAGAGAATTCGAATGGTAATAGACAGGCCCGTGGTTAGCTTGCCCTGAGCATGGCGCCTGGAGCGCGGTGGTCGTGGTTTTGATGCGCCGGCTGGCTTAGGGCAGGTCGGTGATGTAGGCCAACTCCACTTGGTCGTTGCCTTGCAGGGACCGGTAGCGCTCGCGAGCCGCTGGCAGCTCCGGTCCTCCATCAGCCGGTACAAAGTCGATTATAAGACGGTAGTCGGCCAGTTGGGCCGGCTCCCGGGGATAGGCCATGATTAACACGTCGGCCTGGTTGGGGTTGCCCCCGCCGGTGGTTATCAGCACCGGCTCGGCCTCCGAGTCCGGGACGCCGTGCAGCCCGTGGGGTACAAAGGAGGTGTGGTCAAAGGTCCACAGGGCCTCGTCGAGACGAGCGGCCTGGGCGGCGTCGGCCGCCTGGATAAGCACCCGGGCGCCGGCGCCGAAGTGATAGGCGGCCAAACGGGCCACCGCCGTCTCCAGCGGTGCGCCGGCGCGTTCCAGGTTGATGAACTCCGCTCGCGTTTTTGCCACGGTCGTCTCCGGGCCGCATAATATAGCACAACCACCGCCGGCCCGCCAGCGCCTTGTTCGGGTCTTGGCGCTCTGCTATGGTAACTATTAAGGGAGGCCGGCGTGTTCAAGCTCACCATCGATAAGCTGCAAGAGGGCATGGTCCTGGCCCAGGACGTCACCCGCGGCGACGGGGTGGTGCTCATCAGCGCCGGGAGGCAGGTGACCGGCGAGGTGATCAGCCTGCTGCACCGCCTGGAGGTGGAGACGGTGGTCCTGGAGGGCGACCTCTTCGCCTCCGAGGAAGAACGCGTCGAACACCTGCGCCGCCAGGAGCAGGCCCTGGACCATCGCTTCAGCCGGGTGACCGACGACCCGGTGTTGATGGGCATCCGCGAGCTGCTGCGCCACCACCTGCGCGAGGGGCGCGCGGCCATGCCGGCGGCCGAGGACCCGGCCGGGGCCGGAGAACAAGCCGGAGGCGAGAGTTGCTAGGCGACCGGGCCGCGGCGAAAAAGCGGGTGCAGCTTATCAAGAACCTGCCCACCCTGCCGGGGATGATCGAACAGATATCCAAGGCGGTGGAGTCCCAGCGCTTCAGCGTCGACGACATCGGCAAGCTCATCAGCCGGGACCAGGTGCTCAGCGCCAAGGTCCTCAAGCTGGCCAACAGCGCCTTCTTCGGCTTCTCCCGCAAGGTCGGCTCCCTCACCCAGGCCCTGGTCCTGCTGGGCTTCGACGTGGTCAAGGGGCTCATCCTCACCTCCAGCGTGTTCGACCTGATGAAGGCCAAGGCCGAGGGCCTCTGGCTGCACTCCATGGGGGTGGCCACCGCCAGCTCGATCATCGCCGCCCACCTGGAGATGGAAGACGCCGAGGAGATCAGCCTGGCCGGGTTGCTGCACGACCTGGGCAAGGTGGTGCTGCGGGCCCACATGACCGAGGACATGGAGGCCATCGGCGCCCTGGTGGAAGACCAAGGGCTCAGCACCCGAGAGGCCGAGCAGGCGGTGCTGGGCTTCACCCACGCCGAGGTGGGGCGCTGGCTGGCCGAGTCCTGGAAGCTGCCGGAGCAGTTGGCCGAGCCGATCCAATACCACCACGACCCCGGCCGGGCCAAGGACGCCCCCCTGGTCACCGCGGTGGTGCACTTCGCCGATATCATGGTGCGCGGCTATGGCTACGGCGACGGCGGCGATCCCTGGGTGCCGCCCCTGGACCGGGCCGCCTTGGCCCGGATGAGCCTGGGGCCGGAGCTGCTCAAAGAGATCATCGCCGAGGTATGCGACAAGCTGGTGCCGGAGGTGGCGCTGCCTGATGACGATTGATGCGTATCCAAGCATCTGACAACACACCCAAAATCCCGGGGACGCGTTGACAGGCCAGGAGGCGGGACTTATATTTGGGTTTGTTGATCGATAACCATGACATTTAACCGGACCGCACCGGACGCGGTCAGTATGTGACGATAAATATGGCGAGTGACTACTATAAAATCCTGGGTGTGGACAAAAAGGCCAGCGCCGACGAGATAAAGAAGGCCTACCGCAAGCTGGCTATGAAATACCACCCGGACCGCAACAAGGACAACCCTGAGGCCGAGACCAAGTTCAAGGAGGTGGGCGAGGCCTACGCCGTGCTGAGCGACCCGGAGAAGCGCAGCCAGTATGACAACTTCGGCAGCGCCGGCTTCCGGCAGCGCTTCAGCCAGGAAGATATCTACCGCGGCAGCGATATCAGCGACATCCTCAAGGAGATGGGACTTGGCGGCGATTTCTTCAGCCGCATCTTCGGCGGGCGCGGCGGCGGCTTTCGTACCTACAGCGCCGGCGGCCGTCCCGCCGGCGATCCGGGCATGGGCGGCTTCGACTTCGGCGGGCCCTACGGCGGGCCCCAGCCCGGTCCCGCCCGGGGTAACGACCTCATATACGAGCTGCCGCTCACCCTGCAAGAGGCCTTTGAGGGCGGCGACAAGATGGTCACCTACCGCCGGGGCGGCCAGACCGCCAAGGTGAGCGTCAAGATACCGCCGGGCATCACCACCGGCAAGAAGCTGCGCCTGGCCGGCAAGGGCGACCCCGGACCGCCGGGGGGCGCTGGCGACGGCGACCTCTATATCCGGGTGCGGGTGATGGACCACCCCAAGTTCAAGCGCGACGGCGACGACCTGGAAACCGAGTTGGAAATTCCCTACACCCTGGCGGTGCTCGGCGGCCAGGCCGAGGTGAAGACCATTGACAACAAGACCCTCTCGGTGAAGATTCCCAAGGGCGCTCAGAACGGGACCAAGTTGCGCCTTAAGGGACAAGGTATGCCCCGTTTCCAGGCCAGCGGGCGCGGTGACCTGTACGTAAAGCTCAAAGTGGCGGTGCCCAAGAAGGTCACCAAGCGCCAAAAAGAACTGCTGGAGCAACTAGCCGCCGAGGGGCTATAACCCCCGGCCGGCGGTACCAGGCGACCGATAACCAGGCGCCGCGGCCATGCGCGGGGCGCTCGGCTACCGGTGAAATCATATGCTATGCTGGAGGCGGCTTCCCACCCGGGAGCCGCCGTTCTACTTGGCCGAGGGGGTGCCCATGAATGTCGACGTAACCGTCATGACCCTGCGTATCGTGGTGGCCGCCGTCTTGGGGATGCTGGTGGGGCTGGAGCGCGAACGCCACGGCCGGGCGGCCGGCCTGCGCACCTGCATGCTGGTGGCCATGGCCGGCGCCTTGCTCATGAGCCTCTCGCTGCACCTGGCCCAACTCTTTGCCGGGCCGGCGGCCGCTAACGTGGTGCGCCTGGACCCCGGACGCCTGCCCTCTTACGCCATCGCCGGCATGGGCTTCCTGGGAGCCGGGGCCATCATCCAGGGCCATCGCTCGGCCCGCGGGGTGACCACCGGGGCGGCCATGTGGCTCTGCACCGGGGTGGGACTGGCGGTGGGCGCGGGTCTCTACGTGCCGGCCCTGGCCGCGGTGGCGCTGACCATCGTCACCCTGTGGTTTTTACGCGTGCCGGCCCGCACCCTGCGATCCTACCAGTTCGTGAGCCTCAGGGTGGAGGCCTTGTCCCTCAGCGTGTACCAGCCGGTGCGCGACTTGCTGGATAGCTACCGCGCCGCGGTCAACTTCGTGGGGCGTGAACGCTGCCTGGAGACCGACGAGATCGTCTTTTCCTTCTCCCTGGTTATCCGCAGCGGCCAGCAGTGGAAAGACTTCCTGGGCCAACTGGACCAGGTCCCGGGAGTGAAATGCTACTCCTGGCAAGAAGGCGAAGTACCCTAAGCAGCCGAGTGCCTCGGCACCCATATGGACCGGGGCGTTGGGAGCAAGGGCCGCCGTTATCATTCAATTACCACCGGCCAAGCAAAAACGACACGGCGCTAAAGTCGGCCCCGAGCGAAGCAGGGTGGGGGACGAGCCAGCAACCGTTGGGACTTGGACCCACTACGGGAGCCCAGGCACTGGGCCGACCTAAAAGAACGTGCGAGCGCAGCAGGTGGGTGGACGATCCTTTAACGTATCGCCACCGGACCCACTACGCCAGCCGCGGCTCGCGGCGCGGTGCGGGG
>JAMOVV010000033.1 GCA_027067385.1 Desulfarculaceae bacterium
ACGAGGGCGGCCAATTCATTTTCAAGCTGCTAAGCGGGGTACTCATCTACGCGGCCAACCGCATCCCCGAGATCAGCGACGACATCGTAAACATCGACAACGCCATGAAGTGGGGCTTCAACTGGAAGCTCGGACCCTTTGAGACCTGGGACGCCCTGGGGCTATCCAAGTCCATGGCCAAGATGAAGGAGGCTGGCTACACCATCCCCGCCTGGGTGGAGGACATGGTCGCCGCTGGTTTTGAGTCGTTCTACCGGCGTGAGGCCGGCGAGCTCTTCTTCTACGACCTGGCCAGCAAGAGCTACCAGCCGGTGCCGCTCAACCCCAATATCATTTTGCTGCCGGCCCTCAAGGAACGCGACAAGCTGGTGTGGGGCAACAAGGGCGCCTCCCTGGTGGACCTGGACGACGGGGTGCTTTGCCTGGAGTTCCACACCAAGATGAATTCGTTGGGCATGGACCTCAACCCGGTGGTGGACAAGGCCGTCGCCCTGCTGGAGGAAGACCAGTTCGACGGCCTGGTCATCGCCAACCACGGCACCAACTTCAGCGTGGGCGCCAACCTCATGATGGTGCTGTTCACGGCCCAGGAAGAGGAATGGGACGAGCTGGAGTTCGCGGTCAAAAAGCTGCAAGACACCACCATGAAGCTCAAGTACTGCTCCAAGCCGGTGGTGGCCGCGCCGCACCAGATGGCCCTGGGCGGCGGCTGCGAGATGACCCTGTGCGCCGACAGGGTGGTGGCCGCGGCCGAGACCTACGCCGGCCTGGTGGAGGTGGGCGTGGGCGTGCTGCCGGCCGGCGGCGGTTGCAAGGAGCTCTTGATCCGCAACAGCTACTACGACCGGGTCTTCAAGATCGGCCGTGGCGGGCTCTATCCCAAGCAGATATTCCTGCTGCCCTTCGTGGCCCGGGCCTTTGAGACCATAGCCATGGCCAAGGTGGCCACCAGCGCGCACGAGGCGATCAAGCTGGGCATCTTCCGCCAAACCGACAAGGTCTGCATCAACGCCGACCACCGCATCAAGATGGCCAAGGACAACGTCTTGGCCATGAACCTGGCCGGCTACCAGCCCGGCCGCCCGCTCACCGACATCCGGGTCATGGGCCGCGACGCCATGGGCGTGTTCAAGTACGCCCTCTACAACATGGTCAAGAGCGGCCTGGCCACCGAGCACGACGCCACGGTGGCCGGCAAGGTGGCCGAGGTGCTCACCGGCGGCGACGTGCTGCCCGACACCGAGGTGAGCGAGCAATACCTGCTGGACTTGGAGCGTGAAAAGTTCCTCTGGCTCTGCGGGACCAAGGAGACCCAGGCCCGCATGGCCCACATGCTCAAGACCGGCAAGCCGCTACGCAACTAGGGCGGGTTAACTTTTGTCATGAAAAAGAACGGGAGAGGGGCCAAAGCAACGAATGAGCCGTGCGGGCGCCGTTAAGATCAGCCCCTCTCCTGTTCAACATATTTCGCCAGGCACCTAGGAGGTTACAGATGAAGGAAGCCGTGATCGTGGCGGCCTGCAGGACCGCAATCGGCCGCGCCCCCCGGGGAGCGTTGCGCCAGACTCGTCCTGATTACATGGGCGCCGAGGTGGTGAAGGAAGTGCTCAATCGCTGTCCCGGCCTGGACCCCCGCCAGATCGACGACGTGGTGTTGGGCTGCACCTTTCCCGAGGCCGAGCAGGGGCTCAACATCGGTCGGGTGGTGGCCCAAAAGGCCGGGCTGCCCGACGAGGTCCCCGGCCAGACCGTGAACCGGTTTTGCTCCTCGGGCCTGCAGTCCATCGCCATGAGCTGCGAGCGCATCATGTGTGGCATGGCCGAGGTGATCGTCGCCGGTGGGGTGGAGACCATGAGCATGATCCCCATGGGCGGCAACATGATGAGCATAGACCCCCAGATGGGCGCCGAGACCCCCTGGGTCTACGAGGGCATGGGCATGACCGCCGAGAACGTGGCCCGCGATTTTAACATCAGCCGCCAAGAGCAGGACGACTTTGCCATCACCTCCTGGGACAAGGCCAACCGGGCCATCGCCGAGGGTGTGTTCCAAGACGAGATCGTGCCCCTGACCATCACCAAGCAGCGCCCCGACGGCAAGGGCGGCTTCGAGCTGTACCAGGAGGTCTTTGAGGTGGACGAGGGGCCGCGCCCCACCACCCGCGAGACCCTGGCCAAGCTGCGCCCCGCCTTTATCCCCAAGGGCGGCTCGGTCACCGCCGGCAACTCCTCCCAGATGAGCGACGGCGCGGCCGCGGTGGTGTGCATGACCAAGGAGAAGGCGGCCGAGCTGGGGCTCAAACCCCTGCTCACCTACCGCTCCTACTCGGTGGCCGGGGTGGACCCGCGCTACATGGGCATCGGCCCGGTGGCCGCCATCCCCAAGGCCCTGAAACTGGCCGGCATCAAGCTGGACGATCTGGACCTCATCGAGCTCAACGAGGCCTTCGCCTCCCAGGCGATCTACTGCATCCGCGAGCTGGGCATCAACACCGACATCACCAACCCCAACGGCGGGGCCATCGCCTTGGGCCACCCCCTGGGCTGCACCGGAACCAAGCTCACCACCCAACTGGCCTACGAGATGAACCGCCGCGGCGAGGGCTGCCGCTGGGGACTGGTCTCCATGTGCATCGGCTTTGGCATGGGCGCGGCCAGCGTGTTTGAGCGCGAGGATTACTAAGCGGGCACCGACCGGCAAACCAAGCAGGAACCCTGATACCATTTGGGAGAAGATCATGGCTGAAAATACCATTCTCAAAGGCGGCGCCTTCATCCTGGAGCCGGGCAACGTGGAGATATGCTTCACTCCCGAGGACTGGAGCGATGAGCATCGCATGATCTACAAGACCACCATGGACTTCGTTAACAACGAGTGCATGCCCCACGTGGAAAAGATCGAGGCCAAGAACGAGGAATTCGCCCGCCAGCTCTTTGCCACCGCCGGCGAGCTGGGCCTCTTGGGCACCGACGTACCCGAGGAGTACGGCGGCCTGGGCCTGGACAAGATGTCCACCTGCGTGGTCACCGAGGCCATGGGCACCGCCCCCTCCTTTGCGGTGAGCCACGGCGCCCACACCGGCATCGGCACCCTGCCCATCGTGTACTACGGCACCAAGGAGCAAAAAGAAAAATACCTGCCCGACCTGGCCATGGGCACCAAGATCGCGGCCTACTGCCTAACCGAGTCCGGGGCCGGCTCCGACGCGGTGGGCGGCTGCCGCACCAAGGCGGTGCTGAGCGAGGACGGCAAGCACTACATTCTCAACGGTGAGAAGATTTTCATCACCAACGGCGGTTGGGCCGACACCTTCATCGTCTTCGCCAAGATCGACGGCACCGACTTCACCGCCTTTATCGTGGAGCGCGACTTCCCCGGCGTGAGCAGCGGGGCCGAGGAAAAGAAGCTGGGCATCAAGGGCTCCAGCACCACCCCGGTGATCTTTGAAGACGCCCAGGTGCCGGTGGAGAATATGCTCTACGAGCGCGGCAAGGGCCACCACATCGCCCTCAACGTGCTCAACATCGGCCGCTACAAGCTCGGCGCGGCCACCTTGGGCGGCATCAAGGGCGCCCTGGGCATCGCCACCCGCTACGCCAAGGACCGCCAGCAGTTCGGCCGCTCCATCGCCGAGTTTGGCATGATCCGCGAAAAGCTGGCCCGCATCGCCACCCAGGCCTACATGGCCGAGTCGGTGATCTACCGCACCGTGGGCATGATCGACGCTTCCCTGGAGCACGTCGACCGCGCCGACCCCGACTACCCGGCCAAGGCCTCCGAGGCCATCCGCGAGTACGCCATTGAATGCGCCATGTGCAAGGTCTTCGGCTCCGAGGTGCTCGACTACACCGTGGACGAATGCGTGCAGATTCACGGCGGCTACGGCTACACCGCCGAGTACCCGGCCGAGCGCTACTTCCGCGACGCCCGCATCAATCGTATCTTCGAGGGCACCAACGAGGTCAACCGCCTGCTCATCCCCGGCGAGACCATCAAGCGGGCCATGAGTGGCAAGCTGCCCTTCATGCAGGCGGCCACCAACCTGCTCGGCGAGATCATGGAATACTCCCCGCTCATGGTGGAGCTGCCCGACGAGCCCCTGGCCCTGCAGGAGCACATGGTGGGCATGTGCAAGAAGGCGGTGATCTTCGTGGCCGGCGTGGCCGCCCAGAAGTTCATGATGGGCCTGGCCCAGGAGCAAGAGGTCCTGGCCCGCATGGCCGACATGACCATCGAGACCTTTGCCCTGGAGTCCGGCCTGCTGCGGGCCAAAAAGGCCATCGCCAAGCTCGGCGAGGAAAAGGCGGCCCTCTATATCCAGTTCGTGGAGGCCTACCTGGACGAGACCATACCCAAGATCGAGACCTGGGCCAAGCAGGCCCTGGCCTACATCGAAGAAGGCGACGACCTGCGCACCCAACTGGTGGGCCTGCGCAAGCTGCTCAAGTACCAGCCCATCAACGCCATCGCCGTCAAGCAGGCCATCGCCGATATGGTGGTCGAGAAAAACGGTTACCCGCTGGGCTAGCAGCCTGCAAAACACCCGCAGGGATGCCGGGTAACGCATCCCACCGCTCCCAACGGGCTTGCCGGGTTCCCCTCCCTTCTCCCGGCAAGCCCCATTTTTTTGCGCGGCGGTGCAAGAATTCGCCGCCGCCGGCCGTCTAACAGCACAGGGGGCGCGCATGGTTGGCATGACGCCCGCCGAACTTCCTCTACTCTCTCTGTTCCCGGGTGCTCGCCACACCCATTTTCCGCACCACGGCCCGCCGGGCATACCTCCACCCGGCGGGCCGTTTCTATTGGCCGGCGCCACAGCCGGCCTTAACCCCTAGGCCAGGTTGGGCCAAGCGGCTATGGTGAGACCGATGAGTATCAGCGGCTGCACCAGGTCGGTGTACATGATCGGCCCGGCGTTGTAGACGCTCTTGTTCTGGCTCTGCTTAAGGTCCCGCAGATGGGTGGTGAAGGCCCCGATCAGGAAGATCGAATAAAAGATCACCGTGGCCAGCCAGAAATTACCGCGCAGCCAGATACTGAGGATACCGAGGGCGCCGAGCCCCAGGTTGACCCAGGCTATCTCGATCTGAAACGGGCTGCCGGTGGGCCAGCCGATGCTTTCGGCCACCTCGTCGGACTTAAAATAATGCCCCAGAAAGGCCCATAGCCCTTGCACCCCCACTGATATTATCAGCATGTACAACAACAGCGCACGCACCAGGTCCGTGCCCATCAGCCAACTGTGAATAAAACCACCGATCAAAGAAAGCGCCAGGAAAATCAAGCTGAACATGCAATTCCTCCCCAGTAATAGCTTGTCCTGTAGAGCCTAACACGTCGGATGACCCGACCCTGACATGTAAGCACCCAGCGAGCGCCATGCGCCCCTGGGATGCCGATACCTAGCCCTAATTATATCATCGGGGCGGGGAGCGATTGCAAGATATCGCTATGATCCTGCGGAACCGGGCCCCTCTGATTCATCGTCCGGCAGGGGGGCCGGGGGTTGGGATTGCCCTGGGGCGGCCAGGTGCACCACCCGCTGGGGAAAGGGAATCTCGATGCCGGCGTCCTTGAAGGCGTAAAAGATATTCTGGTTCATGCGGTGCACGATGCGGCCGCGGTCGGCCGGGTAGCGCACCCAGGCCAACAGTTCGAAGTCCAGGGCGGAGTCGCCAAAGGCGCGGAAGCGCACCCGGGGATTGGGAAACTGCAGTATCTCCGGGATATCCTTGATGCAATCCAGGAGCGCCTGCTCCACTTCCTTGGGATCGCTGTCATAGCTCACGCCGACCTTACAGCGCACCCGGTAGCGCGGGGCCGGCTGGGTCTCGTTGACTATCTTGGCGTTGGCCATCACCGCGTTGGGGATGGTGATCAAGACGTCGTCGCGGGTCTGTACCCGGGTGGAGCGCACCCCGATGTCCACCACCTCACCGCGTTCGCCCGAGTCCACCACCACGAAGTCGCCCACCCGGTAGGGCCGGTCCAGGAAGATACTCACCCCGCCGAAAAAGTTGGCCAGGGTGTCCTTGGCCGCCAGGGCCACGGCGGCGGTGACGATCCCGGCCGAGGCCAAAAGCGGGGTGATATTTATCTCCCACAGGTCCAGCAGCCAGAACCCCCCCACCACTACCAGCACGATGGTCGTCAGGTTGTCCAGCAGGGGCAGCATCTGCGCCCAGCCCTGTTCGCCGCGCCGCTGTTGGCTCAGGGTGGAAAACAGCAGCCGGGTGGCCTGCACCACGGTCCATATCCACCAGATCAGGATGATCGAGTAGACAAAATCCATGATGCGTTCCAGGATCGGGTGATCATCAAAAATAACCCTGAGCGACCAAGAGGCCAGCAGGAGAAACACCGTGGCCTTCATGGGCCGATGGATACGCCGGGCGATGCGGTCGTCCAGGTCAGTCTTGGTCTTGGCGGTGATGCGGTTGACGATTCTTTTGAAAATTTGGTCCACCACCAGCGAGGCCAGCAGGGCAAAAACCAACAGGGCGGCCCCGGCCGCCAGGGGATGAAGATTGAGCCAGGCCACCATATCCATGTAGAGATAATCGAACATCTCGCTCCGGCCCCCTTGTTTTGATGGTGGGAAAAGAAACCCAGCCTATATTATGGGCCGCTAGTTTAGGTGTCAATGCGCCTTGCCGGCCGGGTAATTTTATTGGTATGTTGCGGTTTAGCTATAAATGCCACGGAGGTGAACGGTTGCTGAATAGAGCGGTTGGTCACAGGTGTTTTGGGGCGGTGGCGGCTTGCCTATGCCTTTGGTTCATGGCCTCCTGCTCCGGCCGGGTGCCCTCCCCCGGCCCCTCGGCCAGCGGCCGCCGCGGCACCTTCAAACCCTACACCATCAACGGCCAGACCTACTACCCCCTCACCCGGGCCGAGGGATTCACCCAGACCGGCCTGGCCTCCTGGTACGGCTGGCAGTTCCACGGCCGCAAGACCGCCAACGGCGAGACCTACAACATGGAGGCCATGACTGCGGCGCACAAGACCCTGCCCATGAACACCTGGGTGCGGGTGACCAACCAGCGCAACGGCCGGTCGGCTGTGGTGCGCATCAACGACCGGGGCCCCTTTGTGCGCGGCCGTATCATCGACCTGTCGCGCGCTGCCGCCCGCCGCCTGGGCATAATCGGCCCGGGCACCGCGCCGGTGCGCATCGTGGCCCTGGGCTACCGCCAGGCCGGCACCGGCCGTCATGGGCGTCCGGCGGTCTACCGCAAGCCGGCCTCGTACCAGGTGGGCGACTTCTCGGTCCAGGTGGGCGCCTTTACCAACCCGGCCAACGCCTACCGCCTGGCCCGCCGGCTACGTCCCACCTGGGGCCGGGTCTTCGTAAAGGTCTACGACCGCGGCGACAGGATATTCCACCGCGTACGCGTGGGCCGGGTCAATACCCTCAAAGCCGCCGAACTACTGGAGATGCGCCTGCGCGCCGCCGGCTATCGCGATGCCATGGCCGTGGCCAACTAGCCACGGCAAATAAAACCACCGCCTTGCCGGATACCGGTGGTGGCGGTGGCTGTTGTTTTGGCCTGAGTTTGCCGGTGCCTGGGCGGGGGCTTAGCCGGCGTTATTATTGATATTGGCCCTGAGAACCCCGGAGGTCTTGAACACCACCACCTTGCGGGCCCTAAGCTGCAAATCCTCGTTGGTCTGGGGGTTGCGACCCCGGCGCTGGCGTTTGTGTTTAACCATGAACTTGCCGAAACCACTGATCAAAAGGTCTTCACCACTTTCCAGGGTTGACTTAATGATCTCAAAAACGCTCTCCACCACCTCGCGGCAGCGGCTCTTGGGCATCTGCGTTTTTTCGTAAACCTGATTAATTATCCGCTCCTTGGTGAGGGCCACGATCAGTCTCTCCTCCGCCACAGTATGCTGCTAGTGTGATGTAGTTTCGGTGACGCCGGCGGTCAAGGGCTGGCCCCGCCCGCCGGCACAACTACGCGACTATGCCTTAAAGTTTCAGGGGTTGTCAAGGTCTTTAGGGAGCCGGGGCATTTGCGCCCGCGGTGTTGACTGCCTATATTTTTAGCATATACTTCATATGGTTCCCCGGGGGCGACATGGTTTCGACGGGGGCAGTTGAGGTCCAAGTTGCATGTCCGGGCCCACCGGCCGGTAATCCGGTGGAAATAAAGTAATCGCAGACGATTACGCATACGCCGCGGCCGCTTAGAGCCGTAGCCGTCCGCCCGGCCCTCTCCCGCGGGGCCGGTGTCGGGCGCCGATTAGCGGGATTGGGAACAGCTCTTTGTCTTGCGGAGCTGAACCTGAAACTTTAGTGAGACTGGCTCGCTAACAACCCTGCCTGTGGGGGGGTTAGCGAGCGAGATCAAAGCACGGGATATGCATGTAGACGCTTGGGCCGAATGTCTTCGGACGGGGGTTCGATTCCCCCCGCCTCCACCACCCTTCGCTTCGAAACTTGCCTAGAAGTGAAGGCTGTCGCGACGTAGCCGCCAGGCGAAGTCGGACACACCTACGGCCGAGGAATTCCTCACCCTCCTAAACACCGCCCGCCATAGGCCCTATCAGCAAAAAGTCATGCTCAGGATGCGGGGGGTTGGATTAATGGGTATTTCCCGTAGGGGATATCAATAATTTTAGGCACTCTCAGCATAATACGGGATCAGCAACGGTAACATTTGTTGCCTTTGACCATTCGACGGGCGATCATATCTTCAAAAAAGAAACGTTATCTTTTAGTTTTTTCAAAAAATCATCATATGATTTTTAGGTATAACTTCATACAAAAAGAGCCAAAATTTGTCCTGTTCTCTTTTTGATAATTTCAAGAGGCCCATAGCTTTACCAATGAAAATATCAACCGAAGTATCTTGTTGTTCACAGTGCTTATATGCCAGAAGCATCGAAACGCAATCGTTCAATTCAAGCACATTTTTATAATCATCTTCTGACAGATTCAGATTGACGCTATATTTTATTGCAAAATAGAATGCATACGCCAAGGCATCCGTAGTTGCGTTCTCAACCGAGCGCCCCAGGAGATACGGTAAAAATTTATCTAAAAATTCAACGACACCCTTGTTCACGAAACTAAATACATACTTTTCTAGCAGAGGTAATATATATGGACGATCTAAAGCAATCTGAAGTATCTTCTTGATATACAATCGCCTTGCACGATAAGATAACTGTTTGCCTGAAATAATCTTAATGGCATAGTTCAAGACAGCGTAATTTTTGGTCTCTTCAGACAACTCTAATGCATAATCAATAAATGCGTTTATTGATGTAAATCCGTGTTTATTGCCACCCGAAAAAGAAAATTGATTCAGCCTACTAATCCAGTGGTCATATGTGTATTTTTGATACGGAATAATTTTTGTTTTTTTGGCATTAAGAATGAGCTCAAATTCTTTAAGCTTCAAGGTTAAAGTTCTTAAAAACTTTCTGGCATCGCTCTCATTTTCTGCGTAAAAAGTATAGTCGTCAATAAAGCGTATAACCTTTTTAAATCCATTAGTTTGTAATCCTATATCTATCTGTGTCAGAATAATTTCCGAAATGATGTTAGAAGTATGCGGGCCGATAAAAATGCCATTTGTCTCCCCATCTTTCGTTGAGCAAGCGATCGCATCTATATCATTGGGCCAAAGATCACTTTTGTCATTTGGACATGGCTCACAGTGGTTTCTTGAGCAGGGGTCGCCCAGGCTCTTTCTTTTATTCCAAGAACAGCATTGATGAATTTTTGACCACCCCTTACCTTTTACTGCCCAGGGAATAGAATGGGAATAAATACTTGGAAAACAATTAGAGATATCAGCCAAAACAACATACCTACATCCCAAAGAATAATCCAGCGAGAGCTCTTCCCGCTCCCATTTGTCTGCGCCACTATAGTTCATCGCAAAAATGCGCTTTTTATCTTTCATTTTCCGCACATGACAAAAGTTAAATTTAGCTTTCGGCTTGCCAATGTGCTGGTTAATCTCTTTCCAGTAATTTCTGATATGCGTACACAGGTGTAAATATGACTCTGGATGAGGAATAGCCAGCTGTCTTGGCACATTCGTATTTCTCGTTGCCTGATATTCGACATAAGAGTGCCTAGCCGGATTTTCCGGCGAGGCAATACTATCAGTCTGTACCTGGGTATAAAATTGCTCAGAGGTAAAACACGGTGGCAACTTGTCAGAAAACATTCCGTGAGCAAGTAATGCCTTAAAGACATAATCGGGATTATATAAGTCAGGATAAGCCAGTTTAGGCATTTTGTCTTCCTTAAAATCCAAAGAAAACCATCCGTAAACGGGATAAATCTCCCCCTACCCTCCCAGGCCGAGCAGCGAGCGGCCGCCCATGGCGAACGCCCCGGCCACGCAGCCGGTCATGGCCGTGGCCAGGGTGGCGGCCCACAGCGCCTTGAAGCCCAGCCGCGATATCTCGCCCATGCGCGAGGGCACCAGCGCTCCCAGGCCGCCGCAGAATATGGCCATGGAGGCCACGTGGGTGAAGCCGCATAGGGCATACGAGGCGATGAGCGGTGACCGGGCATAGACCAAGGTGTGACCCTTGATCATGCCGGCCAGGCCCACGTAGGCCGGTATCTCGGTGACCAAGAGCCGTTCGCCTAATAGCGTGGCGATCTGGCCGGCGTCGCAGGGGGGGATGCCCAGGGCCAGGGCCAGGGGCCAGGCCAGGTAACCGGTGAGCTTTTCCAGGCTCAATCCCGGCAGGCCCACCAGCGAACCGCCCCAGCCGAACAGGCCGTTGGCCACCGCCACCAGGCCCAAAAAGCTCACCAAAAGGGCCACGATGCCCGTCACCAGCTTCACACCCTCGGTGGAGCCGGTGACCACCGCTTCCATGTAGCCGTCATAGCGCCCCAACGAGGTGTCGATCTGTTGGCCCAGGGTGAGGGGCTCACCGGTCTCGGGCTCCATGAGTTTGGCCACCACGATGGCCGCCGGGGCCGAGAGCAAAGAGGCGCTCATCAGGTGACCGGCTATCTGGGGAAAGGTTTTACCGAGGATGCCCACGTACAGGGCCAGGGTGGAGGAGGCCACGGTGGACATCAGGGCGGTGAGCAGGCAGAAAAACTCCGAGCGGGTCATGGTCTCCAGGTAAGGGCGGATCATGCCGGCGGACTCGATACCCACAAAGATGGAGCTGGCCACGCCCACGCTCTCGGCCCCCGAGGTACCCAGCAGGCGGGCAAAGAGCCGGGCAAAGAGCCCCACCACCCGTTGCATGATGCCGGCCTGGTAAAGCAGGGCGGTGACGGCCATAAAGAAGATGATGGTGGGCAGGTATTGGATGGCCAGGATGAAGCCCAGCGACTTGGCGCCGTGCGGTCCGGTCTCACCGGGCCCCAGGGCCAGGGGTCCGAACAGCAGCGACAGGCCGGCCCGCGAAAAGGCCAGCAGGTGGACCACCGCGTTGTTTAGCCACAATAGTACCGCCCGGCCCAGGGGTACTAAAAATACGAATCCCCCCATGGCCAACATGAGGCCCAGGGCCCAGAATATCGGGGTCCAGGCCACCGGCCTGCGCCGCAGGCCGCTGAGCCGGGCCAGGCCCATCAGGGCGGCCAGCCCGGCCAGGCTGATCAGGTTGTAGAACCAGGGAGCTTGTACCATGGCGTCTCTCCAACTTTAGGGCCGGATGATTGTAGCACGTTGGCCGGGGGGTTGGTGAGCCGCGGGATTGCTCCCGGTATTTTTAGTTGGCAGTCGCCGGTGCCATGCTTACATGCAGCGTCCCCAACGAGACGACCAATGCGAACCGGGGGGGCAAGGCGTACGCATGCACCGGTTCCGATAGGCGTTCCAGTACCAACCGGGGGGACAACGGCGAGGACTCTTGACCACTACGGGACGGGACCCGGGCGGCACCGGGGCCACGTAGCAGGCCGGCAGGGCCAAAAGGGCCGCCACCACGCCGGTGAGCATCAGCGCTAATAGCAGTTTCATAACTCTCCTCCTTTCCGGCCGCCTCCCCCAAAAAGACGCGACCGGCCGACATCGGTAACCACCAACTCCTTTTACCAGACACGGATTGGCGGTGGTTTCTTTCTACGCGGCAGCCCGGCCGCCGGGCCGGCGGTGCGCGGACGGCCATACCAGCATAGCACAACCGCTTAATCGCCGGCCGCCTTGAACCGGCCTCGGGCCGGTGGTATCAATTGGGGCCATGATCACTCTGCACCAGGTAAAAAAGTTCTACGGCAAGCAGGACGTGCTCAAGGGGGTGGACCTGCACGTGGGCCCGGGCCAGCGTTTGGGCCTGGTGGGACCCAACGGCGCGGGCAAGACCACCATCCTCAACCTGATGCTCGGCCGCCTGGAGCCGGACGAGGGCCAAGTCTTTCGGTCCCGCAACCTGCGGGTGGGCTACCTGCCCCAGGAGCTGGTGGAGCTCTCGGGCCAGAGCGTGCTGGCCACGGCCATGGACACCGGCGACCGCCTGGTGGAGGTGGAGGCCGAGTTGGAGCAGGTGCACCAGGACCTGGCCCACGCCACCGACGAACAGGAGGTGGCCGAGCTCCTGCGGCGCCAGGGCCAGCTCAGCACCATCTTCGAGGGGCTAGGCGGCTACGACCTGGAGGCCCGGGCCAGCAAGGTCCTGGCCGGCCTGGGGTTTAAGCCCCGCCAGTTCCACGACGACGTGTCGACCCTCTCCGGCGGCTGGCTCATGCGCGCCGCCTTGGCCAGGATTCTGCTGTCGTCGCCGGATATCATCCTGCTCGACGAACCCACCAACCACCTGGACTTGGAGTCGTTGCTCTGGCTGGAGGGCCAGTTGGCCGCCAGCCCGGCATCCTTGGTCCTGGTGAGCCACGACCGGGTGTTTTTGGACAAGGTGGTCAACCGCATCGTGGAGGTGGAAGACGGCCGGCTCTACACCTACGGTGGCAACTACAGCCAGTTCCTGGAGCTGCGCGACCAGCGCCGCCAGGCCCAGATGGCCGCTTATCTCAACCAGCAGGAACGCATCAAGCAGATAAAGAACTTCATCGACCGCAACCGCACGCGCAAGGACCGGGCCAAGCAGGTGCAGGGCCGTTTGAAGATGCTCGAAAGCATGGAGAAGCTCACGCCGCCGCCGAGCGACGAGGCCCCCCGCTTTGAGATGCCCCGGCCCGAGCGCTCGGCCAAGGTGGTGGTGGAAATGTTGGAGGTCACCGCCGGCTATGACCACGACCCGGTGTTCCGCGACCTGAGCCTCACCCTGCAGTGGGGAGAGCGCCTGGCCGTGCTGGGGCGCAACGGCCAGGGCAAGACCACCCTGCTGCGCCTCATGGCCGGCCATATCCGCCCCAACCGGGGCCGCTGTCTCCTGGGCGGCCGGGTGAAGTTGGGGTTTTTCAGCCAGCACGCCCTGGAAGACCTGCGGCCGGACAACGAGGTGTTAGACGAGTTGGCCGGGGTGGCCGGCCACCTGGGGGTGGGACGCCTGCGCAGCATCCTGGGATCGTTCTTGTTCAAGGGCGACGACGTCTTCAAGAAGGTCAAGGTGCTAAGCGGCGGGGAAAAGGCGCGCCTGGCCCTGGCCAAGCTGCTCACCGCCGCGCCCAACCTGCTGCTGTTGGACGAACCCACCAACCACCTGGACCTGGTGAGCTGCCAGGTGCTGGAGCAGGCCCTG
>JAMOVV010000034.1 GCA_027067385.1 Desulfarculaceae bacterium
CCTGTTCATCTCCATACGCGACATGGACTACGGCGACGGCCGCGAGGTGTTGGCCTACCCCACCAACGTGCACGCCCGCCAGTACTTCTCGCGCCGCAGCCTGGCCCGGCTGCTGGCCAAGCACGGCCTGACGGTGAGCGCGGTGGACGCCTTTGTGATCCGCAGTCCCTGGCCGGCGCGCTGGCCGGTCGGCCTGGTCAAGACCCTCAACCGGTGGGGCTCGCTGCACGACAAATTGCTCAACCTGGGCTACCGGCGCTGGCTGCGCCGGGGGATCGATCCCTTTGTGAGTGTACCGGCGGTCCACGGCAAGCAGTTGCGTATCCTGGCGGTCAAGTAATTCCGCCGGGGTCCCGGGCCGCCGCGACCGTGGGCTTGCCCGCTGCGATGTGGTAATAAAGGGGCGTTAGGTACCAGGCTGAGAGGGAAGCGGCGACTTGCAGAGCATGCCAATACACCTGGTGGCCGCGGCGCGGCCCAACTTCATGAAGATCGCCCCGCTGTACCACGAGCTCCGGCGGCATCACTGGTGCCGGCCGGTGGTGGTGCATACCGGCCAGCACTACGACTACAACATGTCGGCCGCCTTTTTCGCCGACCTGGGCCTGGCCGATCCGGAGGTGCACCTGGGGGTGGGCTCGGGCACCCACGGCCAACAGACCGCCGGGGTGCTGGAGGCCTACGAAAAGGTGCTGCTGCGACAGCGGCCGGACTGGGTGGTGGTGGTCGGTGACGTCAACTCCACCCTGGCCTGCGCCCTGGCCGCGGCCAAGCTGCGAGTGAGGGTGGCCCACCTGGAGGCCGGCCTGCGCAGCTTTGACCGCAGCATGCCCGAGGAGATCAACCGGGTGCTCACCGACCAGGTGGCCGACCTGCTCTGGACCCCCTCGCCCGACGGCGACGCCAACCTCCTGGCCGAGGGCATCCCGGCCGAGCGCATCGAGCGGGTGGGCAACATCATGATCGACAGCTTCGAGATGATGCGTCCGGCCATTGCCCAGCGCCGGGCCCACCAGGGGCTGGGGCTGCGGCCGGGGGGCTACGGGGTGGTGACCCTGCATCGCCCGGCCAACGTGGACCACGCCCGGGAGCTGACGGCCATCGTCGAGGCCCTGGTGAGCATTGCCGAGCGTTTGCCCCTGGTCTTCCCGGTACACCCGCGCACCGCCGACCGTTTGCAGGACTTCGGCCTGGCGAGGCGCTTGCGGCAGACCCCGGGCATCGAGCTGTGCGAGCCCCGGGGCTACGTGGACTTCATGAGCCTGGTGAGCCACTGCCGCCTGGTGATCACCGACTCCGGCGGCATCCAGGAAGAAACCACCTACCTGTCCATCCCCTGCCTCACCCTGCGGCCCAACACCGAACGGCCGGTGACGGTGGAGCAGGGCACCAACCGCCTGGTCACCGCCGAGGGCTTGGCGGCCGCGGCCGATAAAGCCCTGGCCGGCGGAGCAGTAAATAGCGAGCCGCCGGAGCTGTGGGACGGTCACACCGCCGAGCGGGTGGCGGCCAGCCTGCGGCGGCGGATGGAGGACCGGGACCCCGGGGAGGCCGCACCGCCATGAGCCCAGACAAGATCGAATTCTACCGGCACCACCTGGGAGCGGCCGAGGCCGCGGCCATGGCCGAGGTCATCGACTCGTTGTTCCTCACCACCGGCCCGGTCTGCGCCCGCTTTGAGCAGGCCTTTGCCGGCTACCTCGGGGCCGCGTCGGTGGTGGCGGTGGCCAGCGGCACCGCCGGCTTGATCCTGGCCCTGCGGGCCCTGGACATCGGTCCGGGCCAGGAGGTGATCACCACCCCCATGACCTTCATCGCCACGGTCAACGCCATCCTGGAGGTGGGGGCCACGCCGGTGCTGGTGGAGGTGGAGCCCGACACCGGCAACCTGGACGCCGGCCGGGTGGCCCAGGCCATAACCGGGCGCACCGCGGCCATCTTGCCGGTGCATCTCTACGGCGCCCTGTGCGACATGCGGTCCCTGCGCGCCCTGGCCGACGAGCACGGCCTCAAGCTCATCGCCGACTGCGCCCACGCGGTGGAGGCCCGCCGCGACGGCTACGGCTCGGCCGATCTGGTCGACGCGGCGGTCTACAGTTTTTACGCCACCAAGAACCTGGCCTGCGGCGAGGGCGGGGCGGTGGCCTGCGCCGAGGGCCCGGTGGCCGAGCGGGTGCGCCTGTTGCGCCAGCACGGCATGAGCCGCGAGGCGGCCGAGCGTTACCACGGCAAGTACCAGCACTACGACATGGTGGAGTTGGGGCTCAAGGCCAACCTGCCGGACCTGCTGGCCGCCCTGCTGCTGCCCCAACTGGCCGGCCTGGACCAGCGCCGCCAGCGGCGCGAGGCCATCTGCCGGCGCTACCAGGAGGCCTTCGCCCCCCTGACCGGAGTGGAGTTTCCCCGGGTGCCCGAGGGCGCGGTGTCGGGTCGCCATCTCTTCACCATCTGGGTGGCGCGGCGCGACGAGTTCCTGGCCCGGCTGCAGGAGCTGGGCATCGGGGTGGCGGTGAACTACCGGCCGGTGCACCTGATGCGCTACTACCGCCGGCGTTTTGGCTTCGGACCGGGGGACTTCCCCATCGCCGAGCGCATCGGCGCCTCCACCATCAGCCTGCCGCTTTACCCTTCGCTCACCGATGGCGAGCTCGAGCGGGTCATCGCGGCGGTGACCCGGGTGGCCGGCGAGCTGGCCGGCGGCTGAGGCGATGCCGGCCGCGCCGCCCTACCTTTCGCTGCGTCCCCTGTTGCCCTGGCGGGACATGGACCGGCCGCTGGACTGGACCCGCGTCTTCGGGCGCGCGGCCGAGCTGGTGGTGGAGCTGGGCTGCGGCAACGGCGAGCTCCTGGCCCGGCGGGCGGCGGCCGAGGCAGACCGCGACTTCGTGGGCATCGACCTGGACTGGCGTTCGGTGCGCCGGGCCCTGCGCCGCCTGGCCCGGGCCGGGGTGGACAACGTGCGCCTGGTGGCCTCGCGCGCTCCCCTGGCCCTGCACCGCCTCTTCGCCCCCGGCGCGCTCAGCGAAATCTACAGCGCCTTCCCTTGTCCCTGGCCCAACCAGCGGCACCTGGGCCGGCGGCTGTTCGCCGGCGACTTCCTGCGCCTGTGCGCCAACCGCCTGGCCCTGGGCGCGCCCCTGTGGATCGTCAGCGACGAGGCGTCCTACCTGGACTGGGTGCAGACCCAGGTGGCCGGCTCCGGTCTGGAGCTGGCCGGCCGCGGCGGCGCGCCCAAGCTGGACACCAAGTACGAACGCAAGTGGCGCGGCCTGGGCTTGGCCGGCTTTGAGCGCCTGGAGCTGGTCAAGCGGCAACACCCGGAGGTGCCCGAACCCGAGGAGCGTGCGATGAAGTTTCACTGGCTTGACGACTGCCGGCCCGAGCGCCTGGCCCTGACCGAGGAGATAGGCCGGCGGATCACCGTGTCCTTCAAGGACTTCATCTACGACCAGCGCAGCCACAAGGGGATGCTGCGCACCGTGGCGGTGGAGGACGGTTTGAAGCAGGGGTTCTGGATCGAGATCGGCCGCGACCCCGATCCCGGCCGGCCGGCCTGGCGGGTGCGCCTGGCCCCGGGCTGCGGCGTGCTGCCCACCGCCGGGGTGCAACGCGCCCTGGACCTGGCCCGCGACGCGGCCCTGGCCACCCGGGGCGGCCGGGATTGACCGGGGGACCGGGCCCAAAAAACGCGGGCCCGCCGATGGGGCCCGCGCCGCTGTTGTTGCAATGACTCAGCCCTAGAAGGTGCTGAACCAGAAGGTGACCCCCACCAGCACCTGGATGTTTTGAGCGTTGTAGGTGTTGCGGGACAAGACGCCACTCGTCGCGCCGGTCATGTCCACGTCCACCTTGGAGTACCAGTAGCGCAGGCTGGCGCCCACTGACACGTTGGGCTGGAAGAAGTAGTCCAGGCCGGCGCCGGCCAGGAACATGATCTTGTTCTTGGCGTCAACGCTAATTGATTCGCCGAGGGCTGTCTCCATGTCGGTGATGCCGTAAGACTTGCTGACACTGGCCAGGTTGTAGCCCAGGCCGGCCTCCACGTGCCAAGTGAGGCCGCTACGTACCGGCTGCTGGTACTTCACCAGCAGGTAGATGGGGGTCATGGACAGCTTGGCAAAGTCGACCTCTCCCCCGCCGTCCGGGCCGGTGGCCTTGGCGGTGAGGTCCAGGTATTGCAGACCCAGGCCGAAGGTGAGTCCGTTGGGCAGGCCGTAGTAGGCTTCGATCCCCACGGTCCAGGTGCTCTTGAACGAGCTGGCGTCGGGGCCGTCATAGCCGTCGCGCCCTTCCATGGGGTTACTGGACAAGGGGATGGCCCAGCCGCCAAAGGCGGACAGGCCCATCTGTCCGCTCTGGGCCAGGGCCGGCGGTGCCATGACCGCCATCATCAACATCACCAACACCGCCAAGCCGGCTTTTTTCATAGCTCCATCCTTTCAAAAACAGATATCTAACTAAAGCTCTACTTATTAATCTGACCTCCGCTTGGCCGTCGGTCAAGAAGACAATCAACCACCCGGAATTTAATTTGACCCGCCGTCGGCCTACTCCGGCAAGTCCGGCTCGGTCTTCATGAACTCGCGCATCAGCACGGTGGCGTAGGCGCCCTTGGGCAGGGCAAAGGAAAATTCCAGCCCCTGGGGGTGCTCGGCGATAGCCACCCGGCCCACCAGCAAGCGGCCCGGCCGGCGGCTGCCCTTGAGCCGGCAGCGCCGGAAGTCCCCGGGCGCCACCCCGCTGGCCGCCAGCACCTCGGCCTCCAGGCGGCCGGGCTCGCCGCGGGCCAGCCGCGCCTTGGAGCCAAAGATGGGGCCGGTGTGGGTGATCTCGCCGGCGCGCAGGCGGGCGGTCTCGGCCGCGGCGTCGTCCACCAGGAACATGCCGCCGGTGTCGTATTTCTTGGCCTGGTCGCCGGCCAGCAGGATGTCGAACCAGCCGCGGGCCAAGCGCTCGGTGAGCCAGGCGTTGAACAGCAGCGACTGGTAGGCGCTTAGCATGAGCTGGGCCAGCCAGCCGCGGGCCCGGCCCCGGCCGGCCAGGATGCGCCGGCCCTGCACCGCGTTGTCGCCGGCCGCGCCAAAGCGCTGGGCCCCGAAAAAGTTGGGCAGCCCGCGCGAGGCGATGGCCGCGGCGATGGCCGCGGCGGCCGACCCCGCGCCCGGCGCGGGATCGGCCACCACGATGGTGAAACGGTTGCCCAGCAGGTGGCCGCGCTTGAGCTTGTTGGTGTGCAGGGCCGCGTGGTTGCAGGTAAGGCCGGTGCCCTGCAGGCGCTTAGCCGCCGCGGTGGGGGTGAGCCCGGCGGCCGGCAGGCTGAAGCTCTGGGTGGCGGTGGCCTGCTTGTCCTTGAGCCCGGCCAGGCCGATCTGCCCCTGGTCTACCCCGAAGAGCTCGGCCAGCACCTGGACCACCTGCCGGGTAGTCATGCCGCGGCGGGTGAGGTTGAGATACAGGTGGGAGCCCTGGCCGCAGGGGGTGTAGAGCGGTATCTCCTGCACCACGAAATGCTCCGGGGTGAGCTTGATGGTCCCGCCGATGCCGGGCATCTCCGGGGTGATGAAGGGCGGTGGGTCCACTGGTCCGCCGCGGCGTAGGGTCTGGGTATCCATGGGGCCATACTAGGCCGGGGGAGCGGCCGTGGCAAGCCCATCGGCGGCCGCGTGTTGACTAGCGGGCGGGCATGAAGGAATATGGGGCGGTGAAGCGTAGTTAATCATTATCCGGGCGGAGCGGCTCATGGAACCCAAGCAAGCGGCGGTGAAGGTGGCGGTGGTCGGCAGCGGCTACTGGGGCAAAAACCTGGTGCGTAACTTCTCCCAACTGGGGGCCCTGGCCGCGGTGGTCGACAGCGACCCCGAGCGGCGCGCGGCCATGCGCGAGGCCTATCCCGGGACCGCGGTGTTGGACTCGCTGGCCGCGGTGCTCGACGACCCGGAGATAGCGGCGGTGGCCATCAGCACCCCGGCCGAGACCCACGCCGCGCTGGTGGCGGCGGCCCTGCGCAAGGGCAAGCACGTCTTCGTGGAAAAGCCGCTGTGCCTGGACATGGAAGAAGGGGTGGAGCTGGTGCGCCGGGCCGAGGAGGACGGGCTCACCCTGATGGTGGGGCACCTGTTGCAGTACCACCCGGCGGTGCGCCGACTCAAGGCCCTGGTGGACGACGGCCAACTGGGACGCTTGCAGTACATCCATTCCAACCGGCTCAACCTGGGCAAGTTCCGCAGCGAGGAAAACATCCTGTGGTCCTTTGCCCCGCACGACATCTCGGTCATCCTCTCGCTCACCGACGAGATGCCCAACGCGGTCACCTCCTTTGGCGGGAACTACCTCCAGGCCCAGGTGGCCGACGTCACCGTCTCGACCATGTCCTTCCCCTCGGGGGTAAAGGCCCACATCTTCGTCAACTGGCTGCACCCCATCAAGGAGCAGAAGCTGGTGGTGGTGGGCGACGCCGGCATGGCGGTGTTCAACGACGTGGAGCCGGTGGACAAGCTGCTGGTTTATCCCCACCGCATCCGCTGGCAACACCGCCAGCCGGTGCCGGAAAAGGTGGAGCCCCAGGTCATCGAGCTGGAGCCGGCCGAGCCGCTTAAGAACGAGTGCGCCCATTTCCTGGAGGCGGTGCGTACCGGCTTGGCTCCCCGCACCGACGGGCGCGAGGGGCTAAGGGTGCTGAGCGTGCTCGACGCCTGCCAGCAGTCGCTGGAGACCGGCGGCTCGGTGGTGCGGCCGGGGCTCTCGGAGCAGGGGCTGGTGCAGGAGCGCGGCTACAGCGTGCACCCCAGCGCCATCGTGGACCAGGGCTGCTCCATCGGCAAGGGCACCCGCATCTGGCACTTCGCCCATATCATCAGCGGCAGCCGGGTCGGCGAAAACTGCTCCCTGGGCCAGAACGTGATGGTGGGGCCGGACGTGCGCATCGGCAACGGCGTGAAGATCCAGAACAACGTCAGCGTGTACAAGGGGGTCACCCTGCGGGACAATGTCTTCTGCGGCCCCTCCATGGTCTTCACCAACGTCTATAACCCGCGGGCCTCGGTGAGCCGCATGGACGAGCTGCGCCCCACCCTGGTGAAGGAGGGGGCCACCCTGGGGGCCAACTGCACCATCGTCTGCGGCCACACCATCGGGGCCCACGCCTTTGTGGGGGCCGGCGCGGTGGTAACCGACGACGTGCCCGACTACGCCTTGATGGTGGGCAACCCGGCGGTGCAAAAGGGCTGGATGTGCGCCTGCGGAGTGCGGCTGCATTTTGACGGCGGCGCCGCCGCCTGCGATGCCTGCGGCCGGCGCTACCTCCTGGCCGACGGCCGGGTCAGCCCGGCCTGAGGCCGGCCGGGCCGGGGACGCCGTGGGCCGACGGACGGGCCTGGCCTAGCCTTGCTTTTGGCGCTGGATGGCCTGCAGGAGCTCGGTGGCCGCCGCGAACTCGGGGTTTAGCTCCAGGGCCTGCTTGAGCTTTTCGCCCGCCTGGTCCCAATCGCCCATCTCCCAAAAGCAACGGGCCATGTTGTACATGAGGTTCTCGTCGTCGGGATGGAAGGCCAGGGCCTTGTAGTAGAGGTCGATGGCCATGTCGTACTTTTCCTGGCGGCGGTAGGCGATGGCCAGGCGGTTGTAGACATGGGCCAGCTCCGGGTCCATCACCAGGGCCCGGCGGTAATATTCCTCGGACGCCTCGTTGTGGCCGGCCTCGGCCAAGGTGTCGCCGATGTCGGTCTGCAGCTTGGTGTCCTCGGGGCTGGTTTCCACCGCCTGGTCGAAGTAGCCCAGGGCGGCCTTGAGGTTCTTGAGCTGCAGCTCCAACTCGCCCATGTAGAACAGGATCGACGCCCGCAGGGCCGACCCCTCCTTGAGCTTCTTGGCTGCGTCCACCGCCCGGGCCAGAATTTTGAGCGCGTCGGGCAGACGGTCGCGGGCCTGGTAGATGTGGGCCAGCCCCAGGAAGGCCTTGAGCGAGAGCGGGTTGGCCTTGAGCGCCTCCATGAAACAGCGACCGGCGCCCACCGGGTCGCCCTTGGCCACCAGCACGGCGGCCAGGCCGTTGTGGGCGTCCTCGGCCATCTTTACCCCCAAGGCGGCGCGGTAGGCCTCCTCGGCCTCGTCCAACCGGCCCTGGCGCTTGGCCTTGCGGGCGGCGTCCATGTGGGCCATGAACTGCTCTTCCTCGAAATCCACCGAGGACTCCAGGGCCTTGGTCACCGCCTCGCGGTACGTCTCGGGCTTTAGCGGATGCTTGAGAACCTGGTGAACCTGGAGCGCGTCGGCCTTTTCCTGCATGGTCTTGTCAAGCTGGTCGGCCACCATGATCACCGGCAACTCGGCGTAGTCGGGGGCCTTGCGGATCATCTCCACCAACTGCATCCCCGATAGCGGCTGCAACTTCCAGGCGGTGATCACCAAGTTGATGGGGCGCTCGCGCAACACTTCCATGGCCTCGTCGGCCTTTTTGGCGGTCCATATGCGGTAAAAGTCAAAAGGCTCGAGAAAAGATTCTTGGGTGTCCAAGGCGGCTCCCACCGAGTCCACCAGCAGGACGCTCATTTTGCGAAAGGAATATTTCAACCGTTTAACCCCAGGAGTGATTGGTATTTCTCCATGATACACGCCCGGGTACGGATATGGAAGTGCCCGACTTTGTCGCCAAAAGTGAACTTGACCCCGCGGCGGACCACCCGTATCCTGAATATTAGGGGGGTGGCAGGGCCGACTGTCCACCCGGGTGCCGGGAGAGTATATGCGCGATTCCCAGCCGGCGGCGATTTGGTGAAAAGAGTCGCGGCCGCCAGCCTACAGAGCCCATCGGTCCCCATGCTCACGGGGATACAATCTTTTACATACTTTAACCCAGCAAACGCGGCCCCTGGCCCGCTTTGCCCACTTTTGTCCTGGTAAGGAGGCAAAATGATAGACGCTCATGAACTTCACGAGTTGGCTGAAATGGACACCCGTCCCCATCCCACCGTGAGTCTGTACCTGGCCCTGGATCAGACCCGGGAGGCCCGGTTGCAGGCCCTGAGCGATTTGATCAACCGCAAGAAACTGGACATGAACGGCAATGGATCGCGCAAGGTCTTCGAGTCGGTGGCCGGGGACCTGGATAAGGCCCGCCGCTACCTGGAGGAGATGGAACCCGGAGGCGCGGGGGGCCTGGCCCTGTTTTCCTGTGAACCGGCCGGTCTCTTCGAGGCCTACACCCTGCCGCTCCCGGTGGCCGACCGGCTGGAGGTGGGGCCGGTGCCCTACATCCGGCCGCTGGGGGCCCTGACCCGTGATTTCGCCTGCACCCTGGCGGTGGTGGCCGACCGCCGTTCGGCCCGTTTCTTCGTGGGCTCCCTGGGCGAGCTGGAGGAGCTGCGCGACCAGGCCATGGTCAGCACCGCCGTACCGTCCGAGCGCCACGGCGACCGCGGCCGCACCATGGACTCTCACCTCAAGCGCCGGGCCGAGGAGACCACCCGTAATCTCTACAAGGAAGCGGCCCAGCGGGCCATGGACCTGATGAATGCCCACCAATGCCAGGGGCTGGTCATCGGTGGGCCCAAGGGCGCGGCCGAGGCCCTGCAGGCCCAGCTACATCCCTTCTTGGCCGAGCGCCTGGAGGGGTGCTTTGTCTGCGAGGTAGGCGCCTCGCCGGCCACGGTGGCCGCCGCCGCCGCCGCGGTGCAGTCCGACGCCCGCACCGCCCGGCATGACCGGCTGCTGGAGACCCTCAACAACAACCTGGGACCTGGCGGCCAGGCCACCAGCGGCCTCAACGAGGTGCTGGCCAGCCTGTACGAGGGCAAGGTGCACACCCTGCTCATCGCCGGCGACTACACTATATCCGGCGGGGCCTGCCCGGTGTGCGGCCGCCTGCGCCACGTGGCCGGCCCCTGTCCCATCTGCGGCGAGGACATGACCCGGGTGCACGACGTGGTCAACCTGGCCGTGGCCCAGGCCATAGACTCCGGCGCGGTGGTGGAGGAGATGCAAGATATCGCCGGCATGGAGCGGGTGGGTAACATCGCCGCCTTGTTGCGCTACGCCTGAGCCGCGGGGGCCGCGGGCCCCACCAAAAACCGGCACCCGGGGTCCCAGGCGGGGCCCCGGCGCTCTTTTACGGCCCGCCTTCAGGCCTGGTAGGGCAGCCACACCCCGTCTCGGTGCACCAGGCGGGTGGCCCGGTTGGCCGGGGCCGGGCGGCCGGGGGAGCGCGGACGGCCGTGGGCGTGGTCCGGGTCGTCGGGCAGCAGGATCACCCGCTCGCCGTCTTGGGCCCACAACACCGGCTCCACCGGCGTTAGGTCCGGCTTGGCGTCAAAAAGCGCTTGCAGGCTGGGGTAGTCACTCAACTGCCCCAGGATGCGCACCACCGGCGGAGCCAGGGCCACCTGGCCGGCCTGGTTTTGGGCCAGGGCGGCGCTGGGCGTCAGCCACAGCCCGGCGCTGGTCTCCTGTTGGTCGCTGGTGGCTTCCTGGCCCGGCGGCATGGCCGCCAGGAAAAAGGTGGTGTCAAAGCGCCGGGGGCGGGCCGCCGGGGTGATCCAGCGGGCCACCGGCTTGAGCGCCCCCAAATCGGCCCGCAGCTTCAGGGTGTCCAGGGCCAGGTCCAGGGTGGTGAGCCCCCGCTGCAACGAGCGGCGCACCTCGGCCAGGCGCTGGGGCGCGGCCGGCCGGCCCTGGGCCAGCAGTACCCCGGCCTCCTCAAAAAGCTCCCGGATGGCCGTGCGGGCCAGGGTGTCGCGATCCAGGGGATCGACCCCGTCGGCCGGCTCCACCCGCCCGCCGGGAAAAACAAAGCGCCCCGGCATGAAACGGCTGGCCGCGGCGCGCTCCAGCAGGTATATGGCAAAGGGTTCATCGCCGCCGCCGTCGGGGTCGGCCAGGATAACCGTGGCCGAAGGCGCGGGCTTGGTGGCTGTGTCGGGCATGCCGGCTCCAGGGTTAGGGTGTGTCAAATTACTACCCCCCGGCCGCCGCGGCGGTCAAGTCGGGCGGCCTTAAAAAACCAGAATATCACTCTTGACAACCGGCCATTGCGGCTTTATGTTTTGGGCACATGCACAAAACCAACTTTGCGGCCATTCAATGGTTGAGCGATAAAAGGAGAATGATAACATGCGTATAGCTATTCCCAGCGCGGCACCGGGCGGCCTGGACGCCTCCCCGGAAGCTCATTTTGGCCACTGCTACGCCTTCACCATGGTGGACACCGAGGGCGATGAGATCAAGAACGTGGACGTGCTGGTGAACCAGGGGCACGAGCAAGGCGGCTGCCTGGCCCCGGTGATGCAGCTCAAACAGGCCGGGGTGGACATACTCATCGCCGGCGGCATGGGGGCGCGTCCCCTGGCCGGTTTCCAGCAGGTGGGCATCAGCGTGTATTTCAACGAAGGCGCCGCCACGGTGGGCCAGGCGGTGGAGTTGGTACGCAAGGGCCAGGCCCGTGTCTTCGGACCGGCCCAGGTCTGCGGCGGTGGCGGCGACCACGGCGGCGGCTGCGGCGGCCACCACTAAGCGGCCGGCGATGGCCGGCGTCCCGGGGCGTTCCGGGTAGGCCCCTCGTTCGGAAATGACTTACGCGAGGGGGCGGCCAGGCGGCCGTCCCCTTACTGCGGTCGGTCCGTACTTTTCAGGCAGGATACGAGTGACTCCAGCCGCTGGGCGGCCTGGCGGGCCCGCTGGCCCTGGTCGGGGTGGTCCTGTAGTTCGTCACCCAGCGTATTGAGCTCCTCGACCACCTGGGAGATGGTATCGATGAGGTTATCCTGGGTGGTGGCCTCCAGGCAGTAGGTGTGGCCGGCCAGGGTCCTCTCCACCACCGAGCACAGCTCGTCGGGGCTGAAGGGCTTGGCCAGGAAGTCGGCCGCGCCGTGGCGCAGGGCCTCGCGGGTGGTGCTCACCGTGGCATAGGCGGTGACCACCACGCATTTGCTACCCGGCGACAGGCGCCGCAGCTCGTCCAGAACGGCCATGCCCCCCATCTCGGGCATCATCAAATCCAGGAGCACCAACTCTGGTTGCAGGCTGGCGATGGCCTCCAGGCCGGTCTCGCCGTCCATGGCGGTGTGTACCCGGTAGCCGCGCCGGGTGAGCACCCGGCTGCAGGCCTCCCGCAGGGAGTCTTCGTCGTCGATCACTAAAACATCGGCTAGGTGTTGATCCTCTGGCATTACTGGTCCTTGCTTGGCTACGTGCGAAGATAAGAAACTTACCTACCTACAATACCAAGTGTAGCAGGCGGATAAAAACCCCGGCAAAGAATTTTCCACTGCGGCAAAAGACCGCGGTGCCCCCGCGGCGCCGGGCGGCTATTTAATGACGGTTTGGCGTTGGTAGCGGGTCAGCTTGTTGTGCAGGGTTTTGCGGTCGATGCCCAGGGCCTTGGCGGTATTGGTGCGGTGGCCGCCCAGGCGGCGTAGGGTGGCCAGGATGTGCCGGCGCTCCACCTCGGCCAGGGGCAGGATGGCCCCCTGGTCCTGCTCGGTCTGGCCGGGCAGGTAGGTCTCGATATCGTCTATATCGATACGGGGTCCCGGGGCCAGGATGGACAGGCGGTGCACGGTGTTTTCCAGCTCGCGCACGTTGCCGGGCCAGGGGTGGCGCTTCAGGGCCTCCAGGGCCCGCGGGGTGAAGCGCATCAGGGGCAGCTTGTTGATACGGCGGTAGCGGTCCAGGAAGTGCTCGGCCAAAAGCGGCACGTCCTCGATGCGGTCACGCAACGCCGGCAGCTCCAGGTGCACCACGTTGAGGCGATAGTACAGGTCTTGCCGAAAGGTGCCGGCGGTGACCGCCCGGGCCAGGTCCTGGTTGGTGGCCGCCAGCATGCGGGCGTCGATGCGGATGGCCCGGTTGGAGCCGACCCGGTAGATGGTGCGTTCCTCCACCGTGGTGAGCAGCTTGGCCTGCACGTCCTGATTGATGTTGGCGATCTCGTCCAAGAACAGGGTGCCGCCCTGGGCTATCTCGAACTTGCCGGCCTTGTCCACCTCGGCCCCGGTAAAGGCTCCGCGCACGTGGCCGAAGAGTTCGGATTCGATGAGGGTGGAGACCAGGGTGGAGCAGTCCACCGCGATGAAGGGGCTGTCGGCGCGGGGGGACATCTGGTGCAGCCGCCGGGCCAGGATGCCCTTGCCGGTGCCGCTTTCGCCGGTGAGCAGCACGGTGGCGTCGGTGTTGGCCACCCGGTCGATGACCTGCAGCAGCGAGAGCATCACCGGCGAGCGGGTAATGACCCTGGCCGGTGGTTGGACGCTGGTCACCTGGGTGCGCAGAAAGGCGTTTTCCAGCCGCAGCCGCCGCTTTTCCAGGGCCCCGCTCACCGCGCGGCGCAGCTCGGCCGGGGTGAAGGGCTTGGCCAGGAAGTCGGTGGCCCCCAGCTTCATGGCCTGCACCGCCGTCTCCACCGAGCCGTGTCCCGTGAGGATGATCACCGTGGACTCCGGGTCCTGGCTCATGATGCGTTCCAGGGTGGTCATGCCGTCCAT
>JAMOVV010000035.1 GCA_027067385.1 Desulfarculaceae bacterium
GCCCCAGCACGTAGAAGGGGGCGTTGTGGCACAGGCGCTTCTGGAGCTGCACGTTGGCCTGGACCTGGTCGAGCGGTACGTGCCCCGGTCCCTCGATCATCACCTGCACCCCGGCGTCCCAGGCCCGCTGGGTGAGCTCGCCCAGGGTGATGAGCTCCTCGATTTGGGCGCGGTCGGTGGCGTCGGCCAGGCAGCCCGGCCGCAGGCCGTCGCCCAGGGAGAGGGTGACGTCGTGCTGGCGGCAGATCTCCAGCAGGCGGTCGAAGTGCTCGTAGAGCGGGTTCTCGGCCTGGTTGGCCACGATCCAGCAGGCCAGGAAGGAGCCGCCGCGGCTGACGATGTCGGTGATGCGGCCCTCGTTGCGCAGGCGTTCCAGGGCGGCGCGGTTGACCCCGCAGTGCACGGTGATGAAGTCCACGCCTTCTTTGGCCTGGGACTCGATGACCCGGAAGATGTCGTCGGCGGTCATGTCCACGATGCCCCGGTCCTTGGCGGTGGTTTCGGCGGCCACCTGGTAGATGGGCACGGTGCCCACCGGCACCGGCGAGTGGTCCAGCACCTGCCGGCGCATGGCCACCAGGTCGCCTCCGGTGGAGAGGTCCATCACCGCGTCGGCGCCGGCCTCCAGGGCAGCCTCCAGCTTGGCGCGTTCCTCCTCGGGGTCGGCGCGGTCGGGGCTGGTGCCGATGTTGGCGTTGACCTTTACCTTGAGCCCCTGGCCCACGCCGCGGGGTTTCAAGGCGGTATGGGCCGGGTTGCAGGGTATGGCCACCCGCCCGGCCGCCACCAGCTCCCGCAGTTTTTCGGGGTCCATGCCCTCGTATTCGGCCACGTAGCGCATGGCCTCGGTGATGCGCCCCGCGCGGGCGGCCTCAAGCTGCGTCATTTTTCAAGCCTCCTCGCCGGCCAGGGCCAGCATACGTGCCACGATTTCCTCGGGGTCGCGGGCGATGAGCCGGATCACCGGCTCTTTGCCCACCTCGCCCCGGTCGAAGATGAGGTCCGGGACCCGCCCCAGGCGGCGGATCACGGTGGCGGTGCCCCACTCCAGGGTGGAGCCTTCGCGTTGTTTCACGTCCGGCGGCTCCTCGGCCCGGGAGAACTCGCCCACGGTCCAGCCCAGGCTGCGGGCCTTGGCCAGTATCTTTTCCGAGAAGCGCAGGATGAAGACGGCCCGTTTCTGCGGGTCATGGGCGCTGGCGGTGAGCACGATCTTGGCCGCGTGGCGGCTGGCGCCGGGACGCGGGGGGCCTGCGGCCTTGAGCCTGCCGTTGATCTCGGTGAGCCGGCCGGCCACGGCGACGACCTCGCCGGGTCCGGCCGCGCCGGGCAGGGCGAAGGCCAGTTGGCCGCGCACCTCGGGTATGAACCGCCCCAGGCCGGGGATGGTCTCCAGGGTGTCCAGGGCCGATTGCACCCGGGCCAGGGCGCCGCCCAGGGCCAGGCGCGGCTGAAGGTCGGCCGGCGCGTGCACCGGGCCGTGGCCCGCGCCCAGGGCCAGGCCGCCGGCGATGGCCCGCCGCACCAGCAGCCGGGCCCGCTGCACCGCCCGGGGCAGCTCCATCCCCTGGGCCAGCAGGGTGGCGCAGGCCGAGGCCAGGGTACAGCCGGTGCCGTGGGTGTGGGGGGTGTCGATGCGCGGGGCCCGGAACTCGTGCAGGCGCCGGCCGTCGTAGAGCAGGTCGCAGGGGTCGTCTTCCAGATGCCCGCCCTTGAGCAGCACCGCCTTGGGGCCCATCTCGGCCAGCTCCCGGGCGGCCCGGCGCATCTCCTCCAGGTTGCTCACCGGCCGGCCCAGCAGCTCGCCGGCCTCGTCCAGGTTGGGGGTGAGCAGGCTGGCCCGGGGCAGCAGCAGCTCGCGCAGGGCCTGGACCGCCTCGGCGGCCAGCAGCCGGTCGCCACCCTTGGCCACCATCACCGGGTCCACCACCACCGGCACCTTGAGCGGCTCGATGAGCCGGGCCACCAGCTCCACCAGCTCGGCCGAATGCAGCATGCCGGTCTTCACCGCGTCCAGGCCGATGTCGTCCACCACCGAGCGGAACTGCCGCTCCACGAACTCAAGCGGTACCGGGTGCACCCCTTGCACGCCCAGGGTGTTCTGGGCGGTCAGCGCGGTGAGGGCGGTCATGCCGTGTCCGCCCAGGGTGGTCACGGCCTTGAGGTCGGCCTGGATGCCGGCGCCGCCGCCGGAGTCCGAGCCCGCGATGATGAGAACCCGCACCGGGGTCATGCTGAAGCCTCCTCGAGCGGGGGAGGGCCCCCTCTCACCTAACAGAAAACCGCCCGCGGCCGGGGGGACCGTCAGGCGGCGACATTTTGTGGCGCCACTCCCTACGCCGGTATTACCCGGGTCAGGTTCAAGGGGTTGCCCCGGCGGCCAGCCGGGCCTCCGGGACTCTCAGCCTACTGGGCACCCCCCGGCATCTGTAACCCTAACACCACGGAGAGAGGGCGTCAATGGAAGCGTCTGGTTGACCTGGCCGGGGGGATTCTATACTGTAAGCCCTTAAACGTACCCGGTGCCCGGCCGGCACCGGCGGGAAGGTGTTTATCTTGGCGGTAAGGATTCTGGTACCCTTTGAGAGCATCGGTCGCGGGGTGCTGCGCTTTGTGGAGGAGGGGGGCGAGCTGGTCCTGCTTCTGGTGCAGGCCTTTTTGTGGCTTTTGCGCCCGCCGTTTCGCTGGCGTCTGGTCTTCAAACAGATGGAGTTCGTGGGGGTCAAGTCGCTGAATTTGGTGCTGCTCACCGGGGCCTTCACCGGCGGCGTCTTCTCCCTCCAGAGCTACCACGGCTTTTCGCTGTTCGGGGCCGAGAGCCTGGTGGGCTCCACCGTGGCACTGGCCATCACCCGCGAGCTGGGTCCGGTGCTCACCGCGCTCATGGTCACCGGCCGGGCCGGCTCGGCCATGGCCGCCGAGCTGGGCACCATGCGGGTCAGCGAACAGATCGACGCCCTGTACGTCATGGCGGTGAACCCGGTGCAGTATCTGGTGTTGCCGCGCATCCTGGCCTCGCTGGTGATGCTGCCCTTGCTCACGGTGGTCTGCGACTTCGTGGGCATCGTGGCCGGCTGGATCGTGGGGGTGTGGCTGCTGGGCATCAGCGAGGGCATCTTCACCGCCAAGATCATCGAGTACCTCAAGATGGAAGACATTCTGATGGGTCTGGCCAAGGCCGCCTTCTTCGGCCTGTTGCTGTCGCTCATCGGCTGCTACAAGGGCTTCTACACCAAAGGCGGCGCCGAGGGTGTGGGGCGCGCCACCACCCAGGCCGTGGTCCTGGCCAGCATCTCCATCCTGGCCGCCGATTACATGCTCACGGCCCTGATGTTCTGACATGACAGCACGCGGCGA
>JAMOVV010000036.1 GCA_027067385.1 Desulfarculaceae bacterium
CCAGCCGCGGGCAACGGCCAACCGGGTGCCCCGGCCGCCGTATGGCCGGGCGCTATCTTGCAGATCAACGTATGGCTGCGATTGGTTAGGGTACGCCTTTGGGCAAAAGCCAACTGGGTGCCCCCAGAACCGCGGCCGCCTACTCCTTGCGCTCCAGGTTGATAAACACGCTGCGGTCAAAACCCAGGCCCTTGAAAAAGGCCAGGATGTCGCCCGAGTCCCAGGCCACCGAGGTGAGTACGTCGTGTACCCCCTGCTCGGCGAAATAGTCGAACAAACGGCGGGCCAACGCCTTGCCAATGCCAGAGCCCATTTTATCCGGCGCCACCCCCATCATCTCCACCCAGCCGGTGACCTCGCTGCCAAAGCCACCCACCTTGATCTCGCCGATGATGAACCCGATTACCTGGCCGTCTTCCTCGGCCACAAAAGCCACCTGGTCCTCGGAATCCACGTGGCGCAGCAGCATCCGTTGCCAAAGATCGCTCACCTCCCGGCGGGTGATCCGGCTCTGAATACCCACTACCTGGGGTATGTCATCCTGGGTGATAAGACGTATATCCACTGGTTTTCACCATCAATCTATGCGGATGATCTTCACCTGCTTGCCCACCCACTCCGGTGGCAGGTAGACCCGGCCCGAATTGCCGCTCTGCTTCACCTCTTTCTCGATCATCTCCTCACCGTAGACCTCGAACTTGGCCTTGTGGCGAACTTCCACCGCGGCGCCGGTGTCGGTGCTGGTTTCCGCGTTTGATGTTTTAGGAACTCCCGGGACCTTGACCATGGAGTCCCGCTCCTCTCACGGGGTAGTCTAGGACTATCAAAAATCAGTTGCCCTCCGAGCGCGCCCCAAACGCGGCACGTCTGCGGACAATACGATAACTATATTGCAGCTACATTGTAACCATAGGGGGGCCGCCCCCCGGCTGTCAATAAAAAAGTCTCAGGCTGTCCATAATCCATGGGGATCGAATTTCCGGATGATGGCCAGCTCTTGGGCGGTGGGGGCCGCGGTGGTCTCCAACTCGGGAGAGACCTCCAGCTCCCACCCGGTGCGGCGGCGCAGCTCTTCCAGGTCCACGCCCGGGTGGATATGGCAAAGCAGCGCCCGGCCGGCCGGAAAGCGAAACACGCCCAAAGAGGTGATCAGGGCCGAGGGCCCGCCCCGCACCAACCCCTGCTCGGCCCGCCACCCGGGAGTGGGGCCATACCCCGGGCTGGTGATGAAGTCCACCCGCGCAACCAGCCGGTGGGGCTGGTGCTGCATGATGATCAGCAGGCGGTGGGCCAGGCAGGCGATATCGGCCCCGCCGCCCGATCCCGGCAGCCGGATGAACCCTTCGGGCGTGGCCACCCGGTGGGTGTTGACGTTGCCGTGGATGTCCACCTGGGCCCCGCCGATAAAGCCCAGGTCCACGTGCCCGCCGGACAACAGGGTCATCACCTCGGCCAGGTCGGTGGTCTTTAGCGCCCGGCACTGGTTGGGCGTGTCACCCATGGTGATGATGGGGCCCTCGGCCGGCAGGTCGCGCAGCACACCGTTTTCAAACACCCCCACCGCACCCGGGGCGTGGGTGGACTTGGCCAGGCAAAAGGCCAACAGCGGCAGGCGCATACCCACGAAGACCGCCTCGCCATCGCGAATCTCGCGCGCGGCGGCGGCCACCATTATCTCGGCCGGGGTGTAGTCCATGGCGCTCACCAGCCAAACTCCACCGAGCCGGTGGGCGCCGGGTGGCTCACCCGCAACCGCTCCATGCGACCCCGCCCCAGCTTCTCCAGGTACTCGGCCCGGCCGGCCACCGAAAAGACCCACTGTTCAAGCCAGTCGGCCGCGTCGGCCGCGCTCTTGGTGCGCCGGGAATACTCCAGGTAGTGCTCGCCGTCGAGGTCGTAATAACCCTGCACCGGGGCCGGATGCGCTCCCCAGGGCAGCTCCACCACCGCGTCCACCAGCATGCCCGGCACCACGGTGCGGTCCGGGTCGGCCCGGATCACCTCGCTGTCCACGATCTCCTCGCAGGTGAGCAGCACCTTGGACGCCGCCTGGGCCGCCAGGGCCGCAAACCCCAGCGCGCCCCAGGCCTGGCCGTTGCCCAACCGGTCGGCCCGCTGCACGTGGATTATGGCCAAGTCGGGGTTCACCGCCTTGATCGCCAGCAGCCTCTGGCCGCTGTGGGGGCAGGAAAAAACCTGGAAATGCGGGTTGTCCTTGATGATGTCGCTGCCCAGCGGTGAACGGCTCACCGCCATGGGCAGACCCCGGGCCCCGGCCTCCAGGGCCAGGGTGATGCTGAAGTTGGAATGATCGATCACCTCCAGGGGGCGCGGCCGGCCCTGCTCCACCGCCCGGCGGAAGTTGTAGCCGCTGCCGGTGGACACGTTGCCCACCCAGGCGGCGATCACCCGCCGCACCAGCCCGGCCCCGATGAGCTGGTCCACGCAGATGTTGCTGATGGGCCCCACCAGGGTGAGCCGGTCAATCCCCTGGCGGATGATCTCGTGGGCCGCGCCGTAGGGGATAAATCCCTCCAGGGAGCAGCCCAGGGCGATGGACATACCCGGGGCCACCAGGCGGCTCACCGCCGGGCCCAGCTCCATCACCTTGTCATTGCCGTAGCGCTGCATGCTCCCTCCCACAACTGGTCTCTCATAGCATCCCGGCCGGGGCCAGGGCAAGGACCACCCTTGCCGCCCCCGCTGCCGGCCTATAGAATTGCCACCCGGCAGGAGGCCGCACCGTGCACCAGGAAATAGGCATAATCGACGAGCTAAGGCCCCACCCCGAGGTGGAGCGCATCTTCCAGCCGCTGCCCGACGACCAGCAAAAAGCCCTGGCCCAAGCCATGGCCGACGGCCGGCCCTTTGCCCCGCTATTGGTCGACCACCAGAACCGCATCATGGCCGGGGTGGAAACCTGGCGGGCGGCGCGCACCCTGGGCTGGCGGCGCATCAGCCTAGTGCGGGCCCCGCGCCTGGACCCGCGCCAGGCGGCCGCCCTCATCGTGGCCGAAAACATCGCCACCCTGGAGCTGCGGACCCAACACACCTACCGGGCCATGAACAACTTCTTTGACATGGCCCCCCTGCGGCCGCCGGGCGGCTGGTGAACCATCCAACGCCGCCCGGGCGGGCGGTAAACCCTACCTCGGACAGACCCGGCGCGGCCGCCGGCCAATTGACCCGGGCAAGCTCAGCCCGATCCGGTTATAATAGGGACCCATGGCCCAACTGAGCGATAGACTAATCAAGACCGGCGAGGCCCTGGTACGCCGCCTCAACGGACACCGCTGGCACCGGCTGGAGAGCCAAGACGCCCGGCCGGCCGGGGTGCTCATGCCCCTGTGGGACGACGGCCAGACCGTGCGGGTGGTCTTCACCAAGCGCACCGAGACCCTGCCCCACCACGCCGGCCAGATATCTTTTCCCGGCGGCATGGCCGAAGACGACGACCCCAGCCTCATGGATACCGCCCTGCGCGAAACCCATGAAGAAATCGGGGTGCCGCCGGAGGCGGTGAAGGTAGTCGCCCGCCTGGACCAGGTGCTCACCATCACCAGCTTCGTGGTCACCCCCTTCGTGGGGCTCCTGTCCCCAGACGTGGAGTTCGTGCCCAACCCGGTGGAGGTGGCCAAGTTGATCAAGGTCCCCCTGGCCAAGGTCCTGGACCGCAACCAGTACCGCACCACCGAGATCAACTGGCAGGGCATGCAGTTCAAGCAACCCGCCCTCACCCACAACGGTGACGTGATCTGGGGGGCCACCGGCCGCATGCTGCTCAACCTCTTGGACGCCTTGGGCGACGGCGCGGCCGAAGTGGCCCGCGCGGCCAAGGGCTGAGCCCCAAAAAGGGGTGGACAGCCGCCGCGCTAAAGTGTAGTAATTACACCCTGTCGGGACGTGGCTCAGTCTGGTAGAGCACTGCGTTCGGGACGCAGGGGCCCCCGGTTCAAATCCGGGCGTCCCGACCAGCACAATGCTTGTGCACCCATAGGGGCCGTACGCTAGGCTGCGTACGGCCGTTATCATTCAATTACCACCTGCAAACTCCCAAACGCATCCCGGCACAGGATGTGCCGGCGGCGAGCACAATGCTTGTGCTGCCATAGGGGCGCAACCCTAAGCTGCGTGCAACCCCTCTCGCTTAATTCCCGCCGGTTTTTCCTTGCCAACTTTGGTGGAAACAATGCGAGCCGGGAGCTTGGACGGATTCACTCCGGCCAAGCGACAGCGGCGGAGGGCAGGACGCCCGCAGCCGCATACAGATAGCCCCCGTACGCTAGGCTGCGTACGGCCGTTATTTTTCAATTACCACCGGTATAGAGTTATTAACGCCATACCGGGCCAGGACGGCCCGGCGGCGAGCACAATGCTTGTGCTGCCATAGGGGCGCAACCCTAAGCTGCGTGCAACCCCTCTCGCTTAATTCCCGCCGGTTTTTCCTTGCCAACCTTGGTGGAAACAATGCGAGCCGGGAGCTTGGACGGATTTACTCCGGCCAAGCGACAGCGGCGGAGGGCAGGACGCCCGCAGCCGCATACAGATAGCCCCCGTACGCTAGGCTGCGTACGGGGCTATCACTTGATGATCACCGGGGCTCACTCCGGCCGCTAGCCTCCGGGACTGACCTTGGCGGCCTTTGCCCGCGCCTAATCGTTGATATTGATGTTCGGCAGCGACAAGCAGTTCAACGTGAACTGGGCCATGGGCGAGGCTATGAACTGGTTGGGCGCGGACACGATGAGGTCCAGCCACCGTTCATTGCTCGGCAGCCACGAGCCCACCGACCAGTAAAACTCCACCGTCCGGCTACCGGCTGCGTTGAACTCGATGGTCTTTTCGTCTTGCACGTAAGGCACATGCACCCACCGGTAGGTCACCCGGCAGGCGCCGTTAGTGGTGATGACGCCGGTGAACTTGAAGGTAACGGGGCACGCACCGGAATAAGACGGTGGGCTCACGCTGCTGGTCACCGCGATTACCTGGCCGTTGCCGCCCCCTCCGCCGTCACCGTCATCACAAGCCGCAAACCCCGTAAAAACAACTACGACCAAAACCAACAGCGCCAAACGTTTCATCGACTCCCCCCAAGTTTCAAACTCACGATATTCCCCTGAGCCCACGGGACGCTCTGACAGCGCGACCTAATCCCCATTGTTCACCAGGCTATCATGCGGGATGAACGCGGCACAATTCCTAAAGGCCGCAACGGCGAATCACCTCGCCAAGACCAGCCCGGCCCAGTCGCCTTCAGAGGCGCGCTGGTGCACCGCCAGGCCGTGGCGGCCATGGGCCCGCGCTACCCGGGCGGCGTCGTCTTGGCGAAAACCGCTGAGCACCAGCCGGCCCTCCGGGACCAGGGCGCGGGCCAACACCTCGGCCGCGGTCACCAGGATACCGGCCGGCAGGTTGGAGACCACCAGGGCATAGCGGCCGGCCAGGGCCGCATGGGTGGCCTGGACAAAATGCACCAGGGGACCGGCCTGGGGGTTGAGGGCGCGGTTGCGCGCCACCGCCCGCCGGCTGGCCGTCTCCGGGTCCAGGGCCAGCACCGGCCGCCGCGCCAGCAGGGCCAGGGCCAGGGCCAACACCCCGCTGCCGGTGCCCACGTCGGCCAGCCACCCGCCCGGCCGGGGCAAGGGGTCTTGCAGGATTCCGGCCAGCAGGCGCAGGTTCAGGCGGGTGGAGGGATGGTCACCGGAGCCAAAGGAGATGAGCGGGTCGATGACCAGGGTGTCGGCCGAGGGGCGGGCGCCGTCGGCCAGGCTGCCCAGCCTGAGGTTGGAGGCTATCTCCCGCACCCGGGGCTGGGACCAGGCGGCACGGGGATCAGCCGCCTTAAAGCGCCGCACCCGCGGCGAGAGAACCCCGGCCAGCTCGCACCACCGCCGTAGGGACCGGTGCCCCGCCGCGCTGTCGGGCCACACCGCCCGCAGCTCGGCCGGGCCGCACATCACCCCGGCCGCGCCGAGCCGCCGCGCCGCCCGCGTGAGCCGGCGGGCCTGTTCCGACAGCCCGGGCCGCAGGCTCACCGCCAACCAGCGCCCCGGTCCGCCGTGGGGCCGATTTTTTTTCGGGTTTGTCCTGGATGTCACTTATTGATAATAATTCCTAAAATGTAATATTTATTACACAGTTATATTTTATTGGCGTGTTTTCTTTCCTATCTGTAGAATAGCTATTTCAAAAAAAGTGGCGCCCAGCCCTTGCTTCCCGGGTAATCAGGGCCCATATTTGTAATAAGTCTAAGCAACACGCCCCCACGGGCAGGAGGTACCAATAATGATAGAAGTTACTGACGGCGCCAGCAAGGCTATCAAGTCCTTCATGGCGGAAAAGAGCATCGACTCGGCCTTGCGGGTCTTTCTAGCCTCTGGCGGCTGAAGCGGCCCTTCCCTGAGGTTGGTTCTGGATGAACCCAAGGACGAAGACATCAAGTTCGAGATTGACGATCTAACCTACCTGATCGACAAGCAGCTCAGCGAGCAGGTCGGCACGGTTACGGTGGACTTTGTGGACAGCGGTTGGCAGCAGGGCTTTGTGCTCTCCTCGACCAACCCCATCGGCGGCGGCGCCAGCTGCGACTGCAGCTCCGGCACCTGCGGCTAATTACCGCCCGAAATAAGAGATCGGGGGTGGGGCCAAGGTCCCGCCCCCGATCTTTTATTGCAGCAGCAACTCGGCCGCCCGGGCGGCCAGGCCGTCGGCGGCCGGGGCCGGGGCGCTGCGCAGGGCCTGGGCGATGGCCTTGAGGCAGGCGTCTATCACTGGTTTGAGCGCCTGGCTGCGCTCCATCTGGGTCTGCAGGGTTTGCAGGTCCACCGCCAAGTCACCGGCGGCCGCTTCTTCCAGTCCCAGGTCGCCGGCCGCGATGATATCGGCCGCCAGGGCGGCCAGGGGATCGCCCGCAGCGGCGTCGACCGTCCCGGCCGCTCCGCCGGCGGCCTGGCGGCCGGCGTCGGTGACCCGCACCGCCCCGCTGAGGCTCACCATCTCCAGGTAGCCCTGGGCCATGAGGTCCACCCCCAGGGTTTCCACCGCGGCGCGGTCCAGGCCCATCTGTTCACCCACTTGGCGCATGTCCACCGTGTCGCCGGCTTGGCTGAGCTGCTTAAGTAGTGCGATGGCTTGGGGGTCCATATCCTGCTCGTCCCTCCCGGGGCCCTGGCCGTCCCCGCTCGTGGCAGATGGTAATACTTATCACCCAGCCTGGCACGCCGCGGCCGCGGCGTCAAGCCGCCGGGGTGGCGGCCCATGGTGGCCGGCCGGAGGCCGTGGTAACATAACTGTATCCATGAATTACCCGAGGCGAAAAATGGACTCTTATGGCCCGGCGTGACCGTCCGCTCATCGAGCATCACCGCCGGATTTTGGCTAAAGAGCGCGGCACGGTTTTCAAGGAACCGGGCGGGCGGCTCAACCTGGTGGTCCTGTATCCCAACACCTACCGGGTGGGGGCGGCCAACCTGGGGTTGCAGACCGTCTACCGCATCATCAACGCCCGCTCCGACGCCCTGTGCGAGCGGGCCTTTCTGCCCGATGGCGCCACCGCCCCCCTGTACCGCAAGAGCGGCGCGCCCCTGCTGAGCCTGGAGAGCTCGCGGCCGGTGGCCGAGTTTGACCTGGTGCTGGCCACGGTGGCCTTTGAAAACGATCTGCCCCACCTGGCGGCCATGTTGCAGCAAGCCGGGCTGGGCATGTCCGCGGCCGAGCGCCGGGGCCCGCTGGTGGTGGCCGGCGGGGTGGTGCCCATGCTCAACCCCGAGCCCATGGCCGAGTTGGTCGACGCCTGCCTGCTGGGCGAGGCCGAGGTGGTGCTGGAGCCCTTTATCGACGCCTTTTTCGAGCTGGCCGACGCCGAACGCGACGAGCTGCTGCTCAAGCTGGCCCAACGGGTGCCCGGGTTTTACGCCCCGCGTTTCTACCAGGTGGGCTACCGCTCCGACGGGCGTCTAAAGTCCATGCGCCCCACCGCCGAGGTTCCGCCCCGGGTGGCCGCCCCCAAGTACCGCGGCCCCGCCTCCGGCCTGGCCATGACCCTGGTGAGCACCCCGGGGGCCGAGTTCGGCGACATGACCCTCATCGAGGTGGGGCGCGGTTGCGGTCACGGCTGCCGCTTCTGCGCCGCCGGCCATCTGTACCGCCCGCCGCGCCTGGGCCGGGCGGCGGACTTCACCGCCCCGGCCTTGGTCATGGCCGCGGCCGGGCGCAAGGTGGGGCTGGTCTCGGCCGCGGTGAGCGACATCGACGACGTGGACCAACTGGCCGGGCAGGTGGTGGCCGCCGGCGGCCGGGTATCGGTATCGAGCCTGCGGGCCGACCGCCTCACCCCGGGCCTGGCCCGGGCCCTGGCCGCCAGCGGCGCCAAGAGCGTGGCCCTGGCCCCCGAGGCCGGCAGCCGCCGCCTGCGCCGGGTGATCAACAAGGGCATCGAGGAAGACGACCTGGCACAGGCGGTGGAGATGCTCATCACCGCCGGGGTGCCCAACCTGCGCCTGTACTTCATGGTGGGCCTGCCCGGCGAAAGCGGCGCGGACATCGACGAAATAATCGCCCTGGCCCGACGGGTGCGCCAACAGGTGGTAAGCCTCTCCCGGCCGCGCGGCCGCTTGGGCCGGGTCACCCTGTCGCTGAGCCCCATGGTGCCCAAGCCGCTGACCCCCTTGCAGTGGGAGCCCATGGCCCCCCTGGCGGTCATCAAGCGCCGGCTGGGCCTCATCAAGCGCGAGCTCAAGTCCCTGCCCAACCTCAAGGTCAATTCCGAGGTGCCCAAGTATTCGCTGCTGCAGGCGGTGCTGAGCCGGGGCGATCGTCGCCTGGCCCCGCTGATCCAGGCCCTGGCCCGGGGCCAGGGGCCGGAGCGGGCCTATGCCCAGGCCGGGGTGCGGCCGGAGTTCTACGCCGAGCGCCGCCGGGACCGCGACGAGCTGCTGCCCTGGTCCATAGTGGACCACGGCATTGACGAAGGTTATCTTTGGTCCGAGGCCCTGCGGGCCTCGCACCACAAGCCCTCACCGGAGTGCGCGCCCGATGCCTGCCGCCGCTGCGGCGTGTGTGGAGGAGATTGACAACCATGACCCGCCAACACCAGACACCGGCGCCGGCCACCGATCCCCAGGCCCTGCTGGCCCTGGAAAAAACCGATCCCCGCCGGGCCGAGGCCCTGTGGCACGGCCTGAGCCGTGACCAGCGCCTGCGGGTGGTGCTGGCCGCCCGCGGCGCCGACCGCGAACGGCTCATCACCTTGGCCGCCGACTCCCGTGAGCTCACCCGCGCCCTGCCCCCGGATGAGTTCGCCGGCAGCGTACTGGCCATGGGCGCCGACCAGGCCGGCGAGCTGCTGGCCCTGAGCTCCGACGAACAGCTTACCTACCTACTGGACCTCACCGGCTGGGTCAAGGAACGCTTCGCCCCCACCCGCTACCAGGCCTGGCTGCCGCTGCTGCTGCAGGCTGGCCACGAGCGAGTGCGTCGCTGGTTGGCCAGCACCGACCTGGAGGTCCTGGCCCTGCTGTTCGCCCATTGGTTCGAGGTGGTCAAGTACCTGCCCAGCAGCGACGAGCAGGAGCCGCCCGACGACCTGCCCTCCTTCACCCTCGACGGCGTATACTACCTGCGCTTCCGTGACGAAAAGATATCCTCCCTGGTGGCCCAGGTGCTGGTGATCCTCAAGAGCGAGCTGCCCGATCTCTTCTCCCGCGTGCTGGAAACCATGATCTGGGAGTCGCCGGCCCAGCTAAGCGAATACGCCAGCCGCTGGCGCAGCGGCCGCCTGGCCGACCACGGCTTCCCCTCCCGTCTGGAGGCCCTGGAGCTCTGGGCCGCCCCGTCCGAGGGCGAGGTGGACTGGGCCGCCATGGAACCCAAGCTCACCCAGGGCTTCCCCGAAAACCCCACCCCCCGTTCCGACCAGTTCCTGGAGACCCTGGGTGCCGACTGCACCCTGCCCCGGGTCACCGGGGAGATGAGCCAGGCCGAGGCCGACGCCCTGCGCTTCGAGCTGGTCTACATCGCCAACGCTGCGGTAGTGGCCTTGGACGCCGACCCGGCCAACCCCGACCAGGTGCGCCGAGCGGCCCGAGAGGGGCTGGGCCTGGTGAACCTGGGCCTGGAGATAGTGGCCGGGACCGACCGGGGAGCCGCCGGCCAGGTACTGCGGCGGGTGGGGTTGGCCGCCCTGGCCCGGCAAGGGGCCGCCGCGGTACGCCGACTCAACCAACGGGCCTGGCGCCTGCTCAAGGAAGGCTGGCTGGCCGGTCTGCCCACCGGCCTGCACCTGCTCGACGATCCCCTGGACCACTGGCTGGCCGGGCTCGTCTTTCCCCGCCCCCGCTGCTACGACCCCGGCCTGGGACAAACCCGCCAGTACCGCCCCTTCCTCTCCACCGCCGACCTTAAGCGCGCCGAGGCCGCCCTGGCCGAGGCCGAGTACCTGGGACGGCTGGTATTTGACCTCATGGGCCTGGACCGCCTGGCCGTGGCCGAAATGCTGGCCGCCCGCGCCGTGCAAGACGAGGCCAACCCGGTGAAGCTCGGCCAGGTCATCGCCACCTGGCTGGCCGCCCGCGCCCTGGGCCGCAACGAAACCGGCCCCCTGCCGGCGGCTGATTTCAAGCCGGCGGTGGCCGCCCTGCAGCAGGCCCTGGCCGGTACCCTGCGCCGTGAGCTCCTGGAATCCTGCGCCGCGCTGGAGGACCCCCAAGAAGCCGAGATGGCCGGCCGCCTCATGAACCGGGTGATCCAAAACATGGAGCTCGACCTGGGCCGCCTGGACCTCGAGGCCGACCTGGACCCCGAGCTGGTGGGACTCATCCTGGTGCAACCGTGATGGACCCCAGCACCCAAAAGGCCGAGGTGAAGCGCATCTTCAACCGGGTGGCCGGGGTCTACGACCTGCTCAACCACGTGCTGAGCCTCGGCGAAGACCTGCGCTGGCGGCGCTTCGTGGCCCGCTGCCTCCGCCCCGGACCCACCGGCCGGGTCCTGGACGTGGCCACCGGCACCGGCGACCTGGCCCTGGCCATGGCCGCCACCGGCCACCACCCCCAGGTGGTCGGCCTGGACCTGGTGCCGGCCATGCTGGCCCGCGCCCGGGACAAGGCCGCCCGCCGGCGGGCCCGCCTGCCCCTGGTCACCGGCGACGGCACCCGCTTGCCCTTTGCCGACCACAGCTTCGACGCCGTGACCATCGCCTTTGGCATCCGCAACATCCCCGACCGGCCGGCCGCCCTGGCCGAGATGGCCCGGGTGCTGGTGCCCGGCGGCCACCTCTACGTGCTGGAGTTCGCCTCGCCCCAGCGCCCCTGGGTGCGCCGCGCCTACCACCTCTACCTGGGACGCCTGCTGCCCCAGATCGGCGGCTGGATATCCGGCGACAAAGCCAGCTACCAGTACCTGGCCGAAACCATCATGGACTTCCCCTCCCCCACCAAGTTCCGCCGCATGATGCGCCAGGCCGGCCTGGTCCAACCCCGCTCCTATGCCCTCACCCGCGGCATCGCCTGGCTCCACATCGCCCACCGCGAGCCGCGGCTGGCGTAGTGGGTCCAAGTCCGAGGCGTTACGGGCTCGTCCCCCGGCCTTCTCCGCGCATGCGTTCTTTTATGTCGGGTCGTTTTTTCTTGGTCGTCGGCAATTGAATGATAACGCCGGCCCAAGCTCCCACCGTCCGGCCCATATGGCAGCGGCGGCACGCCGCCCGCGAGCCGCGGCTGGCGTAGTGGGTCCAAGTCCGGGGCGTTACGGGCTCGTCGCCCGGCCTGCCCTGCTCGTGACCGACTTTAAGGTCGGGTCGTTTTTACTTTATAAAATAGACGTCATTGCGAGGAGCCGGCAGGCGACGAAGCAAACTTCCCTTTCTCTCTTAACCAAAGATGGAAATGGAAGGTCGCTTCGCTGCCGCTCGCGATGACGTCTATTTTTAGGCTCGTCACCCGGCCTGCCCTGCTCGCGGCCGACTTTAAGGTCGGGTCGTTTTTACTTTATAGAATAGACGTCATTGCGAGGAGCCGGCAGGCGACGAAGCAAACTTCCACTTCCCTCTTGGCTCGCATAATACGGCATCATGGAATTACCAGCGTTCTCTCTGACGGTCGTAATTGAATAATAACGGCGGCCCTCATATCAAACGCCCCGGCCCCTACGGCAGCCGCAGCATGCGGCCCCTACGGCTGCGGCGGCACGCCGCCCGCTTGGCAGGTGGGGCAGAAGTGGGTGGAGCGGCCGGCCACCACTATGCGCTCGACGGCCTGCCGGCATACCGGGCAGGGCTCCCCGGTACGGCGGTAGACCCGGTGGGCGTGCTGAAAAGTCCCGGGCCGGCCGTGGGCGTCCACAAAGTTGCTCACCGACGACCCCCCCCGCTTCAGGGCCGCCCTCAGCACTTTCTGCAGGGCCTGGTGCAGCCGCCCCAGGTCCTCGGTGGCCAGGTCCTTGGGCCGGGAAAGCGGATGCAGCCCGGCCATGTGCAAAGACTCGTCAGCGTAAATATTGCCCACCCCGGCCAGGACCCGCTGGTCCAAAAGCACCGACTTCAGCCGGCCGCCGCGCCCGCCCAGGCGCTCCACGAACCGCGCCCGGCTCATGCCCAGGGCGTCGGGTCCCATGTTGGCCAGCGGGCCGGCCTGCAGGGCCTCTTGGTCCGCGCAATAGGTCATGGCCCCAAACTGGCGGGGGTCGCGGAAGTACAACCGCGGTCCGCCATCGTCAAAACTCACGGTAATATGGATATGTTTCACCTGGGGACGGCTGCCGGCCAGGATCAACTGGCCGGTCATCCCCAGGTGTATGGTCCAAAACGAACCATTATCAAGCTGCATTATCAACAACTTGCCGTGGCGAGCCGTATCAGCTACCACCCGGCGACCGATACCGCGGGCCAGGGAACGTGGGTTGGGCCGGGCCAGCTTGGGCAAGGTGGTGCGCACCCGGGCCACGCGGCGGCCCAGCACGTCTGGTTCCAGGGTTCGGCGAACGCATTCCACCTCGGGCAATTCCGGCATTTATCGGCTCCTGGGTTGCAGGTGTCGTTTTGGGGCGGGTGGGGGGAAACCCCCACAATTGGTAGTTGACACTCTAACTATTCCTATATACAGTATGTATGGCTTCAAAGCCACCCCTGTTGCGCCCCTACGCGGGGCCGCCGCCACCCAAGCCGAGGGGGCTACATAAGGGGGCTGGGCGGGGGGGCAAAGCGAGCAAGGCGAGGTTAGGCTAGGCAGGGCCGGGCGAGGCAAGGCAAGGTCAGGCTAGGCAGGGCCGGGCGAGGCGTGACTTGGCGAGGCAAGGCGAGCAGGCCATAGCCGGATCCAGGGGGGCATGCCAAGGAGCCGATTGGACCGGCGCGAGGTGTGGCAAAGCGAGTGTGGGGC
>JAMOVV010000037.1 GCA_027067385.1 Desulfarculaceae bacterium
GACCAGGCCTTGCCCATGCTGTCTCACTACAAGATCAGCGGCTTGGCCGGTGTGGGCGGGCAACCCACCGGCGACTCCCTGGCCAGCTTCAACAAGGACGCTTTTCGCTCCTACAACCTGGAGGATTCGGCCAACGCCGCCTTTTCACCGCAGTCGGTCATCAACTACGTTGAGCCGCTCAACCACCTGCTCCACCACTACGGCCGCACCCTGGCCGGGGTGAAGATCGTGCACTGGTACAAGGACCGCCTCCCGGAAGAGGACGATCTCGTCGTCGCCCTCTGGGATGGAGAGTCGGACGAGGAACTAGACAGGTTAAACGCCCAGGCCAGGGCCCGTGAGCTTCTGGAGGCCATACATACCGGCAAGCGCCCGGACCTGGCCGGCAACCGCTACTACGCCATGACCCTTTCCGGCGCGGCCGGCCGGGTGATGATGCGCGACTGGATGGAGGGCTCTTTTGAGGAGCTGGTAGACAGCATAAATGCCTGGTTCGATCAAATGTCCATAGTACGCAACGACGGCAAGGGCCTGGCCAAGCTTCCCAAGCTGGTAGCGGTGGTAAGCGCCACGGTGCGCACCCTAGATGACATCGCGCCGCCCCAGGTGGCCGAGATGTACCGCTGCGGGGTCAATCGACACCACCTCTTTCCTGGCTGGGCCTTGGCCAAAACCCTGGTCCGGGCCCGCAACGACGTACTACGCGGCGAGTCACCGCGCTACACCCGCATGGGCCTGATCAAGGCCTGCTTGATGCGTAACCCCCATACCAAAGGAGGTGAGCAATTGTCGCCTTATCTTAATGAAAACCATCCCGAGCCGGCCTACCAATGCGGCCGGCTGATGGCCGTGTACGCCAACTTGCAGCGTAGCGCCCTGGGCGACGTGGGCGCTGGCGTGGTGCAGCGCTTCTACGCCGCGGCCAGCGTTACCCCGGCCCATATCCTGGGCCGGCTGGCCACCCTGAGCCAGTTCCACCTCAACAAGCTCGAAGGTGGGCTGACCCATTGGTACGAGGGTCTGCTCGCCTCCATCTGGGAACGCATCGATCACGAGCTGCCCACCACCCTGGACCTGGAGGAACAGGGGCTTTTCGCCCTGGGCTACTACCAGCAACTGGCCGCGATGCGCCGTCCTAAGAAAGATCAAGACAACCAACCCACCGAGTCCGGTGACAAGGAGTAGATGAAAATGAGCGATGTAATCAAAAACCGTTACGAGTTCCTCTTTATGTTTGACTGCGAAAACGGCAACCCCAACGGCGACCCCGACGCGGGCAACGCGCCGCGCATCGACCCCCAAGACATGCGCGGCCTGGTGAGCGACGTGGCCATCAAGCGCCGCATCCGCAACTACGTGCAGATAGCCCGGGACAACCAGTCGCCCTACGCCATCTTCGTGGAGCAGGCCACCAACCTCAACCGGCCCATCTGCCTGGCCCACGAGGAGACCGGCGGCATGCCCGATAAGAAGGCCAACAAGTCCAAAGTGGCCCTGGCCCGCAACTGGATGTGCGCCAACTTCTTTGACGTGCGCACCTTTGGCGCGGTTATGTCCACCGGTCCCAACGCCGGCCAGGTACGCGGACCGGTGCAATTGGCCTGGTCCCGCTCGGTGGACCCGGTGCTGCCGCTGGACATGTCCATCACCCGCATGGCCGTGGCCGACGAGGCCAGGGGGGCCAAGACCAGCGCGGACTACGCCAAGTGGGAAGCCGAACAGCCCGAGGACAAGCTGCGCACCATGGGCCGCAAGGCGATCATCCCCTACGGCCTGTATCTGGGCAAAGGGTTCATCAGCGCCCACCTGGCCCAGGAGCGCCAGGACAACGGCCAGGGCGGCACCGGGTTCACCGAAGACGATCTGGCCCTGTTCTGGGAGGCGCTGCTGCGGATGTACGAGCACGACCGTTCGGCCTCCAAGGGCCTGATGAGCGTGCGTGAGCCCGTCTTCGTGTTTAAGCACGTGGGCACCGACAGCAACCAGGAGCAGCGGGCCCGCCAGGCCATCTTGGGATGTGCCCCGGCCCACAAGCTCTTCGACCTGGTGAGCATTAAGCCCAAGGAGCAAGGCAAAGCGCCGCGGAGCTTCCGCGACTACCAGGTCACCTTCCGGGCCAGCGAGTTGCCCAAGGGCGTGGAGGCCTGGCTCCTGGTCGGCGGCGAGGGCGGCGGCGCCGAGTTGGTGGAGCCGGCCCAGGCGGGCCTGGAGAACCTGGATGTCGTTTGAGATCGACGGGCCCGGTCCTGGCTCCAGGGCCGGGCCCTATGGCGAAGACGAGTTGCTGCCGGTCTCCGGCCTGTCGCACATGGTGTTTTGTAAGCGCCGTTGGGCCCTGATCCACCTGGAGGGTATTTGGGCCGACAACCGCCACACCGCCGAGGGCAGCGCGCTGCACGCCGCGGTGGACCAAGGCGGATCACAGCTCAAGGACGGGTTAGTCGTGGCGCGGTCTCTGCGCTTGCGCTCGATCGCTCTGGGGCTGGTGGGGGTGAGCGACGTGGTGGAGTTTCACCCTCTCCCGTCCGGCCAGGGCCCGGACGAGGGGTGTACTCTTCCCGGACGGCCGGGGCGTTGGCGACCGGTGCCGGTGGAGCATAAACGCGGCCGGCCTCAGCCCGACGATTGCTACCACGTGCAGTTGGCCGGTCAAGCACTCTGCCTGGAAGAAATGACCAACGCCACGGTGGAGCGGGGTTATCTCTATCACGCCGCTCCTCGCCGCCGGCAAGCAGTGGATATCGACCCGGCGCTGCGCCAGCGTGTTCGACAGGTAGCCGCCCAGATGCACGCCTTACATACCGCGGGCCGCACGCCGCCGGCCGTGTATCACAAGAAATGCCGCGCTTGTTCCTTGCTGCACCTGTGTTTGCCCCAAAGTGCGGCCCGCGGCAAAAGCGCCAGCCGCCACCTGTCCGCCGGGCTGGCGGCCATGATGGAAAGTGAGGAATGAGATGAGATGAAACGCCTTGCCAATACCTTGTACGTAACCACTCAAGGCAGCTACCTGGCCAAGGAAGGCGAGACAGTGGTGGTGCGCCAAGATGGCAAGCCACGCCTGCGGGTACCGATACATAACCTGGAAGGCATCGTTTGTTTTGGCCAGGTGGGGGCCAGCCCCGCCTTGATGGGTTTGTGCGGCCGCCATGGGGTTGCGCTTTCCTTCCTTAGTGAGCACGGCCGTTTCCTGGCCCGGGTGCAAGGCCCGGTCAGCGGCAACGTGCTGCTGCGGCGCAAGCAATACCGCACAGCTGACGAGCCTGGGCAACGCACCGACTTGGCCC
>JAMOVV010000038.1 GCA_027067385.1 Desulfarculaceae bacterium
AGATGCAGGTCTACGTTGTGAACCGGGACCTGCGTACCTACGGACTGCGTGAAGATATCTACCGAGAGGCCCGGGCCGAGAATATTCATTTTATGCGCTACGACCACGAAGAGCCCTTCACGGTGGAAGAGACGCCCCAAGCCCTTGCGCTGGGGTTCAAGGACTGGGTCCTTGGCCGGCGGGTGAACATCTCGGCCGACATGCTGGTGCTGGCGATGGCGATCGTACCCGAGGCGCCCAATCCCCTGGCCCAGCTCTACAAGGTGCCCCAGGACGAGGACGGGTTCTTCCAGGAGGCCCACCCCAAGCTGCGGCCGGTGGATTTCGCCACCGACGGCGTGTTTGTCTGCGGGCTGGCCCGGGCCCCGCAACCCATGGAGGAGTCCATCTCCCAGGCCCAGGCGGCGGCGGCCAGGGCGGCCGCGGTTCTGAACCACACGTCACTTAAAATCGGCGGGGTGGTGGCCAGTATTGACAAGACCGCCTGCGTGGGTTGCGGGGTATGCGTGGCCTGCTGCCCCTATCAAGCGATCGACCTGGACGAGGACGGCAAGGCGGTGGTCAACCAGGTAACCTGCAAGGGATGCGGTACCTGTGTAGCCTCCTGCCGCTCCGGTGCGGCGGACCTGCCCGGCTTCTCCGAGGCCTCCATCATGGCCCAGATAGCGGCCATGGACTGAGGGTTCTTTGCCGCTGGCGGTGGATTTTCCTTGGATCAGATTGGCCCGGCCGGCCAATCTGAAGATGATTAACCGCCTCATGATGGTGGTTCATGCGTCCCCCGATCAAGAGTCGATGACGTCGTAATCACCAGCCTCTATGATCGCCCGCGTGAACAACTTATCTTGTAGCCACATCTAGCCCCTTGCCAATTTATGCCGGCGCCTGGCTCCCGCCAGGCCGCGCCCATAGGCCCCAGCGGCCCGGACGCGCGGTATGCCTCCCGTGCTATACTGGTTATCCCAGGTGTTGGTGGGTGTTTGCGCCCAAGGTCGCACCGGTCGCGAGCCGGACAGACACGACCGCCGCGACTAAGGCTGTTTTGGCGGCTACTTGGCGGGAGAGCTGGCGCAGGCGCGGCTAAATTGTGAGAGTCCTCCGGCGGGCAGGCCTGGTTTTCGGCTATGCTATGCCTTGCCCACCGCTAATTAGGAGCTAGCGTCGTGAAAACTATCGGTGGCCGATTGCTTTTCATTTTCGTTATGTGTCTTGTCTTTATGCTGGCCTCGACCTTTTTTCATTATGATAATGTTGCCGGGTTAAAAGATAAATTATTGCTAATGGAAAGGTTGGGCGACCTGCGGGATGACCTGCTTGAACTCAGAAGGTATGAAAAAAACATTTTTCTGGCCGGCGATCGCAGCGACGTTGATAAATTAAAATCCTACCTTTCGCAAACCATGGATAATTTCAATGAGCTCAAAGAACAAATCAAGAAAATCATGGGAAGGCGGTCATTCGAACAATTCTGGAGCGCCCTGGAAACTTATGAAAAATTAGTCTACCAGGGAATCGAACAAGGCAAAAGCGGCACTTTCGATTACCTTAATTCCCAAATACGCAAGAACGGCAAGCTGTTAAATGAATTCATGGATAGACTCATCGAGATAAAACGCCGCAGGATCGACCGAGCCATCAACAGCATGTGGGTTATTCCGTTTGTTTTCTTCGCCCTGTTTCTCGCCGTGTTTGGCTACATGCTCAAGCAGGCCCAGAAGAATATTTCCCAGCCGCTGTCTGTCTTGCGCTCAGCCACGGGAAAGGTTTCCCGGGGCAGTTACGAGCAGATCGATTATCCCGTGGATAGGGTTGATGAGATATCGGAATGTATCAGCGCCTTTAATAAAATGATACAAGAGATAAGAACCCGCCAGGATCAACTGCTGCAGTCGCGAAAAATGGCGTCGATCGGCACCTTGACTTCCGGTATTGCGCATGAGCTAAACAACCCCATAAATAATATATCCCTTATCGTGGATACATTATTGGAAGATGAAGATATACCTCAACCAGAGCGGCTTAAACTATACCAGGACCTCATGGCACAGGCGGACCGTTCCGCCGAGATCGTCAAAGGCTTGCTGGAATTCACCCGGATGGACCAGGAGCAGTTGGAGAAGTTGTCCCTCGAGGAAATTGTTGATAAGACGGTCCGTCTGGTGAAAAACAAAATCAGCCTGCAGCAGATAAAGTACGAAAAGATTATCAATATACCACTTAAGCCAGTATGGATAGATAAAAGCCGATTCCAACAGGCATTGCTTAACTTGCTGGTCAATGCGATACAGGCCATGCCCGATGGCGGTAAGCTTTCTATATCCTTTAATGCCGGAGAAACCCCCGACGAAATAAGGATTGACGTGGCCGATACCGGCGTCGGCATTGCCAAAGAGCACCTGGAATCTATTTTCGATCCCTTTTTTACGACCAAAAAAGAGGGCGAGGGTACCGGGTTGGGGCTGTCGGTAACCTACGGTATCATAAAGAAACATGGAGGGCGCATCGCGGTTCAAAGCACACCCGGAAGAGGTACTTGCTTTTCTATTTTTCTGAGTACGAGAGCACACCATGAGCCAGAGCAAAACGCAACATAAAAAACGCATTGCGATAATAGATGATGAGCCCATCGCCTGCCGGGAAATTCAGCGCGGCTTGGCCAAGGATTTGTATGTTGTCGAGACCTTTGGAGATGGTGAATCCGCCCTGGAAAAACTAGCCAGTGATCCCTTTGACCTAGTCTTCTGCGACCTGAGGCTGCCGGGTAAGGATGGGCTGGAGATTGTCAGGGAGGTGAAAAAACGCCATCCCTTGACCGAAGTAATCGTTTTCACGGGCTACGGTTCCATCGATACCGCCGTGGAGGCCATCCAGGCCGGGGCGTTTCATTTCCTTACCAAGCCGGTAAAAATCAATGAACTCCGGTCCCTGGCGGCGCGCGCCCTGGAGAAAGTCGCGCTGATCCAGGAGAAGGAGACCCTGAAGAAATCCCTGGCCGCCTATTCCCGGCAGCAGTATATCATCGGCCATAGCCAGGCCATGCAGGAGGTTTTATCGGTTGTCAAAAAGGTATCTTCCTTGAATTGCAATGTCCTGATACAGGGAGAAAGCGGAACCGGAAAGGAATTGGTGGCCCGGGCAATTCATTTCCTCGGATCGCGGCGCGAGCATCCTTTTATCGCCTTTTCCTGCGGCGGTTTTTCCGAAGAACTTATCGCCAATGAACTTTTCGGACATGAAAAGGGGGCGTTCACCGGGGCTCTGAATACGAAGATCGGGCTGTTGGAATCGGCCGATAAGGGGACTATTTTCCTGGATGAAATTGAGATCATGCCGGCCAGTATGCAGGTGAAACTCCTGCGGTTCATCCAGGAACGTACCTTGATCCGGGTCGGAGGCACCAAGCAGATACCGCTTGACGTACGGATTATCGCCGCCGGCAACAAAAACCTAAAAAAAGCCACCGAAGACAAGCGCTTCAGGGAGGACCTTTTCTATCGGCTAAACGTAGTTTTGATCGAACTTCCTCCCCTGCGTGATCGCCGCAGCGACATACCACTGCTCATCAGCCACTTTATTAAAAAGTACAACCAGCAGTTCGGGATGTCGGTTTCCCTGACCGATCCAAAAGTTCTGGAAATCTTTAACCAGTACCCTTTCCCCGGTAATGTGCGGGAGCTTGAAAATATTATCGAGCGAGCCATAGCCCTATCCGACGATAAAACCATTACCGTCGAAGACCTTCCCGAGGATCTTTTTGCCTTCTCCATAGAAGATATGAAGGAGAAAACATGGCTGTCTCTCAAGGATCACGAGAGAGAATACATACGCTGTGTTCTGAATGAAACGGGCAACAACAAGGTAAAAGCCGCTGAGATACTCCAGGTATCGCGAACCACCCTATGGCGCAAAATCAAACAGTACGACCTTGATATTCCTACCACCTAGCTAGCCCAAGTGTTTCAAACCGGAACGCCCTGGCGTTCCAAAATGAAACCAAAACGCCGCCTTTTCAAGGTTGCGTCCCGGTAATCTCTGTAAATTCAATATATTAAGAAATGGCCCTGTTTTTGCAGACCATCCCGCAAGGCGCAAAGCGGTGAGGGGGACGCGTATTGGGCTACGTGTTGGCAAAAAAATAGAATGAACACCCAAAACCGGGACACTAGGCAGAACTGTGGGTCAGGAAAACATACTCATACCATTGGCGCCGGACAGTAAAGATTTAAAAGCCTTGCACCATGCCATATCGCTGGCGGAGAGGATCAATTCCAAGATTATTGTCTATTCCATGGAATCGGAAGATGCCAAGAACCCGGTTATCGAGGCATGCAAGGATGTAATCAACCGGGGGCGTGAAAACGGCCTGAAGATATCATTTCTGGTCACCTCGTCTCCGGGCGAAAATACCACGATGGATTTTTTGCAATTACTGGATCGCAAACGTATCGACCTCATCGTTCTTAGTGATACGGAAGAATATCTGGAAAAGATGGTCAGGAAATTGATGCCATCGATATTTTGCCAAGTGGTCCAGGTTAAGGAAAAGGATGATATCAATCATTTACATGGCTAGCCATATCGCGAAGCCTGGATAAATATGCGGGCATTAAAATAGTGGTGACGTGGAAGGATACCGCAAATCAAATGCAAGAACCTATATCTTACTAGTCATTTATTGAAAGGGTGAGTATATATGTCCATTGTATTGATGTCAGGCCCAGCGCATGGCATGACGCGCGTGCTGGCCAAAAAGCTGGCGGATGAAACCGGGTGGCCTTTATATTCAAGGGATCAGCTTGCCGAAGAAGCTCACGCCCAGGGAATTAAGCTAGGCCGCTTGGAAGCCTCGATCATAAAGTCTCCCATAATCTCCGAACGACTGGCCTGGGAAAAAGAAGTATACCTCTCCTTTGTAACCGACGTACTGTATAAAAAAATCAAGGATAACAACTTGGTTTACACGGGAAGGGCCGCGCATCTTTTATTTCCAGGCGTAGAAAATATCTTCCGGGTGGGAGTCAGCGTTCCGATTGAAACCAGGGTGGATATTGTCGCCCAGCAACTTAACCTTAGCCCGGAAAAGGCCCTGGACTATCTGAAATCCCTGGATGCGGACATTATCAAGTGGGTCCATTACGTGCACCGTGCCGACCTGCGCGATACGTCCAATTACGATCTCCTGCTGAATTTAGAGCACCTCAACCTCAGCCACGCCACAAGTCTTCTGAAGCAAACGGCCCTACTGCCCGAATTCGACCTTACCCCGGATAGTAGGAGCCACCTGGAGGATGTGCACTTGGCGGCCCGGGCCACCCTCCACCTGGCGCTGAACAAGGAGACCTCCCACCTGAGCCTGGGGGTCCGGGCCAGCGGCAAAATACTGACCGTAACCTACTTGCCACGCCAAAAAGATGTGGCCGAGTCGATATCAAAGGTGCTGGGTACCTTGGAAGAATGCAAGGGAACCATCTGCACCATGGCCGAGACCAACATCCTGTACTTGTCCGAGCACTTTGATCCCCGCAGCGAGGATTTCCAACAGATAACCCAGTTGGCCAAGCGGTGGGGAGCCGCGGTTGAATTGATCCGGCTCATTCCACCCAAGGACGGCAAGCCGTTTTTCCAGGAAGCGGCCGCCCTGGAGCCCCGCACGGGGGACAGTACCTATACCGGGGGGGTGGAAGACGACGGGCCGGAAGTGGAGACCGATGACGGCGGCCTGAGCGCCACCATAGAAGAGTTGGTGGCCATGGGACGATCGGCCGGTGGATACACCATTGCGGGCGGCCAGCGGGAAGTCATTAATGCGCTACGCGACACCGAAAATTACTCCCTGATCATTCTCGGCGACCTGTTCCTGTCCAAGGGGCCGCAGGCCAGCATCCGCCTGACCCGTGAGCTGGGAATGGCCATCAACGAGAGGCTCAAAACGCCGGTCATCAGGATAGAGGAACTCCAGTCCCAGTTCTTATTCGGCAAAAAACAGGCTCTGAAGCTGTTGTTGTTTACCCTGGTGGTCGTGGCCATTTATACCCTGGTGTTTTCATTTCAGAAACCGATCCTCGATTTCCTCGGCGGCGAGCTGCACGAAAAATGGAGATGGGCCTCTTCCATTGCGGTCGCCCTATTCGTACCGCTGGTGGCCTACACCTACGGGACCATAGCCGGGTTGATACTCAAGCTCGTCAACATCGACTGATTTCGCGCAAGGGGAGGTTTTCATGGAGTACTTGATCGCCAACTTTGTACAGCTTGATCTTTCCACGTCGCTCCAGGTGGTTCTCCTGGGTTTTATCGGTGGCGTGCTAAGCGGGTTCATCGGCAGCGGCGGCGCCTTTTTCATGACCCCGGGCATGATGAACCTGGGCATTACCGGCGTTGTGTCGGTGGCCAGTAATATTACCCACAAGTTCGGCAAGGCCATGGTCGGTTCCCATAAGCATGGCAAGGCCGGCAACGTCGATAAGAAACTGGCCCTGTTCATGCTCATCACCGCGGTGATCGGCATTCAAATCGCGGTGGGCATAAACAGCTTCCTTTTCAAGGGCGGCGCCGGCCATGGCGCCGCCAAGGGGGCTGGGGCCAACCTGTATATCAGCTTGGTCTTCGCCGTCATCCTCTCGGTGGTTGCCCTGTCCATGATGAAAGACGTGCTGGGCTCTTCCCGGTCGGGTGATGATAGCGATTCGGGGCCATCCCGGAAGATCGCCAATGCCATGGCCAAGATCACCATTCCCCCGGTGATCCATTTCAAGGTCGCCGACACCAGTGTCAGCCTGTGGGTCCTGTTGCCCTGCGGCATCGCCACGGGATACCTGGCCGGGACCATCGGGGTCGGGGGGTTCATCGGGGTGCCGGCCATTATTTACGTGTTTGGCGTGCCGACGGCGGTGGCCGCGGGCACCGAGCTCTACCTGGCGATGTTCATGGGCGCCTACGGTGCCTTGAGCTATGCCTACCAAGGCTTTGTCGACATTCGCCTGACCATGCTCCTGTACCTCGGTTCGCTGGTGGGAATCTACCTGGGGGTCTATGGCGTGAAAGTCGTCAATGAAAAATACATCCGCATGGTGACCAGTATCATCATCCTGCTCTGCGTGGTGAGCCGGGCGATTGCCATTCCCATGTACCTGCGGCAGTTGGGCATGGTGTCTTTCGATGCCTCCTACGATGTTTATTTCAGCGGGTTCAGCAAGTTCTTCCTGTTTGCCAGCGGTATCTCCGGGTGCCTGGTTATTCTGTTTAATGTCGGCCGGTCCTATATCCAGAGGAGGAGGATTCAGAAAACCCTCCTGGTCGTCAATCCCGATGGATAGCCCCGGTTTGCCGGATCGCAGGGATGACTGTTAACCGAAAGGAGGCCGATGATGTCATTGAAGATACTGATCCTTGACGATGAAACCATTGTGGGAGAACGGCTTAAGGCATCGCTGGAAAAAGACGGCCATTACCTGGAAGCGTATACCAACCCCCACGAGGCCATAGAAAGCCTCAACCAGGAGGTGCCCGATATCGTGGTTACGGATATCCGCATGGATGATATCGATGGCATCAAGATTCTAGAGCTCGTAAGGGAAAAGAATCCCAGGACCAAGGTTATCATGATTACCGGTTACGCCACTCTGGAGGTGGCCCGGGAATCCCTGACCAAGGGAGCCTTTGATTTCATCGCCAAGCCGTTCAAGATCAAGGAGATAAAGGGCGCCATCGAAAAGGCGGCCCAGGCGCTGGCCACGGAAGACGGAGGTTAATGTCCCATGCGCAACACCTCCATAGCCGTAGAAGCAGACCTGGCTTCGCGGATCGCCATACGCTATGCCTGTCAACTGGGCCGGTCCCTGGAGATGAACATCGGCACCATCCATGCCCTGGAGCCGGGAGAAGAGGGGCGATCCATCGCCACCGGCTGGGTCCGCCAGACCTGGGAAAATGCGGTGGTCCAGGAAAAAATCGAGCAGGTTACGCAGATGGTCAAGTCCGAACAGGCCGGATGCCGTAGGCTGGAAAACCCGATTTTTTTGCCCCCGGGTCGCCACCGGGATGACCGCATCGCAGAACACCTCCGGTCCAACCAGAGCGACCTCTTGGTGGAGGGGATGCTCCACCGTTTTGAGCCCGATCAATTCATGCAGAAGGTCGGCTCCCGGTTGTACCGGGAATTGCCCTGTCCCATCCTGCTGGCCAAGAATGTACCCCCCTTATCCAAGGGTGTCTTGTGGGTATCGGAAGGCAAGGTCCCCCAGCCGATGGCCAAGGCCTTTTGGGGCCTCTTACCCCTCCCGTCGATTGAGTTGCAGTTTTTGGTATGCCGGTTTGGCCGGCCCCCGTCTGAGGCGGCCAGGGAGATAGCGCCCACCAGCGGTATCGAGGATGCCGTGTCCCTTATTAATTCGGAAGGCGGCTCCATCAAGAGAATATCCACCGTGGATGGATCGCCCTCCTCCATGGCCGCCATGGTCAGGGACCATTTCCTGGTTGTTTCGTCGGTGCCGCGGGCGAACAGTCCCATGGCGAAACTGTTGAGCAAGAGTCCCTGTTCGCTGCTTTTTCTTTCGTAACGTTCAGTCATGAGGTGGACATGAGAATTCTAGTTGCGCTCGACCAGGACACGCGAAGCGCCCATACCTTGAGCCAGGTCACCCGGCTCTTGGTCAATACATGGGCCAACGTCACCCTCCTGGGGATTGTCCCTCGCACCTCCGGCGACGGGGGCGTCTCCCCTGACTTTGTGGCTACCATGCATCAATACCACCAGGCGGTTCTGGAGGGATTCGATGCCGGGGACCGGCCCTACGCCCCGGCCGACGAGGACTATGAAATAGCGGAAATCCGGCCGGGCGTCTTTGAAAAAATGGGTAGAGCGGCCGGTGGGATCAAGGAGTTGACGGTCCGCATCCGGGTGGGCGATCCCACCCAGGCCATCCTGGAGGAGGCCCAGGACTGCGGCAGTGATCTAATCGTTTTGCATGGCGACATGGACAGCCGGCAAAAAATCGCCACCAAGGCCGATTGCTCGGTCCTGATCGTAAAAGAGCAGCGGGACACCGGTAGAATCCTATGCTTTTTGGATGACGACCTCCTGAGCCAAAAGTCGCTGGAAATGATAACCCAGATGGCGGTGCTGTTTAACGCGGAGATCGAAATCGCCGGCCTTACGGACAAGCAGCCGCAGGAGGGCACCATTGAAAGCAAGCTGGACTGGCTGATGCGTTACTTTAACCGCAAGGGGATCCAGCCGTGGGTCCAGTTGGTGGCGCTGTCGTCGCTGGAAGAGTTTATTCTCAAGGAAGACCACTGGAGCCTGGTTACCATGTGGATCGGAGAGACCTCTATCTTCAAACGGCTCTTCTCGGTCAACAAGGTCGCCAAGCTACTCCAGAGTCGCAAGTCTTCTGTTTTGCTCCTGCGCTAGGCGGCGCCGGGTTGGTTGGCGGGCAAGGACACCCCGGCCGATGGCGGGGGAGGGGTCTTGGTCCGGGGCCGCCGTAGGCCCAAAGAAAGAGGCTCCCGCTTGCGCGGGAGCCTCCAGCTTTTACCTGGTGGCAGAGGCCTGTTGGGGCCGGCTTACCAACGGTTGTTGCGGGGCTCGCGGGGCTTGGCCTCGTTCACCTTGAGGGAGCGGCCGTCGAGCTCATAGCCGTCGAGGGCCTGGATCGCGTTCTGGCAGTCCTCGCTCTCCATCTCCACGAAACCGAAACCGCGGGAACGGCCGGTGTAGCGGTCCATGATAATCTTGGCCGAGATCACGTCGCCGTACTGTTCAAACAGGTTGCGCAGAGAGTCTTCGGTTGAGTCGTAGGACAGGTTGCCGACGTAAATACTTTTTGCCATCTCTAAATCTCCTAAATATAGATTGCCCTTCCGATTTTTCGGATAGGGATAAAGGGCCTATTGAACCTAGACTTTCGTGCTGAGATTTAGGCGCGTCATGCGCCGGAAGGTCCAGCGGGAAGGCTTGGTCTAATCGACCTGGATACTATCCATTCATATCGTTTATGGGTCAATTGTCAACCTGTTTCTGGGGAATTCTCGTATTATTTGTTATAACAACAGGTTAGCCGGAGGTCCAATTATGATGTATGATGACAACCACGTGATAAACGCTTGGTTTACGCCGGCTTGGCCGGCTTGAGGATCGCCTTGAAAATATTTATCGACGCCGACGCCTGTCCCCGGTCGGTAAAAGATTTGGTCTTTGGCGCCTCGGACCGGCTGCGCCTGCCGGTGGTGCTGGTGGCCGACCGCATGGTGTCGCGGCCCCGTTCCCGGCTGGTCTCCACCGTGGTGGTGCCGCGGGACATGGACAGCGCCGACGCCCACATCGTGGACCGGGTGGCCCCCGGCGACCTGGTGATCACCGCCGACATCCCCCTGGCCGCGGCGGTGGTGGCCAAGGACGCCGTGGCCATCAACCCCCGCGGCGAGGTATACACCGAACAAAACGTCCGCGAGCGCCTCTCCCTGCGCGATTTCTCCATGTCCCTGCGCGAGTCCGGCATGGACCTGGGGGGACCCCCGCCCTTTTCCCGCCAGGACAAGCAACGTTTCGCCTCGGCCCTGGACCGGGAGCTGACCCGTCTGTTAAAGCAATAGAAGTCTGGGACCCGGCGGCGAACCGGCCCGGGGGCCGGTCGCCGCCGGGTGGGTGGCTTTAGAGCGCGTCCTTGGCCTGGGCATAGGCCTTCTTGAGCGCGGCCATGGCCTCTTGCAGCTCCTGCTTGGCCTTGGCCAGCCCGTCGCCACTGGCCGCTTTGAGCTGGGCCAGCTTTTCCTGCACCAGGGCCTGTTTCTTTTGCAACTCGGCCAAGAGCTCGCCGGCCTTGGCCTGGCCGGCCTGGGCCTGCTGTTTCACCTTGGCCATGAGCTCGTCGCCCTGCTGCTTGAGCTCCTGCACCTGGGCGTCCAGGGCGGCGGTCCACTCGGCCTTTTTCTTTCTGGCCAGCTCCACCGCGCTCTGCACGGTGGCCTTAGCCTGCTTGGTCACCTGCTCCACGGTGCCCTTGGGTTCATCGTTGGAGTCGCATCCCGCCACGGCCCAGCAAGCGGCTACCACGAGAGTCAGGGCCAGGATAAGAATTTTTTTCATCGTCCGGGTCTCCTTTTAATGGTGATAATGCCAAACGGTGTCGCAAGGATATAGGGTTCCCGTCGCCGAAGCTCGGTAAAAATGGCGGCGCGCCGGTGACGCCGGAGATGTAGCCTGGCCGGTTCATGGCCCTCCGCAGCCGGGGGTAGGGTTCAAATACCTAAATATAAAGGCATATCGCCTCGGACCCTGCCCGCGGGCTCCCGGCCGGGACGGGTTGGATTACAAAAACGTAATCAATAATGGCTTTTCTAATCATTGTTCCCGTGGCGGACCCTGGGGGCCGGTGGGGGGTCGCGCACGATATCGTATGTAATAATAATGTGTTATCAATTATTTAATGCGCAGGCCACCCCAGGCGGCCACGATGGCACGCCCCTTGCGTTGCATGAAGCGGCGGCATAGCGAAAATCCGCGCCAATAACGCGGGGGAGCGTAATGGGTGAGAGTGTAAGTCGTTTTGGAGCGATAGTAGGGCCCCAGGGCATGCGCCGGATCGTGGTGAGCCTGCTCAAGGGGGGGGTGGCCAAGAGCGAGACCGCGGTGAGCCTGGCCCACGGCATGGCCATGCGGGGGCTCAAGGTGCTTTTGGTGGACACGGACGTGCAGGCCCAGTGCAGCGACATGCTGGGAATCTATCCCGAGCGCGGCCTGGCCCAGGTCATCGCCGGCTGGCCCGACCCCGACGGGGTCCTGGCCGAGGCCCGGGAGAATCTTTGGCTGCTGGCCGGCGGCAACGACCTGGCCGGTGTAAAGATGGAGATCGCGCGGCGGGAGATGTCGCCGGAGTCGGTGCTGGACGAGGCCCTGCAGCGGTTCCAGGACCGCTTCGACGTGATGATCATCGACACCGCGCCGGGCTGGGACACCCTGTTGGTCAACGCGTTGTTCTGCAGCCGCGAGGTGCTCTCGCCGGTGTCCATGGAGCCCATGGCGCTCTCGGGGCTCCAGCGTTTTGAGGAGCGCCTGTCGATCATCCAGAAGTACAACCCGCAACTGGTCCTGCGCTGGATCATCCCCACCTTTGTCGACGGCCGGGTGAAGAAGACCGCCGAGATACTGCGCCAGTTGAAGGAGCGCTACGGCGAGCTGATCGGCCCGTCCATCAAGTATTCGGTGAAGCTCTCGGAGGCCCCGGCCTTTGGCAAGACCATCTACGAGCACGATCCCAAGGGGGTGGGGGCCAAGGCCTACCACGCCCTCACCGAGCGCATTATGGCCGACGCCCCGGCGCAACGCGCCGCCCGGCCCCGGCCGTCGGCGGCCGAGGCCCCGTCCCGGGCGGTCGCCGGCAAGGTGTCGGCGCGCGTCATCAGCCCGCGGCCGGCCCAGGTGCAAACGGCCGAGGCGACCGAGGCGGTGGTCGCCGCGGTGGCGGCCCGGGGCCGCACCACCGGGCCGGAGGGCGCCCCGGTGTCGGCGGCTGAGACCTCGCCGCCGGAGACCATCGCCACCAACGCGGCGGCCCAGGATCAGGGCGCCGCCCGTATCAAGAAGAGCCCGCCGGTGCTGCGCCAGCGGCTGCGGCGGGACCAGGCCGATGATCCCGGCGCCCCGGCTAAGACAGCGGCCCAGCCGGAGTCGCGTCCCGGTTACGCCAGCCTGCGGGACCGCCTGGGCCGGGCCCAGCCCGGCCGGACCAGGACGCCGGCCGGGGTGAAAAAGCGCTCGCCCTACTTGAGCCTCAAGGAGAGGTTGCAAAGGGGTTCCCCAAGCCGGGAAAAATCAGCGCCGCCGTCTGGTGAGTTGTGAGGACCTGGACCGTAAGAGAGGTGTATGAAAAATGTCTGGGCGTAAAAACCTGCCCGGCTTGATGGAAGAGGCCTTCGGCCGGGTGAGCATTCCGGAGCCCCGGGCCAGGGCCAAGGTGGTGCGCATGCCCACCGAGCCCGGCTCTGCCCCGTCAAACACCGTAAAGAAGATGCTGGCCGAATTGCGCCTCGGCGGCATGGCCGCGGCCTACAACAAGCAGATCGCCAAGCCCGAGTCGGTGGCCCTGTCGTTTGAGATGCGCTTAAAGCACATGCTGGAGTGCGAGGCCAAGCTGCGGGCCCGTCGCCGCTTCAAGACCCGGCTGCGCCAGGCCGGGCTGCGGCTGCCGGCCACGGTGGAGATGATCGACTACGACTACGCCCGGGGGCTGGACCGCGGGCAGGTACAAGAGCTGACCACCTGCGACTGGATCAAGCAACACCAGGACCTCATCGTCTGTGGGCCGGTGGGTACGGGTAAAACCTTCCTGGCCTGCGCCCTGGCCCACCAGGCCTGCGTCTTGGGATACAAGGCCCTTTATCGGCGTCTGCCCGACCTCCTGCGGGAGTTGGCCCGGGCCCGGCGCGAGGACCGCTGGGAAAAGACCCGGGCCTTTTTGCAAAAAAAGGACTTGCTGATCATTGACGACCTGGGCCTGGACCCCCTGGACCAGTGGCAAAAGATGGACCTTTTGGACCTCTTGGAAAATCGTCACGGCCGGCGCTCCACCCTGGTGGCCTCCCCGGCGCCGGAGGCCGACTGGCCCGAGGTTATCGGATGGTCCACACCGGCCCAGGCCATCGTGGACCGTCTGGCCCACCCGGCCCACCGCATAACCCTGGCCGGCCACTCCATGCGCCGGCGCCAGCGGCCCTCCCGCGCCTGAGCGCTGGCGGCCGGTTCGCTTACAATTTTGTAACAGCGATTTACGCTTCCGTAATCGTTTGCCCGGCGGCGCATACCCGCGGCCTGAGCCCTGCCTTGACTTTTGGCCGGTGCTCTGTGAACATGGTTTTTGCTTGCCATTATGGGTGGGGGAATCGGCGTATGGGTGATCGGCGCGAAGGCATCCCGGATCTTTTGGAGCAGGCCGGGGTTACCGGCCGCGAGCGCAGCATCTTAGACGTGGGCTGCGGCACCGGCCTGTGGTCCCTGGCCGTGGCCCGCAAGTGCCCCCAGGCCACGGTGGTGGGCTTTGACCCCTACGAGCCGGACCTGGCCGAGGCCCGCCGGCAGGCCCAGCGGGAAAACCTGGCGGTGGAGTTTCACCTGCTGGACTTTGACCAGGCCATGGAGTTTTTTAAAGACCGGCGCTTCGACCTGGTGATGTGCAACGGGGTGATGCACTACCTGGACCGCCCCCGGGCCTTCAACCGCATGGCCGGGCTGCTGGCCGACGACGGTTGGCTGATGGTCTACCACACCCACTGCGCCGGCTACTACCTGCAGCGCACCCTGCAAAACCTACGCGACGGCAAGTTGCGCACCGCCTTTTACTATTCGCGTCCCTTGCGCTGGACCCTGCCGCGCAACCTCATCCTGGGCCGCCACGACGGCGAGAGCTGCCTCTCGGCCAGGCAACTGGCCCGCTACGCCGACCAGGCCGGCTTGACCATGGAGCTCCTGCCCCCCTCGCCGGAATATCCCCGTTCCTTCCTGGGGCTGCCGGTGGTTATCTCGGCCCGCTTTAAGAAGACCTCTCCCCCGGCCTGAGCCGGCTAGGCGCTCACCACCCGCTTGGACTTGATGCCGTATTTCTTCATGCGGTTGTAGACCGTCACCCGGTTCACCCCCAGGATGCGGGCGGCGGCCGACTGGTTGCCGCCGCTGGCCTGCAGGGCCCGGAGCAGGGCCGCCTTTTCGCTGAGATCGTCATGGTCGATCACGGGAGCCGGGGCCGGGGCCGGGGCCGGACCGGCGGTCTCCCCGGCGCCGCCGAGCAGCTTGGGCGGCAGGTGCTCCAGGTCGATGGGCCCTTGTTCGGAGATGACAAAGGCGTATTCCAACACGCCGTTTAGTTCGCGCACGTTGCCCGGCCAGTGGTAGGACATGAAGCAGTCCATGGCCTGGCGGGACAGCCCGGTGATCTCCTTGCCGGTCTTGGCCTTGAGCCGGTGGATGAAGGTGTTGACCAGGGCCGGGATGTCTTCCATGCGCCGGCGCAGCGGTGGCAGGTGGATGGGGATGACGTTGATGCGGAAATAGAGGTCCTGGCGGAACTGCCCGGCGGCTATGAGCTCCTCCAAGTTGCGGTTGGTGGCGGTGATCACCCGCACGTCCACCGTGATGGGGGTGTGGTCGCCCACCCGCTCGAACTGCTTGGTCTCCAGGATGCGCAAGAGCTTAACCTGGGTGGCCAGGGGGATGTCGCCGATCTCGTCCAGGAAGATGTCGCCGCCGCTGGCCGCCTCGAAGCGGCCGATGCGGTGGCGGTAGGCGCCGGTGAAGGCCCCCTTGGTGTGGCCGAAAAGCTCGCTTTCCAAGAGCGACTGGTTCAAGGCGGCGCAACTGAGCTGGACAAAGGGCTGGTCCTTGCGGGCCCCGCTCTTGTGGATGGCCCCGGCCACCAGCTCCTTGCCGGTGCCGCTTTCGCCGAAGATGATCACCGGCGCGTCGCTGCGGGCGGCCTTTTGGATCACGTCGAAGACCTTTTGCATGGGCGGCGAGTCGCCGATGATGCCGTGAAAGCCCTTGGAACAGCCGAGCTGGCGCGATAGCTGGGTCACCTCCCGGTCCAGGCGGTCGAGCTCCGAGATGTCGGTGAGGGTCTCCACCGCGCCCAGGGGTATACCCTGCTCGTCGCGCAGCACCGAGGCGTTTTTCAACACCGGGATGAAGGTGCCGTCTTTGCGGCGGTAGTTGCAGCGGCAGCGCTTCATGCCCTTGTGGGCCGGGTCGAACAGGGCGCACCACCAGATTTTGCCCTCGCCCCGCTTGATGGCCAGCTCGCAGGCGTCGCAGGACAAGAGGGTGCAGGGCCGGCCCATCACCTCGTCGGAGCTGTAACCGGTGAGGGTCTCAAAGGCCTGGTTGACCATGACGATGGAACCGTCGGGCGCGATGACCACCAGGCCGTCGTTCATGGTGTTGATGATTCTCTCCAGCTGCGGATTGATGTGGCTTGGCGTGGTCACGATGCCGCCTCGTCCTTCCCGGCAAAATTAGTTATGGGTGTTAATTATAAACAAGCGCTCGGGGTATGGCAACATGTGTTAAAATATTTAATGCGGATAACAACACCTGTTAACGGTATTAACAGGTGTTGCGCCTGGCCCTGCCGCCCGGGGAGGCCTGCCGGCTCGGCGGTTACATGATATTGTTTTTTAGTTACAGGTAGTTAAGATTTTGCGCCTCCCCGGCTCGCCGCTTGGCTCGCGCCTTGCAGCCAAGGGACGCACGGAGAGGGCGATGTTGCCATGCATATTGATGAAGAGATTGATCTGGTCGGCATGGTGACCCCTTTGTGCTTCCTCTATCTGAAAAAGGCCCTCGAGGGTCTGAAGCGGGGAGAGGTATTGCAGGTGCTGGTGGGAGAGGCCGCCATTGCCCAGTCCATCGAGATGATCATCGAGCGATCGTCCGACCACTTGGTGGACCGCCGCCGCCGCGGCGATATCCAGTCGATCCTGATTCGCAAGGGGTGAGGTTTTTACATACCGACCGCACAGGGGTGAGACCATGGACATTAGCCGACGTAAATTCTTTAAACTCACCGGCGGCGCCGCCGCCACCGGGGTGCTCAGCGCGGGACGGGCCCGGGCGGCCTCCCGGCCGCCGTCGCCGGAGGCCTACGGATGCCTGGTGGACACCACCTTGTGCGTGGGTTGCCGCCGCTGTGAGTCGGCCTGCAACCAGCGGCACCACCTGCCCAAGCCGGCCGAGTCCTTCGACGAGCTCAGCGTCTTGGAAAAAGAACGCCGCATGGACGAGACCACCTACACCGTGGTCAACAAGTACTATCCCCGCAACATCGGCACCCTCAAGTGGCGGCAGCGTCCCACCTACGTCAAGTTCCAGTGCATGCACTGCAACGACCCCTCCTGCGTGTCGGCCTGCATCGTGGGGGCGCTGACCAAGACCAAGAGCGGGGCGGTGGTCTACGACGTGTCCAAGTGCATCGGCTGCCGCTACTGCATGGTGGCCTGTCCTTTCCAGGTGCCGGCCTACGAGTACAACCAGCCGCTCACGCCCCGGGTGCGCAAGTGCACCTTTTGTTTTGAATACGTCAGCAAGGGCGGCCTGCCGGCCTGCGCCCAGGTCTGCCCGCGCGAGGTCATGACCTTTGGCAAGCGTTCGGACCTGCTGAAGCTGGCCCGCTGGAAGATAAAGAGCAACCCGGGCAAATACGTCGACCACATCTACGGTGAGCGCGAGGTAGGGGGTACTTCGTGGCTATATTTGGCCTCTGAACCCTTTAGCCATATTGGCTTCCCCCGTCTGACCGACAAGGCCCCCCCTCGCCTCACCGAGTCAATCCAGCACGCGGTAACCGGCTACCTGGCCCTGCCCTTGGCCCTGTACGCCGCCCTGGGCGGGGTGATGTGGTTCACTGGTTTCCACCGCAAACACAAGGGGCCGGAGCACGACACGCCCGATACCCCGGGCCGGCAGGGGGGTGAGTCATGAGCGTGCACGAAGAAGCCGCCCCGGTGGTGGATGAAAAATTCCTTACCCCGGGCACCATGGTCATGCTGGCCCTCATGGCCATCGGCGGGGCCTTTGCCGTGGCCCGTTTCGCCTTTGGCATCGGTTACGTCTCCAACCTCAACAACCAGTATCCCTGGGGCATCTGGGTGGCCATTGACGTGGCCAGCGGGGTGGCCCTGGCCGCCGGCGGGTTCACCACCGGTCTTATCGCCTACGTCTTTAACCGTGACGAGTACCACGCGGTGATCCGGCCGGCCCTGCTCACGGCCATGCTCGGCTACACCTTCGTGGTGCTGGGGCTGCTGTTGGATATCGGCCGCTACTGGAACATCACCAGCCCCCTGTTCAACCACAACCCCAACTCGGTGCTCTTTGAGGTGGCCATCTGCGTGATGATCTACCTGAACGTGCTCTACATCGAGTTTCTACCCATCGTGGTGGAGCGCTTCAAGGGCCGGGTGAGCCTGCCGGGCTTCTTGGCCGGGCTCAACGACCTGGTGGAGAAGGTGCTAGACATCGCCGACCGCATTTTGAACAAGGTGATGTTCATCTTCATCATCGCCGGCATCGTGCTCTCCTGCCTGCACCAGTCATCCCTGGGGGCCCTGATGCTCATCGCCCCCTTCAAGGTGCACCCCTTGTGGTACACCCCCATCTTGCCCCTGCTGTTTTTGCTAAGCGCCTTTGCCGCCGGCTATCCCATGGTGGTCTTCGAGTCCCTGCTGGTCTCCACCTCCTTCGGCCGCAAGCCGGAGATGGAGGTGCTTACCCCCCTGGCCCGCTACATGCCGGTGATGATGGGCATCTACCTGGCGGTGAAACTGGGCGACATGATCGTGCGCGGCACCTATGTCTATCTCCTGGACGGCACCTACCAGACCAACGCCTTCGTGGTGGAGATGCTCATCGGGGTTATCCTGCCCTTTGTGCTGCTCTTGCTGCCGCGGGTGCGGCGTTCGCCGGGCTGGCTTTTCTTCGCCTCGGCGGTGTTCGTGCTGGGCATCCTGTTCAACCGCATCAACGTCTTCCTGGTGAGCTACACCCCGCCCTACAAGCTGGAGGCCTACTTCCCGGCCGTGGGCGAGATATTCATCACCGTGGGCCTGGTGGCCACCTTGATGTTCGCCTACCGGGTGATCGTCTTCATCTTCCCGGTGCTCGGCGCCCGTCCCAAGAAGATCTCCACCGCCGCGGTCATCCTGGCCGCCGGGTTGGTGCTGGGCGCGGCCGGCCCGGCGGCCGCGTCCCCGGCGGCGGCCGGGGCCAAGCGTCCCCTGCCCGTGGCTGCCCACCGGGTGCCCACCGTGGCCGACGCGCCCAAGCTCATCGTGATCAACCAGCCGCTGGTCAACCGCTACAGCGACCTTTTCGAGCCGGTGCGCTTCATGCACTCCAAGCACGCCGGGGTGTTGGGCGACTGCACCATCTGCCACCACCGCATGCCCCGCGAAGACGGCGACCGCTACGGCCGGCCGGTGACCATGGCCGACCTGCGCCGCCAGGGTAAGAAGCCGGTGGCCTGCGTGGTGTGCCACCAAAGACCCTTTGAGCCCAAGCGGCTGGTCGTCCCGGGGCTCAAGGGGGCCTACCACCGGCTCTGCATGGACTGCCACCGCGAGGCCGACCAGACCCCCCACCAGCGAGGGCCGATCATGTACAGCTCCATGGTGCGCGGCCCGGAGGTGCGCCCCCTGGACACCCGGGCCCCCACCGATTGCCTGGCCTGCCACGCCAAGAAGGTGCCGGACCACAAGAAGTTGGTCAAGCTGCCGGCCGGGGCCGATGCCCTGGCGGTGACGGCCAACTGCCTCTCCTGCCACCAGAAGGAGGGCCAGGCCATCCTCAAGACCGCCCACTGGCGCTGGCACGGCCCCTCGCCCTTCACGGTGGGCCACGAGAAGCGGGTGGACCTGGGCAAGAGCCACGCCACCATGAACAATTTCTGCATCAGCGTGGTGAGCAACTGGCCCCGCTGCACCAGTTGCCACATCGGATACGGCTGGAAAGACGCCAACTTCGATTTCAACGACATGACCAAGATCGACTGCCTGGTCTGCCACGACACCACCGGCACCTACAAGAAATCGCCGGCCGGGGCCGGGTTCCCGGCCAAGGGGGTGGACCTGGTGCGGGTGGCCCAGAACGTGGGGCGGCCCAGCCGGGCCACCTGCGGCATGAACTGCCACTTTGTGGGCGGCGGCGGCGACGCGGTGAAGCACGGCGACATGAGCTCGGCCCTGGCCAACCCCAGCCGCGAGCACGACGTGCACATGGGCACGGGCAAGCACGGCATGGGCTTCCGCTGCCAGGACTGCCACAAGACCCGCAGCCACATGATCAGCGGGCGCTCCATCTCGGTGCCGGCCACCGAAGGCGACCTGTCGTGCGAATACTGCCACACCGACCGGCCCCACGTGTCCCAGCCGCTTTTGGACTACCACCTCAACAAGCACACCAAGCACGTGGCCTGCCAGACCTGCCACATACCCATCTACTCCAAGAACAACCCCACCAAGGTCTACTGGGACTGGTCCACCGCCGGGCGCAACAGCAAGCCGGGCCGCGACAAGTACGGCATGCCCACCTATCATAAGAAGAAGGGCAGCTTCGTGTGGGTGGAGGCGGTCAAGCCCGAGTACCGCTGGTACAACGGCACCGTGAAGCGCTACCTCATGGGCGACCGCATCGATCCCTACCGGGTTACCGAGCTGACCAAACCGCAGGGCTCGATCAAGGACCCGTCCTCGCGCATCTATCCCTTCAAGGTGCACCGCGGCCGCCAGCCGGCCGACATGGACAACCGCTATCTCATCGCTCCCAAGCTGTGGGGCGGCTTCTGGAAGCACTGGGACTGGCAAAAGGCCGCCGCCGAGGGCATGAAGGCCGCCGGCCTGCCCTACAGCGGCAACCTGGGCTTTGTGGACACCATCATGTACTGGGGACTCACCCACGAGGTGATGCCCAAGCAAGACGCCCTGTCCTGCGCCGCCTGCCACGCCTCCCTGGCCCGGGCGCCCCACTGCGGCCTCTGCCACCAAAAGACCCCGGGGGTGGATTTCAAGAAGATGGCCTTCACCGGCATCGACTTTGCCGAGCAGGCCAAGAAGGGCCGGGACGTGGGCCACTTGGTGGGCAAGAGCAACTACATCGACTACCGGGCCCTGGGTTACCCCGGCGACCCGGTGATAGTGGGCGGCCGGTTCCGCAACCTGCCCTTGCGCCGCCAGGCGGCCCAACCGTAAAGGCAACCGGTTCCCGCGGGCCGGTCCCGCGTCCATGCAACAGGGGAGACTCTCCATGTCCGAGATCACCAGACGCCTCATGACCCGACGCCAGATGCTCAAGCTCTCGGCCGCCGCGTCGGCCGCGGCCATGATAGGCCCCGCCACGGGCCTGTTCAGCGGCCGGGCCGCCGCCGCCCCCGGCCAGGCCGGGGCGGTAAAGAGCGTGTTCTCGGCCTGCGACATGTGCTTCAACAAGTGCGGGCTCATCGCCCGGGTGCAGCAGGGGGTGGTGACCAAGCTGGACCCCAACCCCCGCTACCTCAAGAGCCGGGGCATGCTCTGCGCCCGCGGCAACGCCGGCATCGGCCAGCTCTACGACCCCAACCGCCTCAAGTATCCCCTGCTGCGCGCCGGCGAGCGCGGCCAGGGCAAGTGGCAACGCCTGAGCTGGGACCAGGCCCTGGACCTGGCCGCCGAAAAGCTCCAGGCCATCGCTGAGAAGTACACCCGCTGTGGCGTGCTGTTCATGGCCGGCACCGACACCCAGTCGACCTTCGTGCACCGCTTTGCCGAGGTCTTCGGCTCCTACAACGTCATCAGCCACGAGTCCAACTGCCTCATCAGCCGCAACCGGGCCTACCTGGACACCTTCGGGGCCATGCCCATCCCCGACACCCTCAACTGCAAGTACATCCTCATGGCCGGGGCCAACCGCTTCGAGGCCCTGGTGACCCCCGATTCCATGGACATCGTCACCGCCATGCACGCTGGCGCCAAGCTGGTGGTGCTGGACCCGCGCTACACCAAGACCGCCGCCCTGGCCAACGAGTGGTACCCCATCAAGCCGGGCACCGACCTGGCCTTCTTCCTGGCCATGGCCCACGTGCTGGTCAACGAGGAGCTCTACCACAAGAAGTTCGTGGCCGAGCGCACCAGCGGCTTTGACCAACTGGCCGCCCACGTGCAAAAGTACACCCCCGAGTGGGCCGCGGCCGAGTGCGACATCAAGGCGGTGGACATCCGACGCATCACCCGGGAGATGGCCGCGGCCAAGCCGGCGGCCATGGTCTACCCCGGCCGCCGCACCTCCGACTATGAAAACTCCACCCAGATTCGCCGGGCCATGGCCATCGTCAACGCCCTGTTGGGCAACTGGGACCAAAAGGGCGGGCTCACCCTGCCGCGCCAGATCAAGACCGGCCACATCGGCTATGATGCGCCCTTCTACGACGACAACCCCGAGGACCGGGTGGACGCCGGCCGGGCCCAGATGATGTTCTCCGAAGAGGGCTCGTTCAAGTACACCCGCGACGCGGTGATCGAGGGCAAGCCCTACCCCATCAAGGGATGGTTCACCTACAAGACCAACCCCATGCAGACCGGGGCCAACCGGGCCAAGACGGTGGAGATGATCAACCAGCTCGACTTCATGATCACCGTGGACATCAACCTGAGCGACACCGCCTGGATGGCCGACCTGGTGTTGCCGGCCCCCACCTCCCTGGAGCGCGAGGACCCGGTGTCCTCCTTCCAGGGCTCCAGCGCCTGCTCGGGCATGGTGATGCGCAACCCGGCGGTGAGCCCCATGTTCGAGTCGCGCCCGGTCTTCTGGATCGTCAAGCAACTGGCCCGCCGGCTCAAGCTCGGCGAGTTCTTCGACTTCACCATGGCCGACTTCCGCCAGGCCCAGCTCAAGAAAATCCCCGAGGTGGCCGCCGCCCTGGCCAAGGAAGGCGTGTACAACGACACCCGTCCCAGTTGGGGCGTGCACCAGGGCAAGGATTTCCGCACCCCCTCCAAGAAGGTGGAGCTATACGTGGGGCGCTACCTCAAGCACGGGGTGGACCCCCTGCCGGTCTACCATCCGCGCCAGGAGGTGCCCGAGGGCAAGTTCCGCATCGTGGTGGGGCGCAACGCTTACATCTCGCAAAGCGCCAGCACCAACAACGCCCTGCTCTGCGAAATACAAGACGACAACTGCCTGTGGATTCATCCCCGCCCGGCGGCCAAGCTGGCCATAGGCCCGGGAGACCTGGTGGAGGTGGCCAGCCCGGCCGGGACCCAGAAGCTCAAGGCCCGGGTCACCGAGGAGATACGTCCCGACACGGTGTACATGGATACCGGCTACGGGGTGATCTCCAAGGGGCTGCGCAACATCTACGGCAAGGGGGCTTGCATCGCCGCGGTGCTGGAAGACCGGGCCGACCGGGTCACCGGCAACATGGCCATGCACGAGACCTTGGTGAGCGTGACCAAGGTGGCCGACTCGGCCGCCGCGGCCACTTGCCCCAAACGATGATTACCAGATAGTGCGACAAGACGGGAGTCCGGCATGAACAAGAGCCGTAAGCAACGCCTGGCCATGGTGATCGACACCAGCAAGTGTTTCGATTGCAAGGCCTGCATGGTCGCCTGCAAGGTGGAGAACCGGGTGCCCAAGGGCTTTTGGCGCAACTGGGTGCGCAACGACGGCGTCGGCGACCGGCGCCGCACCCAGTACCAACCCGGCCAGTGCATGCAGTGCGCCGAGCCCTCCTGCGTGGCCGCCTGCCCGGTGGGCGCCACTTACCCGCTGGACAACGGCCTGGTGGTGATCGACCCCAAGATGTGCATCGGGTGCGGCAACTGCGTCACCGCCTGCCCCTACGGCGCCCGCTACCGCGACCCGGCCACCCACCTGGCCGACAAGTGCGACTTCTGCCGCCACCGCCTGGCCCGCGGACAAGAGCCGGCCTGCGTGGAGACCTGCCCCACCAAGGCGCGGGTCTTCGGCGATATGAACGACCCCGACAGCGAGGTGAGCAAGCTGGCCAAGCAGAAAAAGCTGGTGCGTATCCATGCCCCCCAGGTGGAGACCAAGCCTTATATCTTCTACCTGGCAGGCACCGACCTGCTGGATTGGGCCCGCACCCCGGTCTTGCCGGGCAACGTGCATATGCCGCCGGGCTTCTGGAAACAGGGCTGAAAAAATTGCTTCCATGTGGTAGTTATTAGTGTTAACTAATCCCATCACGGTCAACGGGATCAAAAACACGGGACGGCGGGTCAGCGGTGGCGCCGCCGAAACCAAGCTGAAGGGTAAGGAGAATTTATGATGAGAGGATTGCAACAACGCCTATGGCTGGCCGGGGCCCTGGTCGCGGTGGCCATGCTGGTGGTCGGTTGCGCCGCCGGCGCGGGCGCTGGCCCAGCCAAGCATACGGCCAAGCCCAAGTGGTGGTTTAATGACACGGTCGACGTGGCCTTTGTGCAGCAGTACGCCAAGGTGCCCAAGCCCAAGGGCGTGATGATCATCGACGCGCGTCCGGCCAGGGTGAAGTATGACCGGGGTTACATCCCCACCGCCGTCAACATTCCCTTCCGCAAGTGGGACAAGTACGCCCACCTGCTGCCCAAGGACAAGAGCACCCTGCTGATCTTCTACTGCCAGGGCCCCACTTGAAAGCTGAGCCACAAGGCCGCCTGGAAGGCGGTCAAGCTCGGTTACACCAATGTCAAGGTCTTCGCCGGCGGCTATCCCGCCTGGATCAAGACCCCGGGCAACTACAGCTGCATCGGGGTGAGCTACCTCAAGTCCCTGATGGACAAGGGCGCCAAGATGGTGCTGGTGGACGCCCGGCCCAAGCGCGCCAAGTATGACAAGGGGCACATCCCCGGCGCCATCAGCATTCCCGCCAAGAAGTTCGCCAAGTACGCCCACCTGCTGCCCAAGGACAAAGACACCCTGCTGATCTTCTATTGCCAGGGATTCACCTGAAAGCTTAGCCACCTGGCCGCCCGGAGGGCGATCCAACTCGGCTATCGCAACGTGAGGGTATTCGCGGCCGGCTACCCCGCCTGGGTCAAGTACGCGGGGGTGAAGAAAAAGGCCGCGCCGCAGATCAAGCAAGGCGGCGACGAAGGGGTCATTGAGCTCAAGTCCTTCCTCAAGATACTCAAGGAAAATCCCCAGAGCATCCTGCTGGTGGATGTCCGCGACGCCGATGAATACAAGGCCGGTCATTTCAAGACCGCGGTGAACATTCCCCTGGACGAGTTGGAGAAGAAACTCAAGACCTGGAAGGTGACCAAGCCGGTGGTGTTCGTGTGCAACACCGGTTCCCAGAGCGGCGAGGCCTTCTACATGGTCATGGACCAGCGGCCGGACCTCAAGGGCAAGGTATTCTTCCTGGAGGCCGAGACCACCTACAACGCCGACGGTACCTTTAAGATCAAGCCGGCCCACTAGGCCGCTAACCCGACACCTCGCAAGCCGTTCCCGGCGCACCGCGCTGGGGGCGGCTTTTTTGGGGCCCCGTGCCGGCCGTCCGCTAGCGGCCGATGGTTCCCATCTTCTTTTTGGCCCGGCGGGCCCGCTGGAGGTAGCCCTGGAGCACCCGGCTGTCCGGGGCGAAGGACAGGGCCATCTTCCACTGCTTGATGGCTGCGGCCAGCTTACCCTGGCCGTAGAGGCGCAGGCCTTGGTTGGTGAGCAGCTTCACCAGGTGCTGCCGGCACGGGCGGTGGGAGGGGTCCAAGGCCAGGGCCATGCGCCAGTGCAGCGAGGCCAGCTCCAGGCGGCCTTGCTTAAGATATCCCCGGCCCAGGGTGAAGTAGTGATCGGCCAGCTCCTGGTCGGCGAAGGAGGGCTCCAGCCCCTCGGGAAAAATGTCCTCCACCCCGGCCGGGGCCGCCGGCTTAGAGCGTTTGACCGCGGCCAAGCGCTCTCGCGCCGCCGCCGGCAGCCGGTTAAGGGCGGCCAGCATCAGTTGGGAGGGCCGGTGGTGGGGATATACCTTCAGGGCGCGCACCAGGCGGCGGCGGGCCTGGTCCGGCTGGCCCCGGCGCAGGGCGATGATGGCCTTTTGCAGGTACCACTGGGCGGTGACCAGTTGGTGGTTGGTGCGCCAGAGGGTGTTTAGCGTCCGGCTCTTTTGCAGCCGGAGGTTTTGGTCCTGGAGCATCGCCAGCAGGGCCTGGCGGTACTTTTTTTGCTTGAGCAGCGTCCCGGGTCCCGGCGGCGGTTGGGCCGCGGGGTCAGACGTCTTAAGGGCGCAGCCGCCCAGGGCCAACAGCAGGGCGGCCACCACCGGTACCAGCCACCGCGGCGATGACATCAGCAGGCCTCCCGGGAACGGGACGTGGCCGTGGGGGGCTCGCCCATGGCGGCGGCGGTCGCCAGAAAGGCCTCGGTCACCTCGGGGTCGAACTGCCGGCCCTTGCCCTCCTTGATGATGGCCAGGGCCTGCTGGTGGCCGAGCCGCCGGCGATAGGGACGGTCGGAGGTCATGGAATCGTAGGCGTCGGCCAGGGAGAGGATGCGTCCGGCCAGGCTGATCTGGTCGCCCTTGAGCCGGTTGGGATAGCCGCTGCCGTCGTAGCGTTCGTGGTGGACCAGGATGATCTCGCGCACCGAGGCCAGGAACTTGGCCGGTTCCAGTATCTTCCAGGCGATCATGGGGTGGCGGGCCATCTCGGCGAACTCGTCGGGGTCCAGGGGACCGGGCTTGCACAGGATTTCGTGCGCCACCCCCACCTTGCCCAGGTCGTGCAGGGCCCCGGCCAGGCGCAGCTCGCTACAAAAGGCGTCGTCCAGTCCCATCTGCCGGGCCACCTGCTCGGAGTAGTAGGCCACCCGGTCGCAGTGGCCCCGGGTGTAGGGGTCTTTCACCTCCACCGTGGCCGCCAGGGTCATCACCGCCTCCAGGTAGCCCTGCTCGATGCGGGCCTTGGCCGCGCTGAGGCCGGCGGTCATGCGGTTGAAGCTGCGGGCCAGGTTGCGAATCTCCCGGCCGCCCACCTCGGGCACTCGCACCGACAGCTCGCCGCGCCCCACCCGGCCGGCGGCCTGGACCAGGGTGTCCAGCGGGCGCAGGAAGCGGTCGATGAGGCGGACGAACAGCAGGCACACCCCGGTGGTGACCATTAAGAAGCCCAGCAGCAGGCCGATACGCAGCTTCCAGAGGCCGGCCGCCAGGTCCGAGGCATCGATGTCCAGCACCACGGTACCCACCCCCTTGCCGTTGAAGATGATGGGCTCGGTAGGTCGCAGGTGGGCCTGGGCCGCCGGGTCGGTCGCCGGCGCGGCCGCCCGCTCCAGGCGGCGGCCGATCTCGCGGATGTTGGAGTGCATGCGCACCACGCCCTGGTGATCGACGATGGCCGCCGAGAGCACGCCGGGGTTTTGCATGGCGGTGGCCACTAGCACGCTGAGCTGCATCTGGTCGCCGGCGATGAGGGCGGGGGCGGCGTTCACCGCCAGGTTGGCGGCCAGGGCGGTGGCGCGGGTGCGCAGCCGGTTGATCATGATGCCGCGTTGGTGGTGGTACAGGGCCAGGGCGGCCAGGGCGGCCAGGACCAGGGTGACCACGCAAAACAGGGCGGCCAGCCGGAACTTGATCGACGAGGTGACAAGAAGCGCTCTACGAAACCGGGGCACCGCCAAGGCCTTTCCGTTCCCCGGCCGCCGGGCCGAGGGAGAAATACCGTGAGGATCAAACCGGCCAGGTGACCCGAGCCGGTTTTAGTCAAACCTATACTTTAATAACCCAAAACGAGTCCCATGACCATGATCAAAAGAGGCGCTCGGACACTTGTCGTCGCCTGGCGGCGCGACCGGCGCTCTGGATCAAGGGGCGGCGGGTTTGCCCGGCGGGCCGGCTCAGGCGTCGAGCACGGCGCGCACCTTGCGCAGCAGGGTGGACATGTGGAAGGGCTTGGAGATGAGCCCCTTGGCCCCCAGGGACAGGCTCTCTTCCAGTTGGGAGTCGGCCAGGTACCCGGTGACGATGATGATCTTGGCCTGGGGGGCGATGGTGCGCATCTCCTTGAGGCAGCGGATGCCTCCCATGCCCGGCATGGCCAAGTCCAAGAGCACCAGGTCGATCTTGGCCGGATCCTGGCGGAACAGGTCCAGGGCGCTCTCGCCGCTGTCGGCGGAGACCACCTGGTAGCCGTGGGAGCGCAGCATGCGCGAGGAAAGCTCCCGGATGGCTTCCTCATCGTCCACCAGCAAGATGGTTTCGGACCCGCCGGGGATATCGGCCGGGTCCTCGCGCCAGAGGTTGCCGGCGGCCGGGCCCAGGGCGGGCAGGTAGATATCAAAGGTGGTGCCCAGGCCCAGTTGGCTCTGGCAGTTGATGTAGCCGTCGTGGTTCTTGACAATACCGTAGACCATGGCCAGGCCCATGCCCGAGCCGCGGCCGGATTGCTTGGTGGTGAAGAAGGGTTCAAAGATGCGGCGCAGGGTGCCGCGGTCCATGCCCCGGCCCTGGTCGCGGAAGGTGAGCTGCACGTAGTCGCCCGGCTTGGCTCCCTGGTGGGCGTCGCAGAATTGTTCATCCAGGGTGGTGTTGCGGGTGCGTACCTGGATAGTGACCTCCCGGCCGCTGGCGTCGATGGCGTTGTCGGCCAGGTTACACAGCATCTGTTCCAACTGCACCGGGTCGGCGTTGACTTTGGCCAGGTCGTCGGCCAGGTTCATTTTGATATGCAGCCGGGGCTGGGGCCCTGCCGAGGAGCTGACTTTCTTTTCCAGCGCCTCTTTGAAGCGGCGGACGCGGTGGTTGAGGTCTTCGGGGCGGCGGTGGCTGGCGAACTTGCGGCTGAAGGCCAGCAACTGGCTGATGAGGTTGGTGGCCTGGTTGGCCGCGGCGGTGATCTCCTTGAGGTAGTGGTACTGCTCGTCGTCGGGATTCTTGTCCAGCAGCAGAATCTCGGAGTACCCGTTGATGGTCTGCAGCAGGTTATTAAAGTCGTTGGATATGCCCTCGGCCATGTGCCCGATGGCCTCCATCTTCTGGGCCTGTTGAATCTGGAACTCCAGGCGGCCGGCCTGCTGGCGGCGGCGGTGGTTCATCAGGGCCGCGGCGAAAATACCGGCCAGGCGCTGCACCGCGGCCAGGTGGTCTTGGCTGTAGTCGCCATTGCGGCCCGAGAGGGCGATTTGTCCCAGGAACTCGCCACCGTGCATCACCGGCACTGACAGCAGGTTGCCCAGGGGGATATGCCCCGGCGGGGTGCCGGCGGCGCGGGGGTCGCCGGCCAGGTCCTGGCATATCAGCGGCTCATGGGTGATGCGCGCCTGGCCCAGCAGCCCGCCGAATTTATGGGAGGCCATCTCCTTATCCTCGATCTGGCAGACGTCCCACACCTGGCGGTCGATGACTGGGCAGGTGAGCCGGTCCTCGGCGGTGTCGGCCACGCCCACGAAACCATAGCGGCTGCGGGTGAGCTGCTTGGCCCGCTCCATGACCACCGCGGCCACCGCGTTGATATCGCCGGAGTCGATCATCTCCCGCTGCACGGCCACCACTGCCCGCTCCAGCTCCAGGGCGGCGTCGTCGGGCTCGGCCGGCGGCGGCGCTGTCTCCGGGGCGCTGGGCAGGGGTTGTCCCGGCTGGTCCAGGCTATGGACCACCACCAGCCACCAGGGCGGCTCTGTGTCGGGGCCGGGCAGGGGGATCACCTCCAGCCGGGCCGGGATGGCTCCCCCCTGGCGGGGGCGCAGGCCGGCCTTGAGGCTGTGGGAGGCCGGCGCGACCGGCTCCGGGACCTCGGCGCCGCCGGGCACCAGGTGCAGGGGCGTCAGGTCGTCTAGGCTGAGGCCCACCAGGTCCTCGGCGCGGTAGCCGGTGAGCTGGAGAAAGGCCTGGTTGGCGGCCACCACCCCCTGGTCCGGCCGGCAAAGCACCGCCCCCCAGGGCAGATGGTCAAAGGCCTCCCGGAAGCCGGCCGTCTCGGGCATCGGCTCCTGGGCCGACTCCGGCTCTTCGGTGGCCTTAGACAGCAGGCTGAGGATCTGGGTGGGCTTGCCCTGGGCGTCGCGCCGGAAAACCGTGTCGTGGGTGGTGAGCTCCAGCCAGCGGCCGTCGGCCTGCTTCACCCGCCGCCTATGGTCCAGCGCCTGGTGGTCGGGCGCCTGGGCCAGGGCCTGGAAGTGGCGGCCCAGGTCTTCGTAGTCCTCGGGGTGGGTGACCGTTTCCATGAACCACGGCCCCATCTGCTTTATCTGCTGGGGACTGTAGCCCAAGAGCCGGTAGGCACAGGGGTTAGTGTAGATGACGTTTTGGCTGGCCAGCTCGATGACCTGCACGGCCAAGGGCAGGTGTTCGGTGATGTCTTTAAAAAAACCATAGAGTCGCCGGGCCCGCTGCTGGCCATCGGCCAGCCGGCGGTTTTGGCGGTCCAAGGTGGCGAACTTGGCCTTTAGCTGACCGATGATCTCGGCGTGATGGCCGTTGCGGCTGGCCAACAGCGCCTCGACCTCCATGTCCGAAACCTGCTTGCGCAGGGCAGCCAACTTGTCCAGCAAGCTGGCCTCAAATCCGGCTGGTTTCTTCATCGGTCAAATTGCCCATACCCCGCGGTGGCCTTCGGTCGTACCGCCACCGGGGGTAGTCAAATCGAAACAATAATTTCACAGCTTGCGCCGGTCCACTACCACGCCGCCGCCGTACGCCGCCGGCGCGCCGAGCGCGGTAGCTCGCCATGGCTATGACCTAAACGACGTCACGCCACAGACGATAATTACCAAGCCGACCCGGTCCGCGGGCACATAGCCCCCCCGCTGCGTACCGGTTGCCCCGAATCTATTTCTTGGTTGGAGGAGTTTCCCCAGATATAATCAACCAGTTAGGTAGCGTCCCCAGTATTCTAACACAAAGCGCCGGACGCTCCAGCAAAAAATGCGCGGCGCCCTGAGCACCGCCGGCGTCCGGCTCGTAGCGGCAGGCGTTTCGGCCAGCATTGCCGCGCACCCGCGACCGCCGCCGTCGAGCCGATAACAGCTATTATACTTGACTGGGTCCCGGCCCAAGAATTAGCATTTTGTAACAGGGCCGGTCTATAACGGCCGTTAAGGCTGTTCCTAAATTTCGGGCCTGGTGTCCGGCCCCGGCCGGCGTCCGGGAGCGGGTAAGAATCCCCGACCCTCTGCGACTATATAAACAAACCGGACTTTCCGGGCTGCAATTTTCAGCGAGGTGTTTTTACCGGCCGCCACCCGGCCGGATGAGGATGGATCAGGAAAGGGTAGTTGCGGCCGGGCGCGAGGGATCGAGCGCCGGCAATATCCAGGGAGGACCCTTGTGCGTAAGGTTTTATTTTTATCGTTGGTGCTGGTCCTGGTGCTCGTGGCCTCCAGCGCCTTGGCCAACCAGTTCGTGGGCACCTGGACGGCCCGGACCCCGGATGAACAATGGACGGTGACTTTCAAGGCCGACGGCACCTTTGCCCGCAAGGTGATCAAGCAGGGCCATATCTATAACGAACAGGGGCGCTACCGGGTCCAGGGGCATCAGATGTATGTCCAGGTGCAGGGCGAGGCGCAAGGCTACTACCTGCAGTTTCGCTTTACCGATCGCAACACCTTGGAGATATACGAGGACGGCCAGTTACTGGCCCGGCTGATCCGCCGGAGCGCCACCCCGGCCGCTCCGCCCAGGTCCTCGGCCGGCCGGGCCCCGGTGCCGCCGCCACCGTCCGCCGCCCCGGCCCCCGCGCCGGTCGCGCCGCCGGCCCCGGCGGTCAACGCCCCCCGCGCGGCCCCGGCCGACCCCAAGGCCCAGGCCAAGCAGCATAATCAGCGCGGCCAGCAATTCTACCGGCAGCGCCAGTACCAGCAGGCCATCGCCGAGTTCAACCAGGCCATCAAGCTCTACCCGGGCTACGCCGTGGCCTACCACAACCGCGGGCTGGCCTATCGCCGCAGCGGGCGCTACGACCAGGCGGTGGCCGACTACACCACCGTGATGCGCCTGGCGCCCCAGGCGGCCATCGCCTACTACAACCGGGCCATCGCCTACGCCTCCAAGGGCGACTACCAGCACGCCCTGGCCGACGTGGACCGCTACATCAAGATGAGGCCCAAGGATCCCGACGGTCCCAAGCTGCGCCAGGCGATCCAGCGGCGCATGAGCGGTGCGCGCGACTGAGCGCCGCCGCCGATGATTCCCGGCCCCGAGCGGGGGCTTTGGTTTAGAATAATTGACACGACAGGTATTAAGTTGAACCAGCAAACCAGGGGGTAGAGGATGCTAGGCAGGTTATGCAAGATAGCGGCGGTGGTGGCGCTGATGGTGGCGCTGGCCACCCCGGCGGCGGCCAACCAGTTGCCGGGCAACTGGATGGTGAGGACCCAGACCTTTGCCTGGCTCTTGCAGCTCAGGCCCGACGGCACCTTCGCCAGCCGGATGCAGACCCAGCAGGGTATTAAGAACGAGGTGGGCCGTTACCAGGTCCAGGGCTACAACATGTATATACATGTGCAGGGAGAGCCCACGGGGTACTGGGTGCAATACCGCCTGGCCAACCCCAACTCGTTGGTGTTTTACAAAAACGGCCAGATGTTCGTGCACTTCGCCCGGGTGGACCAGATGGGCCGACCGGTGCAGGGGGGCGCTCCGGCTCCCGCCCCGGCCCCGGCGCCGGCTCCTGCGCCAGCTCCGTTCCCCGCCCCGGCGCCGGCCCCGGCACCTTTGCCGGTGCCGGCCCCTGCCCCGGCTCCTGCGCCGACCCCGGCGCCGGCCCCGGCGCCTACGCCGGCCCCAGCCCCTGCGCCGGCCCCGGCCCCGGCACCAACCCGGTCCGGCAACGCGGCCAAGCAGTACAACCAGCGCGGTTTTCAACTGTACAAACAAAAGCAATATCAGCAGGCCCTGGCCATGTTCAACCAGGCCATCACCCTGCGGCCCGACTATGCCGAGGCCTACCTCAACCGGGGTTTGACCTACCGTCGGCTCAAGCAGTACGACCGGGCCATCGCCGACTACAGCAAGGTGATGCAACTGGCGCCCAGGGCGTCGGTGCCCTACTACAACCGCGCCCTGGCCCACGCCCAGAAGGGTGACTTCAACCGCGCCCTGGCCGACGTGGACCGCTATATCGCCATGAAGCCGGGCGATCCCGACGGGCCTAAGCTGCGAAAGGCCATCGTGCAGGCCATGAACGGCGCGCGCCGCTGAGCCGGCCGGATCGGCAGCGCGCGGAGGAGGGATTTTCCCGCCAAAGGGGGGGTGTTGATGCGCAAGATACTGGTGGCCGTGGCCGCGGCCTTGGTCCTGGGGTTGTTGGTCTCGCTCAGTGTCGTGGCCGGGCAGCTCGACGGTACCTGGACGGGGCAGGTGGGCCCGGAGCGATGGGTGGTCCGCTTTCGCCCCGACGGGACCTTCTCCCGCCAGGTCACCACTGCCGGCAAGGTGCACCAGGAGCAGGGACGCTACCAGGTGCAGGGCTACAACCTGCTGGTGCGGCCGGCCGGCGACCCCCAGGGCTACACCCTGCAATTCAGGCTGGCCACCGCCGACATCCTGGACATCTACGAAGATGGCAAGCACCTGGCCCGCCTGCAGCGCTACCGCGGCCAGGCCCCGGCCCGGCCGGCGGCCGCCACCCGTGGCCAAGCTCCGCCGGCCTCCACCCTGCGGCCCCAGGGCGCTTACCCGGCGGCCAGCGGCGGTTCCATCGTCTACACTCGCTACGAGATGCTCACGGTCAACCTGGGCCGGACCAAGTCGGTGGTACCCACGCCCAAGCTGTTTATCATGAACAGCGACGGCAGCCGCAAGCGGCCCTACCTCTACCCCCCCTCCTTCGACCGGGCCGAGTCCCCCAACTGGTCGCCGGGTTACCGCTACCTACTTTTCTCCTGCAACTACCAGTCGACCCGCAGCGCCCTGTACCAGGACATCTTCGCCCTGGAGCGGGCCACCGGGGTCGTCCGGCGGCTCACCGGCAACGAGTGGTCGGCCGGGCCGGTGAAGGGCTATGGCACCATCGTGGGATCGGTGCATGACGACTCCACCCACGTGCGCGACCAGTTGCACGGCGAGTCCAGCGCCCTGATCAGCCCCCGCAACCAGATCATGATCACCGCCCAGGGCATCGGCGGCCGCGTCATCCACGCCAAGAAAACGGTGCGCGAGCTGCGGCAGGACAACCCCGATTGGGACCCGGACATGGACCTGCCCGTCGACCCCTACAAGTGGCTGTTCGTCATCCCCCGGGTGCCGGCCGGCCGGGTGTGGGTCAAGGCTTGGAAGTCCAAGTACATGGGCCACATGATGATGGTCGACGTGCTGCCCGGCAAGGTGACCAAGGTGGACCTGGTGCTGAGCAAGGGCAACTACCTGGTGAGCCATCCCTCCATCACTCCCGACGGCCGCTACTTGGTGGCCATGAGCCACCACTGCTCCTTTGTGGGGGCTATGCCCTCCAAGGGCAAGTACAGCCCCAAGCCCATTACCAACAACGCCTTGGTGGTGGTCGATCTCTCCCGGCCCGGCGCCATGCCGGTGATTTGGAACCGCATGAACGCCGTGGGGGTGATGGCCAACGGCCGGACCTCCCGCGGCTGGATGGCCAAGTCGCCGCGCCTTTCGCCCGACGGCCGGCTGGTGGCGGTGTCTTCCGGGGTGTGGGAGACCCTGGAAAACCTGGCCGTCTGCTCGCTGGCCAGCATACTGCGGGGCCACCCCCGCCCCAAGATACTGGTCCCCCATCGCCGGGTGCTGGCCAGCCACCAGGAGGCCAACGACTGGCCGGCCTGGTCACCGGACGGCCGCCGCATCGCCTTTGTACGGCCGATCATGAACGCCGGCGGTAATATAACCGCCAACCTCTTCGTGGTGGGGGCCGACGGCCGCGGCCTGGCCCAACTCACCCGGGTGGCCGCCAACCAGGCGGTGGCCTATCCTTCCTGGTCGCCGGACGGCCGCCGCATCGCCTTCCAGTTGGTCACCTCCCGGCGGCGGGTGCTCAACGTCACCGACCTGGCGGTGGCCAATTTCACCTCCGACATCTACGTGGTGGGGGCCGACGGCCGCGGCCTGCGGCGGCTCACCCGCGACGGCCGCAGCGCTGAACCGGCCTGGGGTCCCTAGGGGCGACCGCTTCCGCCGGGACCAAGGGGCTTTTCCGGCCGGACTCTTTAGGGTATACCCAATAGGTAAACTCCATATGCAACCCCAGAGGCGGGGCCGGTCGAAGTGTCCGGCCGCGGCAAGCTGGTGGCAGGTCCGGGCCGGCCGGTGCCGGGCGGGAGTGGTTTCAACCCTCGGAAGGGAGACGACAGTAATGAAAAAATGCACCCTGCTGGTCGTGGGACTGGTGGCGGCCCTGGCCCTGTTGGTGGGCGCCACCGCGGCCCTGGCCAAACCGTTTAAAATCGGCATGGTCGACTGCTATAGCGGCCCGCCCAGTACCTATACCAACGACGTGCGCGACGCCCTGCTGCTGGCGGTCAAAAAGATCAACGCCGCCGGCGGCATCAACGGGCGCAAGGTGGAGGTGCTCACCCGCGACAGCAAGTTCAAGGTGGACCTGGGCCTGGCCGCGGCCAAGGAACTGATTATGCGCGAAGAGGTGGATATCCTGGTGGGCACCATCAACAGCGCCCTGGCCCTGGCCATCAGCGACCTGGCCGCCCGCGAGAAGATTCCCTTTTTCGTCACCTTTTCCAAGAGCGCCAAGATCAGCGGGGCCAAGGGGCATCGCTACGTGTTCCAGATCAGCGAGAACACGGCCATGATCGGCAAGGCGGCGGCCGAGGGGCTGGCCAAGCTGCCCTATAAGAAATACTGGATCGCCGGCGACGACTACGAGTACGGCCACGCCGTGGCCCAGGGCATCTGGGACTATCTCAAGAAGATCAAGCCGGACGTGAAGCTGTTGGGCCAGTCCTGGTGGAAGGTGGGCGAGCCCGACTTCACCCCCTACATCACCGCCATTCTGGCCGCCAAGCCCGACGCGGTGATCGTGGCCACCGGCGGCCGCGACTGCGTGCCCTTCCTCAAGGCGGCTCAGGCCACCGGCTTCAACAAGAAGGTGCCCTTCTTCATGCACACCGCCACCGAGCTGGCCACCATCCGTCCCCTGGGCGCAAACGCCCCCGAGGGGGTGATCGGCACCTCCAACTATCACTTCTACTATCCCAATACCAAGGCCAACAAGGCCTTCGTGGCCGAGTTCCAAAAGGCCTACGGCCGCCTGCCCACCGTGGGCGCCCTGTACGGTTACATCACCGCCCAGCTCATCGCCGGCGGTTATAAGAAGGCCGGCAAGGTGGACACCGAGGCCTTTATCAACGCGGTGGAGGGTATGGTGGTGCCGAGTCCGGTGGGACCGGTGAAGCTACGCGCCTATGACCACCAGGCCCTGCTGCCCATGTACCTGGGGGTCACCAAGAAGGTGCCCATGTATAAGTTCTTCATCGGCGGCGACCTGGTTACCATCGCCCCCGAGAACGCAGCTCCCCCGGTGGAGGCGATCAAGAAGGCCCGGGGCAAGTAAGCCGGGGACCAACCCCAACCCGACGATTACGCGTCTGCGCCGCCAGCGGCGGCGCAGACGCGTGACGAGACCTGATCCATGGACGCAACTTCGCACATCACCTTGGCCTCCTTGGCCCAACAGGTGCTGGTGGGGCTGAGCCGCACCACCATCTTGTTCATCGTCTCCTCGGGGCTGAGCCTCATCCTGGGGGTGCTGCGCATCCCCAACCTGAGCCACGGCTCGCTCTACATGATCGGGGCCTTTGTCACCTACTCGGCCGCGGTGTTCATCGGGGGTTCGACCGGCTTCTGGCTGGCCCTGATCATCGCGCCGGCGGTGGTGGCCCTGCTGAGCCTGGCGGTGGAGCGGGGACTGCTGCGCTTTTTGTACGACCGCGAGCACCTGATGCTCCTGCTGTTCACCTTTGCGCTCACCCTGGTCTTCGGCGACCTGGTCAAGCTTATCTGGGGCTCGGACTACCGCAGCCTCACCGCGCCGCCGCTGTTGCAGGGGTCCTTCGACCTGGCGGGGTTGCCTTTCCCCCGCTACAATCTCTTCCTGCTGCTGCTGGGGCCCCTGGTGGCCCTGGGGCTCTGGCTGCTGACCAACAAGACCAAAATCGGCAAGTTGGCCAAGGCGGCGGCGGTGGACCGCGAGATGGTGGCGGCCATGGGCATAAACGTGAGCTGGGTCTTTGCCGCCGTGTTTTGCATCGGATGCTTTTTAGCCGGCCTGGGCGGCGCCCTGGTGGCCCCCACCCAGAACATCACCCAGGGCATGGACCACACTATCATCATGGAGGCCTTCCTCATCGTGATCATCGGCGGGCTGGGCAACATGTGGGGGGCGCTGTTGGGCGCGCTCATCTTTGGGCTCACCGACGCCATCGGCATCCTGGTGTGGCCCCAGTTCGCCATCGTCTTTCCCTACGTGGCGGTGGTGGTGGTGCTGGTGTTCCGCCCCAAGGGGCTGTTGCAATCAACCTGGTGAGCGGAGGCCCGTGGTGTTGGAAAATATAAAAAACCACCGGGGCCTTTGGGTGGTGGCGGGGTTGGCCCTGCTGCTGGCCTTTTGGCCCAGCCTGGTCCCGCGCTTCTACGTCTACCTGGTATCGTTGATGCTGGTCACCGGCCTGCTGGCCACCAGCCTAAACCTGGTGCTGGGCTTCGGCGGCCTGTATCAGTTTCACCACGCGGTGTTCTACGGGGTGGGGGCCTACGGCGCGGCCCTGATGATCAAGTGGAGCGGGCTCTCGCCCTGGTGGGGGCTCCTGGTGGGGCCCTTGGCCGCCGCCCTGCTGAGCCTGGTCATCGGGATCATCTGCGTGCGGCTCTCCCAGCTCTACTACGGCATGTTGCAGATTTCGCTGGGCTCGTTGGTGTGGGCCATCGTCTTTCGCTGGTACAGCTTCACCGGCGGTGACGACGGCATCCACGGCATCGCGGTGCCGGGGGCCATCGCCTCGGTGAGCGGGGCCTACTGGTTCACCCTGGCGGTCACCGCCGCCTGCCTGTTGGTGATGTACCTGGTGATCAACTCCCCCTTCGGCCGGGTGCTGATGGCCACCCGCGACAACTCGGAGCGGGCCGAGATGATCGGGGTGCATCTCATCGGCCACCAGCTTATCGCCTTGGTCATCGCCGGTTTCTTCGGCGGGGTGGCCGGGGTGCTCTTCGTGGTGGTGGAGGGCTCGGTCTTCCCGGACATGATGTTCTGGACCCTCTCCCTGGAGATACTGGTCATGTGCCTTTTGGGCGGGTGGTTCACTTTTATGGGGCCCATGCTGGGAGCGGCGATGATGGTGGGGCTGCGCACCGTGGTGGGCATCTACACCGAGTACTGGACCCTGGTGCTCGGGGTGATATTGATGCTGCTCATCTTCTTCCTGCCCCAGGGCGTGTTGGGCTTCATCGGCGCCAAGCGCACCCCGGCCATGGCCCATAGCCGGCGGGAGGACTAGCCATGCTCTCGGTGCGCGGGCTCAAGAAATACTTCGGCCATTTCAAGGCGGTGAGCGACGCCAACCTCACGGTGAACCAGGGCGAGGTGGTGGCGGTGATCGGTCCCAACGGGGCCGGCAAGACCACCCTGTTTCGGCTCATCAGCGGGCAGCTCAAACCCAGCGGCGGCGAGATCATCTTCAAGGGCCGGCCCATCGGCGGCCTGGCGCCCCACCAGGTCTGCCGCCGGGGCATCAGCCTCTCCTACCAGGTGGTGAGCGTCTTTGGCCGCATGAGCGTGTTTGAAAACGTGCAGGTGGCCGTGCTGGCCCGGCGGCGCCAGGTGCACCGGCTCTTCACCCCGGCCCGGCGCCTGGCGGTGGACGAAACCTGGGAGATACTCGAGAGCGTCGGCCTGCAGGACCGGGCCCAGGCTGTGAGCGGTTCGCTGTCCCACGGCGACGGCAAGCTCCTGGAGATGGCCATCGCCCTGGGCAACCGGCCCGAGCTGTTGATCATGGACGAGCCCACCGCCGGCATGAGCCCCGAGGAGACCCAGGCCACCATCGAGCTGATCCGGCGGCTCACCCAAAAGATGGGGCTTACCATTCTACTTTGCGAGCACGACATGGAGTTGGTTTTCAGCGTGGCCGACCGCATCATGGTGATGCAATCGGGCCGCACCATCGCCGAGGGCGCCTGCGACCAGGTGCGCTGCAACCAGCAGGTGCAGCAGGCCTACCTGGGAGAGCCGGCTGATGCTTGAGGTGCGCGGCATCCACACCTACTACGGGCTGAGCCACATCCTCTTTGACGTCTCGCTCACCGTGAACCAGGGCGAGGTGGTCTGTATCCTGGGGCGCAACGGGGCCGGCAAGTCCACCCTGATGCGCTCGATCATGGGGCTCACCCCGCCCAAGCAGGGGAGCATCATCTACCAGGGGCGGGAGGTGACCGGCCTCAAGCCCCACCTCCTGGCCCGTCGCGGCATGGGTTACGTGCCCGACGACCGCCGGGTGTTCGCCGATCTCACGGTGGGCGAAAACCTGGAGGTGGTGGCCCGGCCGGCGGCCGGCGGCCGCGGCTGGGACAAGGAGCGGGTCTACGAGTTTTTCCCGCCGCTCAAGGATATCGACGGCCGCCAGGCCGGCTATCTCAGCGGCGGCGAGCAACAGATGCTCACCATCGGCCGGGCCCTGATGACCAACCCGAGCTTCCTGCTGCTGGACGAACCCACCGAGGGGCTGGCCCCCTTGGTGGTGAAGATGCTGGCCCAGCAGATCGGCCGCTTCAAGGACGAGGGCCTCACCGTGCTCTTGGCCGAGCAGAACCAGGAAGTGGCCCTTAGCCTCGGCGACCGGGGCTATATCATCGACAACGGCGTGATCCGCTACCAGGGCGATATCCAGGACCTGCGGGCCAACCAGGAGATACGCCGCAAGTATCTCATGGTGTAGTCCCGCGGGAGGGTCCATGGCAATGAACCTGGCGCGCAACCTGGAAAACACCGCCGGCTGGTTTCCCGAGCAGGTGGCGGTGATCGAGGGCGACCGGCGCTGGAGCTACGCCGAGCTGGCCGCCCGGGCCGCGGGCGCGGCCGCCGGCCTGGCCGGGCTGGGGGTGGGGCCCGGCGACCGGGTGGCCCTGTGCGCCCCCAACTCGGCCGCCTGGCTGGCGGTGTACTTCGGGGCCCTGAAGCTCGGGGCCACGGTGGTGACCCTCTCTCCCCTGCTCACCCCCCCGGAGCTGCGGCGCCTGCTGGCCCACAGCCGGCCCCGGGCCGTCTTCACCGAGGCCCGGCGGCGGGAGCACCTGGCCGGCCTGGCCGAGCAGGACCCGCCGCCTAAGCTCATCTGCCCCGGCGGTGACTGCCAGCCGGACGATCTCTGCCGGCCGGCCTCGGGGCCCCAGCCGGCCCGGGAGCGCGAGCGCCACGAGGTGGCGGCCATCCTATACACCGGCGGCACCACCGGCGAGCCCAAGGGGGTGATGCTCACCCACGAGAACCTGGTCACCGCGGCGCACCAGGTGGCCCACTGCGAGCGCTCCACGGTCGAGGACCGGGCCCTGTGCTTTTTGCCCTTCAACCACGTCTTCGGCCAGGTGCACATCATGAACGCCACCATCCTCTCCGGCGGCGGCCTGGTGCTGCTGCCCGGCTTTGAGCTGGCCGGGGTCCTGGCGGCCATCGCCGAGCACCGGGTGACCAAGCTCTACGCCGTGCCCACCATCTACGTGCGCCTGGCCCAGGTGGCGGACATCGCCGCCAAGCTGGGCCCGGTGCGCTACTGTTTCAGCGCGGCCGCCTCCATGGCCGGCGAGCTGGTGCGGCGCTGGAAGGATCTCACCGGCCTGGACATCTTCGAGGCCTACGGCATGACCGAGAGCGCCTCGCTGGTCACCTACAACCATTACCACCACCACCGGCTAGGCTCGGTGGGCACCCCGGTGGGCACCACCGAGGTGAGCATCCGCGATGAGCGCGGCCGGGTCTTGCCGTCGGGGTCCCGGGGCGAGATATGCATCCGGGGCCGCAACATCATGGCCGGCTACCTGGACAACCCCGCGGCCACCCGGGCCGCCTTTCACGGCGACTGGTTCCGCTCCGGCGACGTGGGCTACCTGGACCCCGACGGCTACCTGTTCATCGTGGACCGCATCAAGGACCTGATCATCACCGGCGGCGAGAACGTGTACCCCCGCGAGGTGGAGGAGGTGCTGTGCCGCCGGCCCGAGGTGGCCGAGTGCGCGGTGATCGGCCTGCCCGACCCCGAGTACGGCGAACGGGTGGTCGCCTATATCGTCCCCCGGCCCGGGTCGCAGATCGACCCGGTCCACCTGCGCTCCTTTCTCAAAGAACACTTAAGTCCCTTCAAGGTCCCCAAGCAACTGGTGAGCGTCCCCCAGCTCCCCACCAGCCCGGCCGGCAAGATTCTCAAGCGCCGCCTGCGCCAAGAGGTGTTGGCCCAAGACGAGGCCCGCCGGCGTTAAAAATATTTCCCCGCCCCTTCCATGGCCCGCGGCGGCTCCGAAAGGAAACAGGTACGGCTTGTGACCAAATATGAAACTACCCTGGCCGAGATAGGCCGGGCCAAGGAGCTGTTTGCCGCTTACGGCCAGCGGCTGGGCGACGACGAGCGCCTGGGCGAGATGCTGGCGGCCTACCAGCGGGAGATCGCGGCCACCTGGCGGACTTTTGCCGGCTCCCGGGTGGTGGAGCTCTGCGCCGCCTGCGCCGGGGCCGACCAAATCAGTTGCTGTTTCGACGGGGCCGAGTACTGGTTCGACCGCCACCTGCTCTTGATCAACCTGATGATGGGGGTGGAGCTGCCCACTGAGCGATGGGCCGAGGGACAGTGCCTGTTCGTGGGTCCCGATGGCTGCCGGCTCAAGGCCCGCTTCGCCATCTGCATCAACTTCTTTTGCCCGGACCTGCGCCAGCGCATCGGGTCGCAGGAGCTGCTGCGCCTGCGGCGTCAAGGGGGGCGGGAGGTGCTGGCCGGCCTGGAGCTGGAAGAGGCCCTGCGGCGCTGGCTGGCCCAAAACGCCGGCTAAGGGCGCCGCGGACCGCCCGGTTTGCCAAGCCTCCCGGTTAGCCGCTAGAATGAGAGCATACCGCCGATAATGGCGGTAGCCTCATAGTGGAGAACCACATGCTCACCGGTTTTCAATGGCTGTGCCTGGTGGCTATCTTAGCCATTACCATTGTCGGTGGTTACCTGCCGTTGACCCGGCAGGAGAGGGCCCGCCAGGTGCGCGGCTTTGCCATGGGCCAGGCCTTTGCGGCCGGGGTCTTTTTGGCCCTATGCCTCACCATGATGCTGCCGGCCGGCCTGCACTTGCTGGGCCGGGCCCTGCCGGCGGTTAAATTTCCCCTGGCCTCCCTCATCGGCGCGGCGGCCTTTTTGCTGCTGCTATCCCTGGAGCACTACACCACCCGGCTGGCCGGCGGCGAGGCGGCCGGCGGGAGTACCAACCCGGTGATCCCGGTGATCATGACCGTGATGATCGCCCTGCCGTCGTTCTTGCTGGGGGCGGCCCTGGGGGTTAGCGAGAGCCGGGCGGCGCTGATGATCGCGATAGCCATCATGGTGCACAAGGGCTCGGCCGCCTTTGCCCTGGCCCTGAAGATGGTGCGCAGCACCCTCGGGCGGCCGGCGGTCTATATCCTCTTCGGGCTCTTTGCCCTGTCCACCCCGCTGGGCATCTTGGCGGGCGAAGACGTGCATCGCCTGCTCACCGGCCGCGTCATGTGGCTGGTGAAGGGCTCCATTCTGTCGCTGGCCTCGGGGGTGTTTTTGTACATGAGCACCCTGCACGACCTGAAGGACACCCCGCTCATCGTCAACTGCCGCACGGTACGCGGCTTCTCCTGGATGGCCGCCGGGTTCGTCCTCACCGCCCTGGTGCGCCTGCTCATCGGCGAGGCCCACGAGCTGTAGCCCGTCGTTGCGCGCCGCAGGGATGCAAGTACAAGGGATTGATTTAGCGGGCTGGCGACAGGTTTTTACGATCTGCTGGCCGGTCTTAGCGCTTGACCGTTCGGTTAGGCCGGCTGCCGTTTAGCCGTCGCTCCGGCGTTGGGTTGGGCGTCCTGGCGGCCATCGCCGGGGTGGCGGCTAGGACTCGTCGGCCGAGGCCACGGTGAGGGTATCGCCGGGCATGAGGCGGCTGCCGCGCAGGTTATTCCAGCGCCGCAGTTGGGAGGTGGAGACCTTGAAGCGTTGAGCGATGTCCCAGAGGTTGTCGCCGCGGCGCACGGTGTAGGTGGTGGTGGCGGTGGAGCGCCGGGTGGCCGAGGCCACCTTGGCCGGCCGCCGCCGGGACTTGAAGCCCACCACCAGGCGTTGGCCGATGCGCAGGCGGTGGGTGCCCAGGCGGTTCCAGCGCTTGAGCTGGGCGGTGGAGACCTTGAAGCGCCGCGCGATGAGCCAGAGGTTGTCGCCGCGGCGCACGGTGTAGAAGATGGCGCCGGCCGGCAGGTCCGCCGGGCCCTTGAAGGTCTTACGCCGCTTCGGGGCGGCGGCGCGCCGGGCATGGGAGGCCGAGAGGTAGAGCACCAGCTTTTGGCCCGGCTTGAGGCGGCTGCTGCGGCGTTGGTTCCAGCGCTTGATACTGCGCCAGTTGATCTGGTAGCGCTGGGCGATGAGCCAGTAGGTATCGCCGCGGCGCACGGTGTAGATGGTGCGCGTCCTGCCGGAGGCGGGGGCGCGTTTGGGCCGGCGGGCCCGCTTGGTGGAGGCCACCCGGTGGCGGCGCACGGTGGTGCGGAAGCGGCCGGGCGGCACCATCACCCGCTGCCCGATACGCAGGGCGCGGGGATTGAGGCGGCTGTTTAAGGCCATCAAGTCCCTGAGCCGCACGCCGTAGGTGCGGGCGATGCGTCCCAGGGTGTCACCCTTTTCCACCCGCACGACGATGATATCGGGTCGGGCCTTGCGCTGTTTAGGGGTGAGCTTGGCATAAGCGCTCTGGAAACGGGCCTGGGTGCCTTTGGGCAGGCGCAGGGTGTAGTGGGCGAGGTTGGGGGGTACCACTCCCCGGCGAATCTCGGGGTTCAAGTCGACCAACTGGGCCTTGGTTACGCCGGCGGCCTTGGCGGCCACGGCCAGGGAGGTACCGCCGTCGACGGTCACCTGGTCGAAGGCCAGGGGTTTTTGGTAGACCAGCCCGGTGAAGCCGTACTTGGCCGGCTCCTTGGCGATGATGGCGGCGGCCAGCATCTTGGGCACGTAGTGCTTGGTTTCGCGTTTGAGGTAGCGGCGTTTGCGGTGGCTGATCTCCCAGTAGTCCTCGGCGCGGTAGCGGGTGAGGGCGCGGCGAATCTTGGCCTCGCCGGCGTTGTAGGCCGCCGCCGCCAGGTACCAGGAGCCGAATTCGGCATAGAGCTCGCTGAGATACTTGGCCGCCGCATGGGTGGCCTTGACCGGGTCGCGGCGTTCGTCGATCCAGTAGTTTATTTTCAGGCCGTAGCGCCGCCCGGTACCCCGGATGAATTGCCAGGGGCCCGAGGCGTGGGCCCAAGAGTAGGCCCGGCAGTTGAAACCGCTTTCAATCAGGGCCAGGTAGACCAGGTCTTCGGGCAGGCCGTAGTCCTTGAGAATGGCGCGCATCATGGGGGTGTAACGCCGGGAGCGCTCCAGCCAGCGCCGGAAGGTCTTGTGCTTCTTGCCCTGGAAGATGGCGATCCAGTTTTCAACTTGCTGGTTGAGGGTGATGGGGATGTCGTAGGTGGGTTTGGCCTTCTTGACGGCCGCGGCGGCTTCGTCGCCTTCCTCCAGCTTGAGAATCTCGGCGGCGACCTTGGCCTTGATTTCCTGGGATGTTGGTTTTGGGGCCTTGAGGGGCTGACCGCCGGAGGTGGTGGCACAACCGGCCAAGGCCATCACCAAGAGGCCCGCCATAAATAAAAGCGCCAGTTGCCGTAGGCTCGTTTTGATCACAACCCTATCGCCGCTCCTCGCTGGTAGATCGCGCCCCCCCGGAGAGGCATAACCCGCTTGATGCCTGGACCCCACATAACCCGTTTGGCCTCGCGATATGACGCCTGGCCCCCCGCTTGCCCCGGCCCGGGCATGGCCTGACTGGCAACTCAGCCGCGCTGACCCCTGCCGTGACCATCTGGCCTCGCGCCACAGTCATGTAGCTCCCACCAATGCCGCGACCATTTGGCCTCGCGCCACAGTCATGTAGCTCCCACCAAATACTGTGACCATTTAGCCCCCTGCTGTGACCATCTGGCCCCCTGGTGGCCGGACCTAAGTTGATTCAAGATACCAAATGAAGGGGAAGCTGTCCAGGTTAAACATAAAAATGAAGCACATACACCACCTAGCCACATCGCGGCCACCGTAAACGCCCAGAGATTGAGAAAAATATTTTAATTTGACCACCTCCAAACGGCTCGGTATTTTATTGCCGTAGTGAACTTGTACAATTTGCCGGTGACGGGGCACCTAACCTCATATGAAAGCGATTGCCTGATGAACCTGCGCCTGTGGCGAAAATCAACACACCACATCCTGGGGGCGGCCGTGGCCCTCTGCTGTAGCCTTGCCCTGGCCGCGCCAGCCCTGGCCGAGGGGCCGTCCCCGGCACCGGTGGCCAAGGACGTTAAGATCGTAAAGAGCTACCCGGCCGGCCGCGCCCTGCCTATCCTGATCGCGGTAACCGCGCCCCAGGGATACCAGCTCAAGGGGCCCCTGCGCCTGGAGACCACCGCTGGCGGCGGCCTGGCGGCCATTGACCACACCATCAAGCCGGCCGATAGCGCCAAGGGGTTCGGCAAGATGGTGGCCCTGCACCCCCTGCTCAAGGTGGGGGCGGAGGCTAAGGCCGGCCGGCGGGTGATCCGGGGAAGGCTGCATTACGTGTTGGCCGATGCCCAGGGCAAAGAGTATGCCGGGAGCATCGCCTGGCAGGGCGAGGTCACGGTGGGGGCGGTGGGTTCGCGGCCGCAGTTCTTGGTGCCGCCGAACATGCTGGCGGCCATGGGGGTAGAGATCGCGCAACCGCCGGTCCCTAAGTCTACGGCGTCCCGCTCGGGCGGGGGCGACCCCTTTGCCGGCCGCTCGCTGGGCTGGATACTGCTGTTGGTCTTTGTGGGCGGCCTGGGGCTGAACCTCACCCCTTGCGTCTACCCCATGATCCCCATTACGGTGAGCTTCTTCGGGGGGCGGGCCGAGGGCTCGCGCGGCGCCCTGGCGGCCAACGCGGTGGTCTACCTCTTGGGTATGTGCCTCACCTATTCCATCCTGGGCAGCGTGGTGGCCCTGGGCGGCGGCATGCTGGGCCAGGCCCTGAGCCACCCGGTGGTGCTTTTAGCGATCGCCGGGGTGATGGTGGCCATGGCCGCCTCCATGTTCGGCCTGTGGGAGATGCGCCTGCCGGCCGCGCTCAACCGCGTCGGTTCGGCCAACCGGTCCGGGCTGTTGGGCACCTTGGTCATGGGACTCACGGTGGGTATAATCGTGGCTCCCTGCGTGGGGCCCTTCGTGGTGGGGCTCATGGCCCACGTGGGCAAGGTGGGCCAGTGGTGGTACGGCCTGTTGGTCTTCTTGGCCCTGTCGTTGGGCCTGGGACTGCCGCTGGCGGTGCTGGCCGTGTTCAGCGGGTCCATCAGCCGCCTGCCCGGGGCCGGCGGGTGGATGATCTGGGTGCGCAAGTTCTTTGGCGTGATACTTGTGCTCATGGCTATCTATATAATAGAGCCCTTGTTGGGGCTGAAAGTTTTCTTCTGGACGCTGGCCGCGTTGGCCCTGGCGGGAGGTGTTTACTTGGCACTTACGGAAAATAGCGGGACCCGCGGGTTCCTGGTGGTTAAACGGATCGTCTCCCTGATGCTGGTAACCGTGGTGGGGGTGTTCCTGTGGGTGGGGGTGGCCCCTCGCTTGGGATGGACCCTGGATAAAGGCGGTTCGGCCGGCGGCAAGATCGCGTGGCAGCAATATACTCCCGACGTCATGGACCGCGCCCTCAAGGCCGGCAAACCGGTATTGGTGTTCTTTACCGCCGACTGGTGCGCCCCCTGCAAACGGCTCAAGGCCATCACCCTCAAAGACCCCAAGGTGATCAAAACCATATCGTCGGGCTTCACCCCCATTTGGGTGGATTTCACCTCCAACCCCTCACCGGCCGCCCGCGCCCTGAGCCGGCGTTTCGGGGTGCGCGGAGTGCCGACCAACGTGATCCTCGACGCCAAGGGTAACTGGCTCAGCCAGTTGACCATGATCGGCTTCCGCGACCCGGAGTACTTCCGCTCGCGCCTGGAGGCGGCCCTGGCCCACGGCCGTAAGTAACTCCCGGCCGGTCCCGCCGAGACCCATGGCTATGGTACGCCGCCGCCGGGCGGCAAAGGGGAGTAATACCATGAGGCGGCGCTGGTTGACCGTGGCCGTGGTGGCCCTGGTCCTGGCCGCCGGGAACGTGGCCTGGGCCGCTGGGGCGAAGGGTTTTGCCCTGGTGGTGAGTGGCCGGGTGACCGGTCCAGGCGGCCAGGAGGTAGCCGGCGCTCTTTTGAGCGACGGCTACCGCGTCGCGGTGAGCGACGCCCAGGGCCGGGTACGCCTGCCTACCTTCTGCGACCGGGTGGTGGTACTCACGGCGCCGCCGGGGTACGTGGTGCGAGGGCGGTGGTGGTGGCCGGCCCGGCGGGTGGGCGGCGGCCACGATTTTCGTGTGTGGGCCGAGCCCTCGGCCAAGCTCCGGCGGGTGGCGCTCTTGGCCGATCCTCATCTCTGGCCGCAGGCCTCTTCCCTGGCCGCCCGGGCCCGAGCCCGGTGGCGGTCCCTGGTGAGCCGCTTGCGCTTAGAGCGCTTTGATTTGACTATAGTGGCCGGCGACGTTCTCTTTGGCCTGGACCACCGCTATCGCCGCGGCGGCGCCGCCTCGGTACGGCGGGCCCTGGCCGCGGCCCAGGAGGCGGTGGCCGGCCTGCCGCCGGGCTCGCTGCTGCTTCCGGGCAATCACGACGTGATCTACAACCACCGGGTGGACCTGTTGCCGTGGCGGCGGGTTATGGGACCGGCCCGCCAGGTGCGCATGGTCGGTTCGGTGGCCTTTATCCTGCTGGACAATACCGGCTACTGCGGTGAGTTGGCCGGGCGCGTCCGCTGGTGCGGCCGCATGGGCCCGGAGGCCCTGGGCTGGCTGGAGCGGGTGCTGCGGGTGCTGCCGCGTAGCACCCCGCTGGTGCTGGTCACCCACTATCCTCCGCTCTCACCCCTGGCCGCGGCCAACCCCCTTTCGCCCCGGGCCTTGGCCCGCGGGTTTGGGGGGAAGACGGTTTTACGCTCGCTGGACCAGTCGGCCGTCCGGGTATGGCGCATGCTGGCCGGCCGGCGGCTGTTGGCCTGGGTGCACGGTCATTTACACGCCTACCACCGCAGCGTTATCCCCATGCGGCGAGGCAGCTGGAATATCATTGGTTTACCGGCGGTTAGCGGCGGCTGGTGGCGCGGCGACCGCAAGTGGGGACCCTTGCGCTTTGGCGCGGGCTACGTGGTGATGAGTTGGACCCGCGGCTCCCAGCCGCGTTTTGAGATGCGGCCCCTGCCCGGGGCCCGGTAGCGGCCGGCGCGGCGCGAAATTTTAGGTTGGGGGTTTCGCGGCCGGGCCAGGTGTCCTAAACTTACGGCGGGAGGGTTATCACCTTTGCGTCTCAAGAACGACTTCGCGGTGAGCCGCCGCAAAATGGTCGACAACCAGATACGCCGCCGGGGCATCAGCGACCCCGGGTTGCTCGATGCCATGAACCAGGTGCCCCGGCACCTGTTCGTGGACCAGAGCCTGTGGCCGCGGGCTTATGAAGACCACCCCCTGCCCATCGGCGAGGGGCAAACCATCAGCCAGCCCTACATCGTGGCCTTGATGACCGACGCCCTGGGGCTCACCGGGAGCGAGAAGGTGCTGGAGATCGGCACCGGCTGCGGCTACCAGACCGCCGTCCTGGCCAAGCTGGCCGACTGGGTCATCTCCATCGAGCTCATCCGCAGCCTCAGCCGACGGGCCCAGCAAACCCTGGAGGAGTTGGGTATCTTCAACGTCAACCTGCACGTAGCCGACGGTACCCTGGGCTGGCCGGACGAGGCCCCCTACGACGCCATCATGGTCACCGCCGGGGGACCCGAGGTACCGCTGCCGCTCACCGAGCAGTTGGCCGAAGGCGGCCGCCTGGTGGTGCCGGTGGGTGACGCCCACGTGCAGGACCTGCTGCGGGTTACCCGTCGGGGCGACCAACTGGTCCAGGAGAACCTGGGTGGTTGCCGTTTTGTCAAGCTGGTGGGGGAGCACGGATGGTAGAGCGGCGCCGCTTGATCAGCGTTATCGGGGCCGGTACGGCCGATGAGTCGCTGGCCGCCATGGCCCGGCGGGTGGGGGCGCTCTTGGCCCGGCGGGGATGGGGGGTGGTCACCGGCGGGCTCGGCGGGGTGATGGCCGCCGCCTGCCAGGGAGCCAGCGACCAGGGCGGCTTTACCCTGGGCATCCTGCCGGGGATGGACCCCGCAGCGGCCAATCCCTTCTGCCAGGTGGTTATCCCCACCGGTATGGGCCAAGCGCGCAACCTCTTGGTAGTGGCCGCCGGAGCCGGGGCGGTGGCCGTGGGCGGGGCGGCCGGCACCCTCAGCGAGATTGGCCATGCCCTCAAGGCCGGCAAGCCGGTGGCGAGCCTGGCCGGTTGGCAGGTGGCCGGGGTTATTACCGCTGGTGATCCGGAGGCGGCGGTCGGCGCGCTACTTACCGCCTTGGCCGATTCGGGCTAGGTTTTAGTTAAAAGCCAGCCAGGTTGGGCAGATAATGCCATCTGCCTGCCAACCGCTCCGGCCCCGGCGGCACAATTTATACGCAAATAATCTCCCCAGCTATTGCCCCCAGCCCGGCTCTTTGGTATATAAATCACGCTAAGCTCTTTTATTCTTATGTCATTTTGGTGCCAGTTCACCGGCTCAGGGGAGCCCTTATGGGTAGTGTAGTCAAGAAGCGTCGCAAGAAGATTCGCAAGCACAAGCATCGCAAACTGCTCAAGCGGACCCGTCACCAGCGCAAGAAGTAGCCCCTCCGGGCCGACTGCGGCGTCTGGGTAGCACAAGGGTCGGCGTCATGGGGCAGGGTCGGCGCTATGGGGCGCGGGTCGGCGTCGGGTAGCAAGGCCGGCGTTATGCGGCGAGGGCCGGCGTTATGGGGCGAGAGCCAGCGTTATTTAGCAGGGCCGGCGCCGTGTAGCAAGGGCCGGCGGTTCGGGCGAGGCTGGCGGCGCGGGTCAAGGACGGGCAGCCAGTTTTCAGCGATGGCTTAGGCGGCTAACCCGGCTGATGGTTGAATCAGCCGGGTTGTCGTGTTTCTAGCGCCTGGGGCGCCAGCGCCGCAGGCCGGCCCGGCCGGACGCCCCGCCCGCGAGTCTGAACGATATTAGCAATAAAATGAATTACTTGCTGGCCAGGGCCTGGTACTTGACGCGGAAGTGGTCGCGGGCCTTGAGCACCCGGTCCACGAACTGGCGGGTCTCTTCGATCTTAGGAACGCTGCCCAGCTCCCCCACCCGGGTGGGCCCGGCGTTATAAGCGGCCAGGGCCAGGCGCAGGTCGTAGTCGAAACGCGCCATCAACTGGGCCAGGTAGCGCACGCCGGCGGTGAGGTTGGCCTTGGGGTCCAGGGGGGTGGCCAGGCCCAGGTGCTCGGCGGTTACCCGGTTGATCTGCATCAGGCCCATGGCTCCCCGTTTGCTCACCGCCCACGGCCGGAAGTTGGACTCCACCCGCACCACGGCCATGATCAGGGCGGCATCCAGGCCGTTGGTCTTGGCCAATTCGCGGGCCAGGTCCCAGGTCTTCTTTTCCCGCACCTCCCGGTTTAGTCCCTGCCAGGGCAGGGGGGCGGTGGTTTTCCACACCGGCTTGGAGAGGCAAGAGGAACTGCGCAACACGGCGGCCCCGGTGTTGGCCGGCTCGCCGCAGACCAGCACACCGCCGGCCAACAGCAGGGCCAGGGGCAGGTAGATGTTCAGGTAATATTTCAGCGTAAGATTCACTATAGAACAATCCTTTATTTTCCGGCAAATATGGTGTCGGGAGGCGGTGCTGTCAACGTGTGATATGTCCCTAAAACGTGGTATACCGTGTTTTGTTCCCAGAACTCCTGTTGTTAGGCATGAAAAAAAAGATGAATTTCACAGCTTGACCCGCTGTGAAAAATTATTTTCCAGGCGTTTTTGGGGGCCTGGCCAGGCTAAGCATGGTTTTTAATTGACATAAATGCATCGTTGGGTTTAGGGTGGGCGGGGCCGCAATTCACATGGAGTGAAAAAGTTATGGATGCTGACCACATGCAGGCGGTGGCCGGCGCGGTCGCCTACCTGGAGAAGTTGCTGGCCGGCGATCCGCGTCCCCGGGTGGGCCTCACCCTGGGAACCGGCCTGGGCCAACTGGCCGGCCGCATTCAACAACCGCGCCGGGTGCCCTACCGCGACATCCCCGGACTGCCGGTCTCCACGGTACAGAGCCACGCCGGTGAGCTGATCTTCGGCCGCCTGGGTTCCTGCCAGGTGGCCGCTCTGGCCGGCCGCTTCCACCTCTACGAGGGCTACACCCCGCGCCAGGTCACCATGCCGGTCAGGGTGCTGGCCGAGCTGGGGGTGGAGATATTCATCTTTTGCAACGCCGCCGGCGGCCTGGACCCGGCCATGGAACCCGGCCGGGTGATGATGATCCGCGACCACATCAACTTCACCGGCTGCAACCCGCTCACCGGCCCCAACCCCGACCAGTGGGGCGAGCGCTTCCCCGACTTTTCCCAGGCCTATGACCCCGGGCTGATGGAGTTGGCCCGCCAGGCGGCGGCCGAGAACCAGGTGCCGCTGTACGAGGGGGTATACGTCGGGGTGCCCGGCCCCTCCATGGAGACCCCGGCCGAGACGGCCATGCTGCGCGGCTTTGGGGCCGACGCGGTGGGCATGTCCACCGTGCTGGAGGTGATCGCCGCCCGGCACCACGGCCGCAAGGTGCTGGGCTTTTCGGCCATCAGCAATGTCAACCGGCCCGAGGCCATGGAGCCGGCCCCCCTGGAGCTGGTGATCGCCAACGCCCAAAAGGCCGGTGCGGGCCTCGGCGCGGTAATCCAGGGGGTGCTGCAAAAACTCTAGGCCCCACCCGGCCTCCCGCTTGATCTTGGAGATTTGACCCTTGCCCGATCTGTGCATCAAAAACGGCACCATCCTCACCCTGGACCAGGACGACACCGTGATCGCTGGCGGTGCCCTGTGCATCGAGGGCAGCCGCATCACCTACTGCGGGCCGGCCGACGGCCCGGGTATGCCCTCCACCCCGGCCAAGCGCGAGCTGGACGCGGCCGGCGGGCTCATCCTGCCGGGGCTGGTCAACGCCCATACCCACTCGGCCATGACCCTCATGCGCGGGGTGGCCGACGACCTGGCCCTGGAACAGTGGCTGGAGCAACACATCTTCCCCATGGAGCGGCGCCTCACCGGCCAGGAGGTCTATTGGGGTACTCTGCTGGCCTGCGCCGAGATGATCAAGAACGGGGTGACCAGCTTCATCGACATGTATCTCTTTGCCCACGAGACCGCCCGGGCCGCGGACCAGGCCGGTATGCGCGCGGTGGTGGGCGAGGTGATCTACGATTTTCCCTCGCCCTCCTACGGCGAGTTGGAAAGCGGCTTTGCGGTAACCGAGGAGCTGATCAAAACCTACGACGGCCATCCGCGCATCAGCGGGGCGGTGATGCCGCACGCCATCTACACCTGTTCGCCCTCGTTGCTGCGCCGGGCCGGCGAGTTGGCCGGGGACCTGGGGGCCATGTTCAAGATTCACCTGGCCGAGACCGCCCAGGAGACCGCTGGCGCCGTGGCCGATCTCGGCCGCCGGCCCCTGGACCACGTGGATAGCCTGGGCCTGCTGGGGCCCAACTTCCTGGCCATCCATGCGGTGGACCTGCAGCCGGCGGAGATAGAGCGCTTGGCCGCCTCCGGGGCCATGGTGACCCACTGCCCCGAGTCCAACATGAAGCTGGCCAGCGGGGTGATGGACCTGGACGCCATGCTGGCGGCCGGGGTGACGGTGGGCCTGGGCACCGACGGCTGCGCCTCCAACAACGACCTGGACCTGTTCGGCGAGATGGACTCCTGCGCCAAGCTGCACAAGGTGAGCACCCTGGAGCCCACCTCCGCCCCGGCCCCGGCGGTGCTGGCCATGGCCACCCGCCAGGGCGGCCGCATCATGGGGATCGACGGGTTGGGGGTGCTGGCCGCCGGCGCCCCGGCCGACGTCTGCGTGGTGAACACCAACCAGCCGCACCTCACCCCCATGTACAACCCGGTGAGCCACCTGGTCTACGCCGCCTCGGGCGCTGACGTGGTCCACACCGTGTGCCACGGCCGGGTGCTCATGGCCGACCGCCGGCTCACCACCATCGACGAGGCCGAGGTGATGGCCAAGGCGCGGGAGGCCTCGGCCCGGCTGCTGGGCCGCTGAGGTGGCCGGAGATGCCTGACCTGCTGGTGACCGGCGGCCCCCTGTTGGTGGACCACCAGGAGTTCTTTGACCGTGGCGCGGTGCTTATCCGAGACGGCCTGGTGCGCGCCGCCGGCGACGCCGCCTGGCTGGGTACCGCGCCACCGGGAGTGGAGGTGTTGGACGCGGCCGGCGGGCTCATCATGCCCGGGCTGGTCAACGCCCACTGCCACGCGGCCATGGTCCTGTTCCGCGGCCTGGCCGACGACCTGGAGCTGCACACCTGGCTGAGCGAGCATATCTTTCCGGCCGAGGCCACCTGGGTGGACCAGGCCATGGTGGAGGCCTGCACCTCCCTGGCCGCGGCCGAGATGCTGCTGGCCGGCATCACCACGGTATGTGACGCCTACTTTTGCATGGACGGCGCGGTCGCCGCCCTGGCCGCCGCCGGCCTGCGCGCCGTGGCGGCCCAGGGGCTCATCGACTTCCCCGCCCCCGGGGCGCCCGATCCCGCCCAGGCCCTGGAGGTGTGCCGCCGCTTTATCGAGCGCTGGCAGGGGGCCGGCGAGTTGATCACCCCGGCCATCTTTGCCCACAGCACCGACACCTGCTCGGCCGATACCCTGCGCTCCGCGGCCGACCTGGCCGGCCGGCGCGGCTGCCCCCTGCTGATCCACTTGTCCGAGAGCCGCGGGTCGGTGGACCAGTGCCGCCGGGACCACGGCCTCACCCCGGTGGCCTGGCTGGAGAGCCTGGGGGTGCTGGAGACCCTCACCGCCGGGGTGCACGGCGTGTGGCTGGAGCCGGCCGACATCGAGTTGCTGGCCCGGCGGCAGGTGGGGCTGGTGCTGTGCCCCGAGTCCAACATGAAGCTGGCCAGTGGCGCGGCCGACCACCGGGCCCTGGCCGCCGCCGGCCTCACCCTGGGCCTGGGCACCGACGGCGCGGCCAGCAACAACAACCTGGATATCCTGGGCGAGGCGGCCAGCCTGGCCCGCCTGGCCAAGGTCACGGCCGGAGACCCGGCGGCCCTGCCGGTGGAGCTGGTGCTGGAGACCGCCCTGGCCGGCGGCGCGGCCGCGGTGGGGCTCGGCGGCAAGGTCGGGGCGCTGAAGCCGGGTATGGCCGGTGACCTTATCGTCGTCGACCTGGCGGCCCCCCACCTCACCCCGCGCTACAGCCTGGCCAGCCACCTGGTCTACGCCGCCCGCGCCGCCGACGTGCGTCATGTAGTGGTGGCCGGCCGCCGGGTGGTGGCCGACCGCCGCCTGCTCACCATGGACGTGGACCAGACCATGGCCCGGGTGCGGGAGCTGGCCGCCCGGGTGGCCGGCGGCTAAGTCTCTCCCGCCGGCCGGTCCTGCTGGTCCTGTACCGGGTCTTGCTGCCGGCCACGACCGCCTTTTTACCCCTGTATTTTGTCAGCAATGCCGCCACACCGGCTGCCCGGCGCCATA